>CAYGYX010000068.1:0-9939 GCA_964354255.1 uncultured Acidimicrobiia bacterium | reverse complement strand
GGGGGGGATGCTTGCTGCTACCCTCCCGGCATGGCCGAGCCTCGGTGGTGGTCGGGTACCGAATAGGCCCCGCCGCGAGCGAATGTCGACGCCGGTGGCCGCCACCACCGGCGTTTCTGTTGGAGGAAGCAGTGGCACGCAAGACGGTCTTCTCGGGCATCCAGCCCACCGGCAACATCCACATCGGCAACTACCTCGGCGCGTTGCGCAACTGGGTGGCGCTGCAGGAGGAGTACGACTGCATCTACTGCGTGGTCGACCTGCACGGTATCACCGTGCCCCAGGACCCGGCCGCCTTCTACGCCGACCGCCACAACGCCGCCAAGGTGCTGCTCGCCATGGGGGTGGACCCGGCCCGCTCGCTGCTCTACTTCCAGAGCCAGGTGCCCCAGCACACCGAGCTGGCCTGGATCCTGAGCACCATCACCTCCACCGGCCAGCTGAACCGCATGACCCAATTCAAGGAGAAGGCCGACAAGGCCGGCTCCAACCTGGGCCTCTACTCCTACCCGGTGCTGATGGCGGCCGACATCCTCCTGTTCCGGGCGCACGCCGTCCCGGTGGGGGAGGACCAGAAGCAGCACCTGGAGCTCACCCGCGACCTGGCCGAGCGCTTCAACGCCCGCTTCGGCGACGAGTTCCCCCTGCCCGAGCCGATCATCCCCAAGACCGGGGCCCGGGTCATGTCGCTGCAGGACCCCTCCGTGAAGATGTCCAAGTCGGACCCCGACCCGACGAGCCGCATCCTCATCCTCGACGACCCCGACACCATCCGACAGCGGATCAAGCGGGCGGTCACCGACTCAGGGACCGAGGTTCACCACGACTGGGAGGCCAAGCCGGGCATCTCCAACCTCATGGAGATGCACTCGCTGTTCACCGGGGCCACCGTGGCTGAGATGGAGGCCGAGCACGGCAGCGGCGGCTACGGGCGCTTCAAGGAGGCGGTGGCCGAGGCGGTGATTGCCGGCCTGGCCCCCATCCGCCGCGCCTACGGCACTCTCGACGACGCCGAGGTGGACCGCCTCATGCAGAAGGGGGCCCTCGACGCCCGCACCCGGGCCGAGGGGTTCCAGCAGGCGGTGCGCCGCCGGGTGGGGCTGAGAGGCTGATCCCCACTGTTACCCTGCCGCCCAAGCGGCGGCAGGAGGCGGGGTGGACGTAGAGATCGGCATCGCCAAGTCGGGTCGGCGCGCCTGGGGCTTCGACGACATCGCCATCGTCCCCAGCCGGCGCACCCGCGACCCCGACGACGTCGACATCTCCTGGGAGATCGACGCCTTCACCTTCTCCCTGCCGATGATGGCCGCCGGCATGGACTCGGCGGTGAGCCCGGCCACCGCCGTCGCCATCGGGCGCCTGGGCGGCCTGGCGGTGCTCAACCTCGAGGGGCTGTGGACCCGTTACGAGGACCCCGAGCCCCGCTTCGAGGAGATTGCCGCCCTGCCTGCCGACCGAGCCACCCGGCGCATGCAGGAGATCTACGCCGAGCCCATCAAGCCCGAACTCATCGGGCGGCGCATCCAGGAGATGAAGGATGGGGGAGCGGTCACCGCCGCCAGCCTCACCCCGCAGCGGGTGCGCGACTACGCCCACCTCACCGTGGAGGCCGGCCTCGACCTGCTGGTCATCCAGGGGACGGTGGTCTCCGCCGAGCACGTCTCCACCCGCAGCGAGCCCCTCAACCTCAAGGAGTTCATCGCCGGCTTCGATCTGCCGGTCATCCTGGGCGGATGCGCCTCGCACAGCACCGCCCTGCACCTGATGCGGGCCGGGGCGGCGGGGGTGCTGGTGGGGGTCGGACCCGGGGCCGCCTGCACCACCCGCGCGGTGCTGGGGGTGGGGGTGCCCCAGGCCACCGCCATCGCCGATGCGGCCGGGGCCCGCATCCGCCATTTGGACGAGGCGGGCCGCTACGTGCATGTCATCGCCGACGGGGGCATGCGCACCGGGGGCGACATCGCCAAGGCCATCGCCTGCGGGGCCGATGCGGTCATGCTCGGTGCCCCCATCGCCGCCGCGACCGAGGCCCCCGGCCGGGGCTTTCACTGGGGCATGGCCACCTTCCACCCGGTGCTGCCCCGCGGCGCCCGGGTCGAGGTGGGCAGGCTGGGCACCCTGCAGGAGGTGCTGACGGGCCCGGCCCACGAGAACGACGGGCGGCGCAACCTGTTCGGGGCGCTGCGGGTGGCCATGGCCACCACCGGCTATGGCGACGTCAAGGAGTTCCAGAAGGCCGAGGTCATGGTGGCCCCCGCCCTGCAGACCGAGGGCAAGGCGTTGCAGCGCCACCAGGGGATCGGCATGGGATGACCGACCCGGAGAGCGGCTTCGACCGGGTGCTGGTCGTCGACTTCGGCGCCCAGTACGCCCGTCTCATCGCTCGCCGGGTGCGGGAGGCCCGGGTCTTCTCGGAGATCGTGCCCCGCCGCATCACCGCCGCCGAGGTGACCGCCCGCCGCCCGGTGGGCATCATCCTCTCCGGCGGCCCGGCCTCGGTGTACGCCGAGGACGCCTACACCCTGGACCCCGGGATTCTGGAGCTGGGCATCCCGACCCTCGGCATTTGCTACGGCCACCAGCTGCTGGCCAAGATGCTCGGGGGCGAGGTGGCCCGCACCGGGGCCGCCGAGTTCGGCAAGACCGAACTGGCCGCTGCCACCCCCGGCCTGCTGTTGGACGGCCTGCCGCCGACCCAGACCGTCTGGATGAGCCACCGCGACGCGGTGGTGCAGGCCCCGCCCGGGTTCGCCATCACCGCCACCACCGCCGCCTCGCCGGTGGCGGCCATGGAGGACCGGTCGGCCGGCCGGTTCGGCGTGCAGTTCCACCCCGAGGTGGTGCACACCCCCCGGGGGGAGGAGGTGCTGGCCGCCTTCCTCTTCGGCGCCTGCCGGGCCCGGCCCAACTGGACCCGGGCGTCCATCATCGAGCAGTCGGTGGCGGCGGTGCGCCGCCGGGTGGGCGGGGAGCGCATCCTCTGCGGGCTCTCCGGCGGGGTGGACTCCTCGGTGGCGGCCACCCTGGTGCACCGGGCGGTGGGCGACCAGCTCACCTGCGTGTTCGTGGACCACGGGCTGCTGCGGGCGGGGGAGGCGGAGCAGGTGGAGGAAACCTTTCGGGCGCATTTCGGTATGGACCTGGTCCATGTGAGTGCGGCCGACCGCTTCCTGACCGCCCTGGCCGGGGTCACCGAGCCCGAGGCCAAGCGGCGGGCCATCGGGGAGACCTTCATCCGGGTGTTCGAGGAGGTGGCCGCCCGCCACGCCGACGCCCGCTTCCTGGTACAGGGCACCCTCTACCCCGACGTCATCGAGTCGGGTACCCGCGACGCGGCCCGCATCAAGAGCCACCACAACGTGGGTGGGCTCCCCGCCGACATGCGCCTGGAGTTGGTGGAGCCGCTGCGCGACCTGTTCAAGGACGAGGTGCGGGCCATCGGCGAGGAGCTGGGGCTACCCGAGGCGATGGTGTGGCGCCAGCCTTTCCCCGGCCCGGGGCTGGCGGTGCGCATCATTGGAGAGGTGACCTTCGAGCGCCTGGAGATCCTGCGGGCGGCCGACGCGATCATCGTCGAGGAAGTGCGCCGGGCCGGCCTCTACCGGGAGCTGTGGCAGGCCTTTGGGGTGCTGCCGGCGGTCCGCTCGGTGGGGGTGCAGGGCGACGAGCGCACCTATGCCTACCCGTTGGTGGTGCGGGCGGTCACCAGCGACGATGCCATGACCGCCGACTGGGCTCGGCTGCCCTACGAGGTGCTGGAGCGCATCTCCTCGCGGGTGATCAACGAGGTGCCGGGCATCAATCGGGTGGTCTACGACATCTCCTCCAAGCCTCCGGCCACCATTGAGTGGGAGTAGGGGGGCACCAGTCCCTCTCCCGCCGTCAGGCGGGGGAGGGTTAGGGAGGGGGCAGAGTCGCAACTGAGCTGAGGCGCGGGTTCGCCCCCTCCGCTCGAGCCCTGCGGGCTCTCGCGCCTCCCCCGGCTTGCGCCGGGAGAGGCAGAACCTGGCTCCGCGCCCGGCCTTGCCGGGCGCCCCTCTCCGTATCTGCGGGACAGGCAGAGCCTTGGCATCGCTCAAGCCCCCCACCGCGGCCGTCGATATCCACCTCAACCGGTCTTCACAACCGAGGGGTGAATCGTGCCCTTCACCGATGACGCCGAGCTGTGTGCCATGTTCCGCGCCGAGATTGCCGAGCGGGCGGGACGCCTGGCCGCCGGCGCGCGCGCCTGCGCCACCGCCGAGGTCGACCCTGCCCTGGCGAAAGACCTGTACCGGGAGGGGCATACAGTCAAGGGCACCGCGCGGATGATGGGCTACACGGCCATCTCCGACGCCGGCAAGCTGCTTGAGGAGGCCTGGAAGGGAATAAGCGAGCGCGAACTGAACATGAGCCCCGCCCTGGCCGAGGCCCTGGAGTGCCTGGCCGCCGGCTTGGAGGGGGCCGTCGACGCGGATCCCGGCACCGCCCCTCCGGCCCTGGCCGAGGCGATGCGGGCCCTGCGCCGTGCCCTCGACCACGGCGGGTTCCTCGGTGATCCCGGCCCGGGCCCGCCTGGTGGCGTACCGGTGGAACAAGCCGACCTGGGAGGCCTGCTCGGCTCCATCGACGGGTGGGCCTTCGGGGAGAACGTCCGGGTCGACGCCGCCGAGCTGTTTCGCCTCATCAACGAGGTCTGCTCGCTGCGGGTCGACGCCGGGGCCCTGGCCACCCTGGTGGATGAGGTGACCGCCTCGCTGGGCGACGCCGAGGCCATAACCTCCGGGCTGGCCCGGCTGTCCGCCTCTGTGGCCGGGGCCGAGAAGGCGCTGGAGGACCTCCAGGCGCGGGCCCTCGACCTGGTGGCCAGCCCGCTCAGCGACATCACCAACACCCATCGGCAGCTGGTGCGCTACCTGGCGCGCAAGGCGGGCAAGGAGGTCCGCTTCGAGCTAGTCGGCGACCACCACGCCGTCGACCGCCTGGTGCTCGATGGGCTCTCCGACCCGCTGCGCCAGCTGCTGGTGAACGCGGTGGAGCACGGTGTGGAACTCCCGGCGGAGCGGGTGGCCGCCGGCAAGCCCCCCACCGCCACCCTGGCCGTGCATGCCTCGGTGGAGCAGTCCCGGCTGCGCCTGGTTGTTGAGGACGACGGGCGAGGAGTTGACTGGGATGCGGTGCGCGCCGGCGCCATCCGGCGTGGGCTGCTCCCGACCCGGCGCCCAGGTGAGGACGACCAGGGCCTGCTGCACGCCCTGCTCTTCAGCCCGGGGTTCGGCACCGCGCCGGCGACGGAGACCGTCGGCGACGGGAGCGGCCTGGCCAAGGTGGCGGCCGCCGCCAAGTCGCTGCGGGGTAGCGTGGTGCTGGAGTCGGAACTCGGCCGGGGGACGCGGGTGACCATCACCGTGCCCACCTCCCGCTCCCTGCAAGCCGTGGTGCTGGTGCGGGCGGCCGGGCAGATCTGGGGCCTGCCCGAGATCGCCATCCTCGATACCCTGCCACCCCCGCCGGGGGCGGCGGAAGGAGAGCGCCTGGAGGCTTCCTGGCAGGGTGCGCCCCTACCGACGGTGTCTTTTGCCGACGCGGTGGGCCTGGCCGATGACGAGCCGCCCGGGCGGCTCGTGGTGGCCTCCACCCCGGCCGGGCCGGTCGGCTTCCTGGTGGCCGAGGAGATCGGGCGGCGCCAGGTGGCCGCCCGCGAGCTCGGCCCGCTGCTCGACGGCGCCCCCCATGTCACCGGGGCCGCCCTGCTCGGCGGCGGCGACGTCGTGGTGTTGGTCGACCCGGGGCGGATGGCCGAGCGGTCGCGGCTGATCCCGGTGCCGGCCGGCCCGCGGCCCCGGGTGTTGGTGGTGGACGATTCGCGGGGAGCCCGCCAGGTGGTGGGCGGCGCCCTCGGCCTGGCCGGCTTCGAGGTCGACCTGGCGGGCAGCCCTACCGAGGCGCTGAGCACTCTGGCCGGGCAGCGCTACGACGCCATCCTCCTCGACTATGTGCTTCCCACCATGGACGGGGCCACCCTGGTGCGCAATGTGCGGGCCCTGGGGATCAGCGCCCCGATTGTGATGATGTCGGGCCAGGCCACCGACCGCGACCGGGAGCGGGCGCTGGCCGCCGGGGCCGACGACTACTTCGACAAGAACGATCTGCGTCGCGGCGCCCTGGCCGACGCCCTGCGCCGGCTGGTGGCGGTCCACTCGGGCGGAGGGCCGCGATGAGGATCCTGCTCGCCGACGACAGCCCGGTGCTGCGCAAGGCGGTGGCCCACCTGCTGGTGGCCCGCGGTCACGAGGTGGAGGAGGCGGCCGACGGGGCCGAGGCCCTCACCCTGCTGCTCACCCGGCCTCCCGACGCGGTGCTCCTCGACCTGCGCATGCCCCGCGTGACCGGCTGGGTGGTCTGCCGGCTGATGAAGGAGGACCCGGCGCTGTGCCGGATCCCGGTGCTGGTACTCACCGGGTACGACGAGCCGGAGGACCGCTTCTGGGCCGAGCAGTCGGGGGCCGATGGCTACTTGCGCAAGAGCCAGGTGGGGCAGGCGCTGCTCGACCGCCTCGACGCGGCTCTCGCCGGACGGGCCCTGTCGGAGCTCACCGGTGCCGTCGAGGAGCCGGTGCCGAGCGGCCCGGTGGACGTGCTCGCCCGGGTCTGCGAGGTGCTCGACCGCAAGCTGTTCGAGACGACGGCGGTCAATGAGGTCACGGCGGTGGCCCTCCGCTCCCTCGACCTGCGGGAGTCACTGGGGGAGCTGCTCAGCGCGGTGGGCCGCGCCGTGGGCTACGACATGGGGGCGGTCGCCTTGCTCAGTGAGCTCACGCTGGCGGTGCGCTGCGCTCGCCCGGTGTCGGCCGCGGCGTTCGAGGGCTTCACGGCCGAAGTGACCCGGGCCCTGGGGGAGATGTCCGGGACGGGTTTGGCGTCGGGCGATCTCGCCGTGTGGTGTACCCGTCCCGAGGCGATGGTGGTGATCGAGGAGGGCCCGGCCCAGGGATGGGGCTCCTGGTACCTCGCCCCCCTGCAGGCGCGGGGCCGGTTGATCGGTGCTCTCGCCCTGGCGGCGGCGGCCCGGGGCCGGTTCGACGATCGAGCCCGGCGCACTCTGCGGGCCCTCACGCCGGCGGCCGCCCTGGTCATCGAGGGAGCCCGGGACTTCCAGCGGGTCATTACCGAGGAGGCCGAGGCGGGCCTGGCCGCCCTGTAGCCGCCCGGGCCCGGCCGCAGCTCGGCGGGTGACGGCCAGGGTGAATCACACGCAGGGGATTCGCCGGGAAGGGCTCCCGTATACTCGGTGCCCCTTGGAAGATTCCCCTCTCTTCGCCGACCTGAACCCCTCGCAGCGCGAGGCGGTAGCCGTCACCGAGGGCCCGGTGCTGGTGGTGGCCGGCGCCGGCTCCGGTAAGACCCGGGTGCTCACCTACCGGGTGGCCTATCTAATCCGCGAACTGGGGATCTCACCGTACGCGGTGCTGGCCATCACCTTCACCAACAAGGCCGCCGACGAGATGAAGCAGCGGGTGGCCCGCCTGGTGGGGGCAGTGTCCCGGGGCATGTGGGTCTCCACCTTCCACAGCGCCTGCGTGCGCATCCTGCGACGCGAGGCTCCCATGCTCGGCTACCGCTCGACCTTCTCCATCTACGACGACATCGACTCCCGCCGCCTGGTCGAGTTCTGCGTGCGCGACCTGGACCTCGATCCCAAGCGCTTCCCCCCGAGAGCCATCCACGCCGCCATCGGCAGGGCCAAGAACGAGCTGATCGACTTCGAGTCCTTCGCCTCCCAGGGCGGCGGGCCCTACCACGAGCGGGTGGCCGAGGTCTACCGCCTCTATCAGCAGCGCCTGCTCGAGTCGTCGGCCATGGACTTCGACGATCTGCTCATGATCACGGTGGAGCTGCTCGGGGCCTTCCCCCAGGTGCTGGAGCACTACCAGGACCGCTTCCGCTACCTGCTGGTGGACGAGTACCAGGACACCAACCACGCCCAGTACCGCCTGGTGCAGATGCTCGGGGCCAAGCATCGCAACGTGTGCGTGGTAGGTGACTCCGACCAGAGCATCTACGCCTTTCGCGGGGCGGACATCCGCAACATCCTCGAGTTCGAACGGGATTACCCCGACGCCCGGGTCATCGTCCTCGACCGCAACTATCGGTCCACCCAGACCATCCTCGACGCGGCCAACGCGGTTATCACCCACAACCCGGGGCGCCAGCCCAAGCACCTGTGGACCGACCTGGGTGTCGGCGACCCCATCACCATCTACGGGGCCCAGGACGAGCACGACGAGGCCGCTTTCATCGCCGAGGAGCTGCCCGTGCTCGAGGACGCGGGGATTCCCCCGTCCGGCGTGGCCGTCTTCTATCGCACCCATGCCCAGGCCCGGGTGCTGGAAGAGGTGCTGGTCCGTTACGGGGTGCCCTACCAGGTGATCGGCGGCCCCCGCTTCTACGAGCGGCGCGAGGTCAAGGACGCGCTGGCCTACCTGCGGGTGTTGGCCAACCCGGACGACCAGGTGGCGCTGAAGCGCATTGTCAACGTCCCCAGGCGGGGGATCGGCTCCACCACCATCGGCCATCTGGAACGGTCCGCCGAGAAGGACGGCAACGGCTTCCACGGCGCGCTGCTGGCCGCCGGCGACAACCCCCGCCTGGCCGGGCGCGCCCAGCGGCAGGTGGCCGACTTCCTCGCCGTGCTCGGCCAACTGGCCGCCGCCGCCGAGAACGGTCCGCGGGCGGCGCTGCAGGCCGTGCTCGACGACACGGGCTACGAGGCCGAGCTCCGGGCGGAGGGGACCGTCGAGGCGCTGAGCCGCATCGAGAACCTGCGGGAGTTGCTCTCGGTGGCGTCGGAGTTTGAGGAGAGCGGGCCGCTGGGCGGCGTCGGCGACGAGGCGTGGGAGGACCTGGGGGGCCGGCGCCGCCTCGAGCTGTTCCTGGAGTCGGTGAGCCTGGTGTCGGATGTCGATGCCCTCGAGGAGGGCAGTGGGCGCGTGACGCTCATGACCCTGCACAACGCCAAGGGCCTGGAGTTCCCGGTGATCTTCATCGCCGGCATGGAGGAAGGCGTCTTTCCGCACCTGCGCTCGCTGGGCGACCCGGCCGACCTGGAAGAGGAGCGGCGCCTCGCCTACGTGGGGATCACCCGGGCCCAGCGGCGCCTCTACCTGACCCTGGCCACCACCCGCAACCTGTGGGGAGTGCCGAACTACAACTCACCCAGCCGCTTCCTGGGGGAGATTCCTAAGGGACTTGTCACCGAGGCCCCGGAGCGGCGTCGCCGGCCGGCCCTGGAGGCGGCGCAGCCCCGGCCCGCCCTCACCGGCGATCAGCTGAGCCCGGGCGATCGGGTTCGCCACCGGACCTGGGGCCCCGGCAAGGTGGTGTCGCTCACCGGGACGGGGGACCGGGCCGAGGTGGTGGTGGAGTTCGACGAGCACGGCCGCAAGCGCCTGCTGCTGGCCTGGGCCCCGCTGGAGAAGGGATAGGGCTCCCTCCCTCGCGCCGGCGGGAGAGGGCGGGGGGTGAGGGCAGGCATTCCCTCCCCCGCGGCGGCGGGGGAGGGTTAGGGAGGGGGTTGCCTCGCGCGACGGCGGGGGAGGGTTAGGGAGGGGAGCTGTTGCTGGGGTGCTGCCCCCTCCGCGCCTGCCTCCGGCAGGCGCGCCTCCCCCGCTGTGGCGGGAGAGGCGATAGGCGAGCCCGCGGGGGCGGGGGCGAGCTCTTGCCCGCGGCTTACCCCCTCCGCGCCTGGCTGCGGCAGGCGCGCCTCCCCCGCTGTGGCGGGAGAGGCTGTGGGCTCCCCACTTCTCTTTTCGTGCGAACCATTAGCGTGTCTCCCAGCGTCTCATCACTAGAGACTGCTCCTCGACACGAGAGGCGGGCGCCATGAAGACACTCCTGCGGGCATCGATCGGCCTGCTGGCCCTCACACTCCTGGCGGCGGCGTGCACCGGCGGCGACGAC
>CAYGYX010000067.1:7880-10265 GCA_964354255.1 uncultured Acidimicrobiia bacterium | reverse complement strand
GGGAAGTGCCGCCGCACCACCTCGTCGTGCTCGATGTCGGTCATCACCGCGGTGGCGCTGATCCACAGGTGCCCATCCTCCCGGCGGATGCCCGGGCGCAGTTCGGGGATCCGCTTGAGGTCGATGACGGCCGTCGGCCGGATCTCATTCGTGCGCAAGCCGATCACCAGGTCGGTGCCGCCGGCGAGGATGCGGGCGCCCGCCCCGTGCTCGACGAGCAAAGCCACCGCCTCGGCGACGGTCTGCGGCCGGCAGTACTGGAAGTCCTGCATCAGATCACCTCGTCGGCCTCATCCATCAACACCTGCGGGGTGGCGGCCCGGATGAGGTAGTAGGGGCGGGTGCAGAAGCGCTCGAGGAAGGCGGCCCGCCGCCGGCGCAGCTCCTCGCTGTCCATGATCGGCATCGGCCATCCGGGGGCCAGCAACTCGTTGAGGTGCAGGTAGTTCTGCAGCGAGTGCAGGCTCTGGAACTGCCGCTCGAAGGGGATCATGGGGACCGTGCTGGCGGCGTAGTTGCCGTCGATGGAAGGGACGATCACCACGTCGATGTTGCTCGGCTCCAGGTACTCCTCCCAGGTCGGCATTTCGCCGAAGAACTTGGCCACGCCCGCCTCGGGAGCGGCCTTGTCGGCGCGTTCGGTGCCCTTGGCCCGGGACTTGATGAACACCGTCTTGGACCCCACCAGGGCGATGCCGTCTTCGTCGATGACGGTCGTCTCGGTGGAGATGAGCTGCCCGCCACGGCGGCAAGCCTCGATCTGGCCCATGCTCTTGCCATGGTTGGATTCGCCGCCGAGGAAGAGCACCGTCTTGCCGCGATAGCGCACCGCGGCGGAGTGGAAGGGATGATGGCCGTGGGCCTCCATCCGCAGGGCGAGCAAGGCGACCAGCGACTTCTGCAGCGGCCCGGCCTCCCAGGCTCCGTCGAAGCGCATCACCCCGGCCTCGTACGACACCTTCTTGGCGGCCGCGTCCCGGTCCCAGACCATGTCCGGGGCGGCCAGGGTGACCTTGGGCTCGATCCGCACGTCGGCGAGCCGGTAGTTGAGGAAGTCCATGTTCTCGAGCACGTGCTCGGGGACCTCGCGTCCGACCACATCGACCCGCACCCGGGCCGGGCCGGCGGACATCTCCTCAGATAGCTGGGCCATTCGCTCTCCTCGACTCGTAGATCTCAGCAACTCACTGCCGGCCACCGCCGGCAGCACGGTCGCCGTCGTCCGACGGCATTCCCACCAGCAGCTGGGCCGCCTCGACCGCATGCTTCCGCAGTGCGTCGGCGGCCCGCTCCGCATCGCCATCCCGGAGAGCTTCGATGATGCCCCGATGCCGCGCCCCCAGCCACCGCAGGTCGATCCCCGGCATCGAGGCGGTGACGTAGGTACGCCCGAAGGGCTCGAGCATCCCCCAGAGGCGCTCGAGGGCCCGATTGCCGGCGGCCTGCACGATGATGCCGTGGAACCGGGCGTTGTGGGCGGCCTGCTCGTGAGCATCGCCGCGCTCCGCATCCCGTGCCATCTGCTCGAACAGGTCCTCGAGCTGCTCGAGCACTCCAACCGTCATCCGGGGTGCTGCCAGCCGGCCGGCCAGCGCTTCGAGCTCGCCGCGCACCGCAATCGCCTCGCGCAGCTCCTGGACGCTGGGCCGGCGAACCCGCGAGCCCTGGTAGGGCCGGATCTCGACGAAACCCAGCGAGGCCAGGTCCCGCAGGGCTTCGCGGACGGGCGCCTGGCTGGTACCCAGCTGGCGGGCCACCCGGGTCTCGACGATCCGAGACCCGGGGGCCAGCTCTCCTTCCAAGATCCAGCGCAGGACCCGGTCCTTCACCCGCGCCGATAGCACCTCGCGCTCGATGGGCTCGGGCTCTGGTTCGGCGTCGATGCGCTGGGCCATGTCTCTCTCCCTACTTGGCCTTGCCCAGGATCTCGACCAGGCCGGTCGAGCCGTTGACGCGGATGCGATCCCCGTCCTTGATCCGGGCGGTGCCCACCGAGGAACCGACCACGGCGGGGATGCCGAACTCACGGCTCAGCACTCCGGGGTGGGACACCGGGCCGCCGGCGTCGGTGACCAGGCCGATGATCTTGGTGAACAGGGTCACCCAGGCCGGGTTGGTCATCTGGCACACCAGGATGTCGCCCTTCTCGACCTTGTCGAACTCCTCAATGGTCATGACGACCTTGGCGACGCCTTCGACCACGCCCGGCGAGGCGGCCAGGCCCTGGACGGTGTCGGTGGCCTCGGCCTGCTCGATGTAGAGCTTGTCCGGGAACCCCCACAGGTTCAGGTACGGGAAGCCCAGCTGCGACTCGGTGGCGGTGCCGATCCAGTCGCGCGGCTTGAGGGCCTCGGCCTTCTTGTAGGCGGCCCGGGCGGCCGCCAC
>CAYGYX010000067.1:0-7780 GCA_964354255.1 uncultured Acidimicrobiia bacterium | reverse complement strand
CCCTTCACCGTCTCCAGGAAGGGCGTCGGGTCTTCGAAGGCCGTCGGGAAGGTGAACTCGTGCACCCAGACCGCCGCCCAGCCGAACTCACGCTGGTAGGGGCGCACCCGCTCCTCGATGAACTTCTGGCCGCGCTTGGTCTTGTGCAGGGCGGCCATGATCTCGGCGCCCGACGGGGCCTGGAAAGCCTCGCTGAGGTCCTTGTCCTTCTTGATCTCCTCCTTCATCTTCCACAGGGCCTCGATGCGGTCCCAGTTGCGGTCCTTGGCCGAGTTCTGCAGCCGTCCCAGGAGGATGTGGTCGACCTCGCCGCGGGCTTCCTGGACTGCGGCCGGCATGCCGAGGGTGGTGGCGGAGAACTGGGCGAAGTTGAGCATCCAGTGGATCTTCCAGTGGCGATCGTGGATGTCCATCGCATCCTCGAGGATGGTGGCCCACTCGAAGATGTCGATCTTCTCCCAGTTGTCGATCTTGCTCTCGAGGTACTCGAAGTTGCGCTTGATCTCCGGGACGAGCCGGTTGTGCCACCAGCCGTCGAACTCACGGCCGTACACCGGCAGCACGTTGCCCAGGTAGGGCCCGATCTTGCCGGCATAGTCGGCCATCCCGCCAATGGGGACACGGGCCCCGTACCGGTTGCCGTACTCCTCGCCGTCCACCACGCAGTCGGTGTCGGCCGGCACCGCCGCGGTGTACAGGTAGCCGTTCACGTTCTTGGCGATCCAGTCGGCGGCGAACGGCGTGCCGAAGCGCCGGAACATGTGGTCGCAGGTCATCCACCAGCCGCCGATGTCGAAGTACATGGGCGACAGGGGGTGCGGGCAGTGCAGGTCGTCGTAGACCCAGAAGAGCTGCTTCTCGGCCTCCGACTCCCATTTGATGGAGAACTTCTCGTCTCCCAGGAACTGCTTGACGATCTTGCTCGTGTCGGCCATTCGGCCTGGCTCCTTCCTCGCTCGTCCGTCTGTTCTCGTCGGAGGCTACCGGCGCACGGCGGCCGCGAGTCGCTCCGCGTTCTCGGTGGTCACGATCTCGTGAGGGCATGAGGCCGGCCAGGGGCCCCTGCCCCGGCCTCGGTGCGCTCCTCCTTTCCTACAGCAACGGTGGCGTCCCGGTGGCGGGCCTCCCACGCCTGGTAGTGCTCGTGGAGGCGCTGCGCCATGGCGTGGGCGAAGGCCGGGTCGTTGATGTCGGTGTCCATCTCCACGACCTCCACCGAAGGCTCCAGGTGCGACCGTAGCTCGCCGATGAGCGCCTCGTCGGCCTCCGGGTCGTGGAAGACCCCGCCTCTGATGCCAATGGCGGAGATCCCCCGGCGGGGGATGAAGACCGTGAGGGGGCCGACCGCCCGGTTCAACTTGGCCGCCATGACCCGGCCCAGCGCGGCGCACTCCTCCGGCGTGGTCCGCATGAGCGTCACTGCCGGGTTGTGCCGGTAAAGGTTCCGGTCGCGGTAGCGATCCGGCACGGTGTCGATCGGCCCGAAGTTGACCATGTCGAGGCCCCCGAGCGACACCACCTGCGGCAGGCCCAGCGACCCGGCCGCCTCGAGGCGGTTTGGTCCCGCGGAGAGCACCCCGCCGGCTGCCTCGTCGGCCAGTTCCGAGGTGGTCACATCGAGGACACCGGTGATGTGGCCATCCCGCATGAGCGCCTCCATGGACATCCCTCCGACCCCGGTGGCGTGGAACACCAGCACCTCGTAACCGTGCTCCTCCAGCCACCGGCGGGCCGTGTTGACGCAGGGGGTGGTCACCCCGAACATGGTGGCCCCGAGGCGGGGCCGGCCGCCGGGACCTGGCTGGAAGGCAGCGTAGTGGCGGGCCATGCCGGCCATCGCGGCGGCCGCGTTGCCGAGGATCCGCTCCGACACGGAGTTGATCCCGGCAATGTCGACCACCGAGTGCATCAGGGCCAGGTCGGAGGTGCCCACGTAGGCCCGGGTATTCCCGGAAGCCACCGTGGACACGATCAGCTTGGGGACACCCAGCGGCAGCGCTTGCACGGCCCGGCTGACCAGCGAGGTGCCTCCGGAGCCCCCCATGCCGAGCACCCCATGCAGGAGGCCGTCGGCGTAGAGTCGGGCCAGGATCTCCCCCGCCCCCCGCGCCATGGCGGCGACGGCAGCCCCCCGGTCGCCGGCTGCCACCAGGGCGGCCCGGTCCTCCCCGGCGGCCGCGGCCACCTCCTCGTGAGAGATGTCGGGCGCCGTCTGCGGATCGCCCATGATGCCGGCGTCGATGAGAAGGGTGTCGGCGCCGGCGGCGCGCACCTGCTCACCCAGAAACTCGTATTCTCTCCCCTTGGTGTCCAGCGTCCCGAGCAGCACCACCGTTGCCACTGCTACCAGTTCCATCCCTCGTCCGGGTGCCGCCTCACGGCAGGCAACCGCAGCGCGCCGCATCTCAGCGTGGTGCCGAGGCACCGGACGACCGAGACGGCATTGCTCGATGGACACACGGAAGACCGCGTCACCCGGGAATCGCCTCCCTTGTCATGCCCGCGGACGACTATCCTCGATAATCGATCAGAACACTACCACCAAGGAGCGGCCCGTGCCCGTGGCGAACAGCAGATACGGGGGGGCGTATGGCCACCCCCCGCTCCACCCTCACGACCTCCCAGTAGGAGGCCGGCAACCGGCCCCCCGGCCGTCCGTGTCGGCGAAGGTGATCGGAGGTGGGGACCGATGACCGCTACGGCCGGTCCCATCGAGATCAGCGAGGCCACCCGCCTGGAGTTGTACCGCGGCATCGTGCGGACCCGCTACTTGGAGAAGCGGGCCTACGACCTGTTCATGGAGGGGATCGTCCAGGGGACCACCCACCTGGGGCTGGGCCAGGAGGCCGTCGCCGCCGGGTTCGCCACCGCCCTGCAGGCCGGCGACATGGTGTTCGGCACCTATCGGGGGCACAACCACACCCTCCTCCGTGGAGCCTCGATGGCCTCCCTCCTGGGTGAGTGCGCCGGACGCAGCATCGGCTGCTGCGCCGGCAAGGGCGGGTCGATGCACCTCACCGACATCTCCAAGGGGGCCATGGGCTCCTATGCCATCGTCGGCGCCCATCTGCCCGTCGCCGTCGGTACCGCCTGGTCGGCGGCGCTACGCGGCACCGGGCAGGTGACGGCTTGTTTCTTCGGCGACGGGACCACCAACATCGGCGCCTTCCACGAGTCGGTCAATCTCGCCGCAGTCTGGAAGCTGCCGGTGGTATTCGTCTGCGAGAACAACCTCTACATGGAGTACACGCCGATTTCCGCCGTGATCCCGGTCGAGCACCCGGCCGCCGACCGGGCCTCCGCCTACGGCCTCGAGAGGATCATCGTCGACGGGAACGATGCCGACGCGGTCTTCGAGATCGCCACCCGCACTATCGAGCGGGCCCGCCGGGGCGAAGGGCCCTCGCTGGTGGAGGCGCTCACCTACCGGCACAAAGGCCACTCCCGGGCGGACCCGGGCAAGTACCGGCCCGACGAGGAAGTGGCCGCCTGGATGGCGCGCGATCCCCTGGACATCTACCGCGCCCGGCTCGAGTCGCTCGGGTTCCCCACCGAGATCATCGAGGAGATCGAGCGGCTCGCCCTGGCGGAGGTGGACGAGGCGACCGCCCAGGTGCGCGCCGCTCCCCCACCCGACCCGGACACCCTGCTGACCGACCTGTGGGCGAATGGGGGCTCAGAATGGCGGAACTGACCTACCGGCTGGCCATCGCCCGGGGCATCGCCCAGGAGATGGAACGGGACCCGAGCGTGGTCTTCATCGGAGAGGACGTCGGCGCCGAAGGCGGCGTCTTCAAGAGCACAGTCGGGCTGCAGGCCCGTTTCGGGACTGACCGGGTGCGGGATACCCCCATCTCCGAACAGGCGATCATCGGGGCGATCATGGGGGCCGCCATGACCGGCCTGCGGCCGATCGGCGAGCTCATGTTCAGCGACTTCCTGGCCGTGTGCTGGGACGGGGTCGCCAACCAGATCGCCAAGACGCGGTACATGACCGGCGGCCAGGTCTCCCTCCCGCTCGTCATCAGGACGGCCAACGGCGGGGGCACCCGCTTCGGCGGCCAGCATTCGCAGAGCCTGGAAAGCTGGGCGATGGCCATCCCCGGCCTCAAGGTGGTGGCCCCCTCCACCCCGCGGGATGTGGTGGGGCTGATGGCAGCGGCGGTGAGGGACCCCGACCCGGTGGTGTACTTCGACCACAAGAAGCTGTACGCCCTCAAGGAGGACGTGCCCGACGGAGAGATCGTGGACACCCTCGGCACGGCGGTGGTGCGGGCCCCCGGGTCGGACGTGACCATCGTGGCCCTGGGCGCCATGGTGCACGTCGCCCTGGAGGCGGCGGCCCGCCTGGCCTCCTCCGGCGTCTCCGCTGAGGTGATCGACGTGCGCAGCCTGGTGCCGCTGGACACCAGGACGATCCTGGAATCGGTGGCGCGCACCGGCCGCCTGTTCACCGTGGAGGAGAACCCCCGGCTCTGCGGCTGGGGGGCGGAGATCGCCTCGATCGCCGCCGAGGAGTGCATCTGGGACCTCGACGGCCCCATCGTGCGGGTGACCACCCCGCACATCCCGCTCCCCTCGTCCCCCGCGCTGGAGGACCTGGCGATCCCGTCGGCGGAGCGCGTGGTCGAAGCGGTGTTGGCATCGGGCTGACACGACGGGGAAGACGTCGAGTCGGCGAAGCCACCCGCGCCAAGGTGGCGAGACAGGATTGATGTGCAACGAGAGGCGGAGGCGATGAGCTCGTATCGGATCGCGATGGTGCCCGGGGACGGCGTCGGCCCGGAGATCTCGGTGGAGGCAGAGCGGGTGCTGACGGCCGCCGCCGGGCGCTTCGGGTTCGAGGTGGAGACGGAGTGGTTCGACTGGAGCTGCGACCGCTACCTCACCGACGGGGCGATGATGCCCGCCGACGCGCTGGACACCCTGAGCCGCTTCGACTCGATCTTCCTGGGCTGCATCGGCGATGCGAACAAGGTACCCGACCACATCTCCCTCGGGATGCTGCTCGGGATCCGGGTCGGTTTCGACCAGTACGTGAACCTGCGGCCCATCCGCCTCTACCCGGGGGTGCCGACCCCCATCCAGACGGCCACGCCGCAGTCGGTGGACTTCGTGGTGGTGCGGGAGAACACCGAGGGGGAGTACTCCCGCCAGGGCGGGCTGTTCCACCCAGCCGCCCCCGACGGGTTCGCCTTGCAGACGGGTGTGTTCACCCGCAAGGGCTGCACCCGGGTGATCCGCTACGCCTTCGAGCTGGCCCGCCAGCGCAAGGCGGCCGGGTATGCGGGGCGGGTGACCAACTGCACCAAGTCGAACGCTCTCAACTACTCGATGGTGTACTGGGACTCGATCTACGCCGAGGTGGCCGCCGGCTACCCCGACGTCCAGCCGGACATGGCCATGGTCGACGCGATCACCATGTGGTTCGTGAAGAACCCCGACTTCTTCGACGTGGTGGTGGCCTCCAACCTGTTCGGGGACATCATCACCGACCTGGGATCGATGCTGCAGGGCGGGATGGGCTTCGCCGCGGGGGGGAACATCGATCCCGAGCACCGCTACCCGTCGATGTTCGAGCCGATCCACGGGTCGGCCCCCAAGTACACCGGCCAGAAGCGGGTCAACCCGATCGCCTCGATCGAGGCGGTCCGGATGATGCTCGACCACCTGGGAGAGACCGGCGCGGCCGCGGCCATCGGCGACGCGGTGGCGGCGGTGCTCGTTGCCGGGGAGATCCGGACCCGCGACCTCGGCGGCACCAACACCACCGACGAGGTCGGCCAGGCGGTCGCCGCCCAGATCGCCGCGGCCAGGGATTGACCCACCCGGACTTGTCTGGGACACGGGTAACGGCACCACAGAGAAGCAGATCAACGGAGAGACCGGGAGAGCAGATGCCGAAGAGACTGAAGTACTTCGTCGGCGGCGAGTGGCGCGAGTCGCGCACCGACGAGTGGTACCCGATCACCAACAGCAGCACCGGCGAGGTGCTGGCGGAGGCGCCCCGCTGCACCCAGGACGAGGTGGATTCGGCGGTGGCGGCGGCGGTGGCCGCCTTCCCCGCCTGGCGGGATACCCCGCTCCCTCAGCGTGTCCAGGTGATGTTCCAGCTGAAGGAGCGTCTGGAGGCCAGCCTGCACGAGCTGGCGGTGCTGACCGCCACCGAGATGGGCAAGAACTACATCGAGGCCCGTGGCGACATCCTCAAGGTCATCGAGGTGGTCGAGCTGGCCTGCGCCCTGCCGGTGACCATGCAGGGTGACTCGCTGATGAACGTCTCCCGGGGCTTCGACACGGTGTCCTATCGGGAGCCGCTGGGCGTCTTCGTCGGCATCGCCCCGTGGAACTTCCCGGGGATGATCCCGATGGGCTGGATGATGCCCCTGGCCGTCACCACCGGGAACACCTTCGTGCTGAAGGCGGCGTCGTTTGTGCCGCAGACCTCGATGCGCATCGCCGAGCTGCTCCACGACTCCGGCCTCCCACCGGGGGTCTTCAACCTGGTCACCTGCTCCCGCCACGAGGCCGAGCACCTCCTGACCCACCCCGACGTGCGGGGCATCAGCTTCGTCGGGTCCAAGGCGGTCGGCTGGCACGTCTACCGGACGGCGGCGGCGGCCGGCAAGCGGGTGCAGGCGCTGACCGAGGCCAAGAACCACGCCCTGGTCCTGCGCGACGCCCCCATCCGGGCCACCGCCCAGCGGATCATCAACTCCGCCTTCGGCTGCGCCGGCCAGCGCTGCATGGCCCTGCCAGTGATCGCCGTCGAGGAGGTCATCGCCGACGACCTGGTGGCGACCATCGCCGAGCTCGCCGCCCAGCGGAAGATGGGCCCCGCCTGGCTGGAATCGACCGAGCTGGGGCCACTGGTCAACGAGGAGCACCTGCAGTTCGTCACCGGGTGGATCGAGAAGTCCGTCGCCGAGGGGGCGACGCTGGTGCTCGACGGGCGGCAGCCCAAGGTGGCCGGCTGCGAGGGCGGCTACTTCTTGGGCCCCACCATCTTCGACCACGTCACTCCGGAGATGTCCTGCGGCTGGGAGGAGGTCTTCGGGCCGGTCCTCTACATCAAGCGGGTGGCCGACTTCAACGAGGGCGTCGAGATGATCAACTCCAGTGAGTTCGCCAACGGTGCCTCGATCTTCACCCAGAGCGGCTACTACGCCCGCGAGTTCGCCCGTCGCATCCACGGGGGCATGGTGGGCATCAACGTCGGCATCCCCGTGCCGATCTCGGTGTTCCCCTTCAGCGGGCACAAGAACAGCTTCTACGGCGACCTGCACGTGATGGGCCGAGATGGAGTTGCCTTCTACACCGAGACCAAAGCCGTCACCAGCTACTGGTTCGACGAGGCCGACATACGAGGCGACAAGGTGGGCACCTGGGAAGGAACCATCTCCCGGACCTGAGCGTATCCGCCAAACCATCGTGCCCCCGGCCGTCCACGCCGGGGGCACGATCGCGTCGCGCGACCGGCGGCCCTTGAGCCACATTCCCTGACGCAGGACAAGGCGGTGTCCCTGCAGAAGACCGGCATGTCCTGCTCCCGTCCGTAGGAGCCGACGGTATGCCGGGGCTGGTCGCTAACCCAAGGGGTTTCTGGGGAGGGGGCCGAGGGCGCTGGGGGCTGCGGTTCTACCCCCACCCTCACCCTCCCCCGCCCCCGCGGGGGAGGGGATGGAAGCCCTCACCCTCCGCCCTCTCCCGCTGCCGCGGGAAGCCAAGGAAGCCCTCCCCCCCCGCCCTCTCCCGCTGGGGCGGGAGAGGGAGCGCGATC
>CAYGYX010000066.1:0-10323 GCA_964354255.1 uncultured Acidimicrobiia bacterium | reverse complement strand
ACGCCGTCGACCCGGTGCGGGTCACCGAGGAGCTCGACATCGCCGACAGCCTGCGCCGTTCCATCTCCCGTCTCCCCGACCGGGAGGGGCGCATCCTCGCCCTGCGCTACGGGTTCCTCGACGGGGTGCCCCGCACCCTCGAGGAGATCGGCGACGAGTTCAACCTGACGCGGGAGCGCATCCGGCAGCTCGAGAAGCTGGCCTTGTGCCGGCTGCGCCATCCCTCATTTGGGATTCGCGAGCAGGACCTGGTCTGAGAGGGCCCAACGGCCCGGGGGAGGCGGCGGGCGAAGCTCGCTAGCCTCGTAGCGACGGCGCGGGGAGGACACGGCCATGAAGCTGGGCTCGCTGGTCGGGGGGAGCGCCACGGTGATCGGCCCGGAGGCCACCATCGCCGATGCCGCCGAGGCCCTCATCCAGGACGGGGTGGGGAGCTTGGCGGTGGTCGAGGGGCGTCGGCTGGTGGGGATCATCACCGAACGCGACGTCGTGCGGGCGGTGGCCGAGGGGATCGACGCCGAAGATGAGTCCGTGGCCGACTGGATGTCGGACGCCCCCGACACGTTCTCCCCGGACGTGGAGGTCGAGGAGGCGGCCGCCTGGCTGCTGGAGATGGGCTACCGGCACATGCCGGTCATGGACGGCGGTGAGCTGCTCGGGATCGTCAGCATCCGCGATGTCCTCTGGGCGATCATCTCGGGGAGTGAGCCGGGCGCCGATTGAGGATGCCCCCGCCGGCCCGGGCCTCGCCGGCAGCTCTCGGTCGCGACTCGCTCAGGCCACCGGGATCCAGACCACCGCCACTTCGTCGACGGTCACGTCCCCCTTCTCCAGGGGGATGTCGACCGCCTCGATCTCGGCGGCCTTGTTCGCCCAGGTGGCGTTGATCTCGCCCAGTTCGTCGGCCAGGTCGTTCTCCAGCGCCTCGAGGTCCTCGATCTTGTCGGTCAGTCGGGCGGCGGCCCCGGCCCGGCGCTGCTGCGCCTTCCTGGTCATTGAGCGCTTGGAGGCGATGGTTCCCAGCGAGCCGGTCGACCGGCGGCCTCCGAGCAGCACCCCGATCAGACTGCCCATGCCGGAGGCGACCTCCTCGGTGCGCCGACTCTCGCTGTCGAGCTGGGCCTGTTCCACCTTGAAGCGGGCCTCCTCGATCTGGTCTCGCAGGGTGTCCAGCCGGCCCTCGAACCGATCGCGGATCTTGGCAGCCGCGGCGTCGGCGCCTGCCTCGGCGGCGGCCCGGCAACGGGCGGCGAACGCGTCTCGATCCTCGCCGACCCGTGAGTAGAGCTTGAGGGCCTGGTTGCGGAGCACCTCGACGGTGCGCTCCCGGGTGAGGTGCTCCTTCAGGTCGGTGGCGACGCCGGCGAAGTAGGTCCTGGCGTGCAGGGGCGCCGCCGGCAGGTGGTACGACGCACCGGGTGGGGGCGCCAGGAGGAAGTCCCGCCGGTCGTAGTCCACCACCACCGCGGCGGCCGGGTCGAACTGCTCCCCCAGTGGGTGGAAGACGGCCTCCCACTCCTCGACCTGGCGCAGCCCGGCGGCGGTGTCGTCGAAGGTGAGGTGGACCCGGGCGGCCAACGCGGCGGCCAGTCCGGTGCCGCCGCGCTTCGCTCCCGCTTGCTCGGCCCACGGGGTGGCCGGGTCGAGGTAGTACACGGCGGTCCCGGCGGCCACCTGCGGGGCAGCAGCCATCTGGTGCTCACCCGCCGGGGGCACCGGGGCCGGGACGGCCGGCGGGGCGACGGCCGCCCGCAGGGGGTCGTCGCTGGTGAGGGCGGCCACTTCGTCCCGGGTGAGGGGCCCCCGTAGGTAGGACATGGCCCAGCGGGTGGTGAATATCGTGGGCTCGGGGTCGCGGGTGTTGTGCAGCAGGAACTGCCGCTTGCCCAGGCCGGAGATCAGGGCGTCGAGGCGGGCCAAGTCGCGGTCGCCGGACGCCGACTGGAGGGCCTCCATGATGCGGGCCTTGTCCCGCTCGGTCTGCAGGCGGCCGATGCACCAGGTGCCGGCGTTCGACATCGCCTTGTAGTCGAGGTCGACCGGGTTCTGGGTCGACAGCAGCATCCCCACCCCGAAGGCGCGGGCCTGCTTGAGGATGGTGAGGATCGGCTTCTTGGCCGGGGGAGCGGCGGTCGGGGGCACGAAGCCGAACACCTCGTCCATGTAGACCAGCGCCCGCAATTCGGACGAGCCGGGCTGGGAGCGCATCCAGGTGACCAAGCGGGAGAGGGCCAGGGTGACGGCGAACTGGCGCTCGGCGTCGGAGAGGTGGGCCAGGTAGAGGATCGCCGCGCGGGGCTTGCCCGCCGGGGTCCACAGCATCGAGGCAATGTCCAGCGCCGGTCCGCTCCGCCAGGCCGCGAAGGAGAGGGAGGCCACCAGGTTGTTGAGTCGCAGGGCGAGGGCGAGGCGGTCCTTCTCCGGGAAGAAGGTCTCCAACTCGAACACCCCCAGCTTGCGCAGCGGGGGCCGGTGCACGAGTTCGATCAGCGTCTCGAGGGTGAGGCCAATGCCCTTAGCCCAGGCGTCCTCCACCAGATTGGAGACCAGGATGTGCTCCCGGCTGGCGAGGGGGTCGGCTTCGATGCCGGCCAGCCCGAGGAGGCCGGAGACGAGGCCCTCGATCTCGTCGCGGTAGGCCGCGGTGTCGGCCCCGGCTGCTGGGGCAGAGAGGGAGCCGAGCACGCTGAGGGGGATCCCGGCCTCGGAGCCCGGCGTGTAGATGGTGAAGTCGGCCGCGGCGCGCAGGGCGGAGATGTCGGCGGTGCCAAGGCCCCAGGACTCCAGGCCGGAGGACCAGGTTTCGGCTGCCGCGGCGGCGGCCTCGTCGGGCGTCTTCCCATCCCGCCGGGCGGCGGCTTCATCGATCCAGGGGCGGAAGGCGGCGGGGGCGAGGTCGGGGAACGTGAGGAGGAGGTTGGTCATGTCCCCCTTGGGATCCAGGATCAGGGCGGGGAGGCCGGCCCGCAGCGCCTCCTCGAGGAAGATGATTCCCAGGCCGGTCTTCCCCGACCCGGTCATGCCGACGATGACGCCGTGGGTGGTCAGGTCGCCGGGCTCGTAGCGGACCGGCTCCTCGGTGCGCTGGCCCGTTTCGGGGTCGATCACCCCGCCCAGGTAGAAGCCCTCGCCCTTGCCCATCGCTACCTCCCCGGTCTCGCGGGCGAGTGTAGATGGGCCGGCGGCGGGCCCCCCGGGGAGGCGGGCGCGCCACCGGCGGGTGGGCACGCTCTAACCTGTGGCCCCGGAGGAGAGACCGATGCTGAGAATGCGTCTGACAGGGGCCCTGCTGGCCGTCGCCTTGCTGGCCGCTGCCTGCGGGGGAGGCTCCGAAGAGACCCCGGCGGCACCCGACCTGGCCGTGGAGCGGCAGGTGGGCTACGCGGTGGTCGTGGATCACTCGGGCAGCCGCATCCTGATCGGCTTCAGTGCCGACCGCAACGCCACCTCCGGGGACTCCTACGACGTCACCCAGGCGGTGTGGCGGATACAGGACGGGCCCTGGAATGAGCCGCCGGTGACCTGCCTGGGGAGGGGACAGCGCCTCGAGTTGGGCATCAGCAAGGTGCAGAACGAGGCTCAGCCCGGGCTGCTCAAGAACCGGGTGATCTGGCTCAGCTGCCTGTCTCCGGCGGAAGAGGGCTAGGCGGGAGCGGGACCCGCCGCCGTACCTCGGCCACGGCGGCGTTCACGTCGGGGACCAGGGTGACGCCGGCCGGGTCGGAGCCGGTGGCCTCGGCCAGGTAGGCGACGACCGCCGCCCAGGTGGGCCCCACGGCCACCACCGGGCGGGCGAGAGCCCCCGACAGGCCGGCCACGAAGGCGAGGTTCCAGGCCATCAGTAGCTCGGTGAGGGTGCCGATGCTGCCGTCGAGGGCCAGGCAGGCGGCGCTCCCGTTCAGCAAGAGGTGGATGCGCTCGGTGATCGTGCCGGCGGGGATCTCAACCTGCACCCAGCGATTGGCCCCCGGGCGCCCGGGGAATGCCGCGGGGGCGGTCACCCCGATGACTCTCCCCCCGGCGTCGGCCGCTCCCCGGGAGCAGGCCTCCATGACCCCGCCGTAGCCTCCGGTCGCCACGGTGTAACCGGCTTCGGCGAGCAGGCGGCCGCAGTCCCGGGCGGATTCGTAAGCCCGCTCCCCGGGCCCGCCCGCCGAGGACCCGAACACGGCGACCACCGGGGCCCCGGCTGCGTCGCCGAGCCGGGGACCATCGGTCTGCGGGCTGTCGGTCACCTGGCTCCTTCGGGTCGACGGCGGAATCCAAGCGGATGGCCCCCGCCGGGGCAAGGCGGCGGGGCTCGCCGGCCTAGGGTGAGGGGCGTCTCGCAGAGGAGCGCCATGCCCTACCGCACCATCATCGAGCCCTTTCGCATTCACTCGGTGCAAGCCATCGACTTCCCCAGCCCGGAGCGCCGGGAGGAGGCGCTGCGCCGCGCCGGCTACAACCTGTTCGGTCTGCACGCCGACGAGGTGATCATCGACCTGCTCACCGATTCGGGCACCGGCGCCATGTCGGATGCCCAGTGGGCGGCAATGCTGGTGGGGGACGAGTCGTACGCCGGCAGCCGCTCCTTCTACCGCTTCCAGGACCGGGTGCGACGGCTCACCGGCCTCCCCGAGGTGATCCCCACTCACCAGGGGCGGGCCGCCGAGTGGATCCTCTTCTCCGTGCTCTGCGCCGAGGGCAAGGTGGTCCCCAACAACACTCACTTCGACACGACCCGGGCCAACATCGAGTACCAGGGGGCGCGGGCGGTGGACCTGGTCATCGCCGAGGGCCGGGACCCGGCGGTGGAGCATCCCTTCAAGGGGAACATGGACGTGGCCGCCCTGGAGCGCCTCATCGCCGAGGTCGGCGCGCCCCGCATCCCGCTCGTCATGGTCACCATCACCAACAACTCCGGCGGGGGGCAGCCGGTCTCCCTGGAGAACCTGCGGGCGGTGCGGGAGGTATGCGACCGCCACCGCCTCCCCCTGTTCCTCGACGCCTGCCGGTTCGCCGAGAACGCCTGGTTCATCAAGATGCGGGAACCGGGCCAGGCGGGGCGCACTCCCGAGGAGATTGCCGTCGAGATGTTCTCCCTGGCCGATGGGTGCACCTTCTCGGCCAAGAAGGATGGGATGGCCAACATCGGGGGCTTCCTCGCCCTGCAGGACCCCGAGGTGGCGGCTCGCTGCCGCAACCTGCTCATCCTCCACGAGGGCTTCCCGACCTATGGGGGGCTGGCCGGCCGCGACCTGGAGGCCATCGCGGTCGGCCTGGAGGAGGTGCTCCACGAGGAGTACCTGCGCTACCGCATCCGCTCCACCGAGTACCTGGCGGACAAGTGCCATGCCGCCGGCGTGCCCACGGTGCGCCCGCCCGGCGGGCACGCGGTGTACCTCGATGCGCGGGCGCTGCTGTCCCACCTCCCTCCGAACCGCTACCCGGCCCAGGCGCTGGCGGTGGAGTTGTATCGGGAGGGAGGGGTGCGCGGGGTGGAGATCGGCTCGGTGATGTTCGGGCGCCCGGGCCCCGACGGCACCGAAGAGCCGGCGGCCATGGAACTGGTGCGCCTGGCCGTGCCCCGGCGCACCTACACCCAGAGCCACATCGACTACGTCGCCGAGGTGATCCTGGCGGTGGCCGGGCGGGCGGGCGACATCGGCGGCTACCGGATCGTGGAGCAGGCCCCCTGGCTGCGTCACTTCACCGCCCGCTTCGAGCCGGTGTGAGGCGGGAGGGGCTCTCCTCCGGGCGCCCCGCCACGGGCGCTCAGCAGTCGTGCTCTGCGAGGGCAACCAGGTTGGGAGCGACCTCCTCCAGCCAGCGGGCGCCCACCCAGGTGCAGATGTCGGGGGCCTCGGCCAGCTCGCCGGCGGCCACCAGGTAGGCGCCGTAGGCCTCCAGCATGGCTAGCTGCCCGTCCGTCAGGTCGGCCGCCCAGGCTTCCGGCCAGGCCCGCTCCACCCAGAGGCCGGCCACCTCCTGGGCGGTGAGGTGCAGGCGGTCGGCGGTGATGGCCGCCGCCTCCGGGCGGTTGTTGCGGATGTACTCCCTGCCTTCCAGCCAGGCCCGCACCAGGCGGGTCATGCCCTCGTCCCGGTGGGTGCCTTCCCAGGCGCAGGTCACGCTCAGCGGGACTACCTCGCGGTACGAGCCGCCCATCTCACCGATGTAGCGGCAGGCCTCCTCCCCGCAGGCGGCCAGCGCTTGGGCGGGCACCGGCTCGGCCCAGACGACGGCGTCGACCAGCTCGTCGGCCAGCGCCGCCGGCATGTCCTCGGGCCGGGTGCCGACCACCGTCACCTGATCCCAGGGCACCTCGGCGTCGCTCAGCCACATGCGCAGGGCGACCTCTCCGGCGCTGCCGGGGACCGTCCCCACCCTGCGCCCGATGAGGTCGTCGGGCGCGATGAGGTCGCTGCGCCCCACCAGTCGCATCACGTCCCGGTCGGCGAAGGTGAGCGGCGCCCATAGGCAGGCCCCCCCGGCGAGGGCGCTGAGCACCGAGACGCCGTCGGGGAAGGCGACGTCGACCTCCCCGGCGAGGGCGGCGGCCAGGGCTTCATCGGCATCGGCGTATACCTCGACGGTCACCGCCAGGCCGTTGGCGGCCCCGAGCCCGGTTCGGTCTTCGGCGAGCACGAAGGGGATGCCGTAGGCGATGCTGGCGGTGACCCCGATGCGCAGGGGGATGGCGCCCGGCGCGGAGGTGGTGGTGGCGAGCGTGCTGCTGGTGGCCACGGCGGTCGTGGTGGTCGAAGTGGGTGGGAGGGTGGTGGGGGCCGGGCCGTTGCCTACGCAGGCGGCGCAGGAGACTGCCACTCCCAGCAGCGCGGCGGTGCGGCGGCGGCGTTGCGGGCTGGGCGAGGCGGCCATGCTGGCCCCACGTTAGGGGTGGTCGCCTGGGCCCGGCACCGCGGTGGTTACCTCCGCCCCTGGCGTCCGGCCCGGCGGGGTGGCAAGCTAGGCGAGGATGTTCCGAGATCGGCGCCACGCCGGCGTGCTCCTCGGCGAGCAGGTGCGCCTGCTCGCCCTCTCCGACCCGGTGGTCCTGGGCCTTCCCCGGGGCGGGGTGGTGGTGGCCGCCGAGGTGGCCCGGGCGCTGGGCGCCCCGCTCGACGTGCTCGTCGTCCGCAAGCTGGGTGCCCCGGGCAATCCCGAGCTGGGCATAGGCGCCATCGCCGAGGGCGGGG
The DNA here is from genome assembly GCA_964354255.1 of uncultured Acidimicrobiia bacterium. GTDB lineage: Bacteria > Actinomycetota > Acidimicrobiia > Spongiisociales > UBA11373 > VGBK01. Next base: position 3,142 of record CAYGYX010000066.1, on the reverse strand, counting down.
TCACCGTGCTCAACGACGGGCTGATCGCCCGCCTCCGGGTGAGCCCGGCCGAGATCGAGGCGGTGGCCGAGCGGGAGCATCGCGAGCTCGTCCGGCGCACCGCCGCTTACCGTCGCGGCCGATCTCCCTTGCCGTTGCAGGGCCGGTCGGCGGTAGTGGTCGACGATGGCCTGGCCACCGGCTACACCGCCCGGGCGGCGGTGGCCGCCGCCCGGGCACGGGGGGCGGCCGTGCTGGTGCTGGCGGTGCCGGTGGCCGCTCCGGAGACCGCCGCCGAGTTCTCGGGCCTGGTCGATAGGGTGGTGTGTGTCGAGGCTCCCGACCTCTTGTTCGCCGTCGGCGCTGCCTATGCCGACTTCTCTCAGACCGGAGACGAGGAGGTGGAGCGGCTCCTGGCGGCCGCCGCCCCGGTCGGGGTAGCCGAGGAGCATGAGGTGGTAGTCGACGGCGGCGGCATCGGCCTGGCGGGTACGCTCACCGTGCCTGCGGGGGCGGCCGGTGTCGTGCTCTTCGCTCACGGCAGCGGCAGCAGCCGGCACAGCCCTCGCAACCGGGCGGTGGCGGAGGCCCTGCAGCGGGAAGGCCTGGCCACGCTGCTGTTCGACCTCCTCACCCCGGCCGAGGAAGGCGACCGGGCCGCGGTGTTCGACATCCCCCTGCTCGGGGCCCGCCTCGCCTCGGCGACGGCCTGGCTGCGGCAGACGCGGGCGGAGGTAGGGGGGCTCCCCGTCGGCTACTTCGGCGCCAGCACCGGGGCGGCGGCGGCGCTGTGGGCGGCGGCCGAGGATGGGGAGATCGCCGCGGTGGTGAGCCGGGGAGGGCGGCCCGACCTGGCCGCTCCGCGCCTCGGGCGGGTGCGGGCCCCCACCCTGCTGGTGGTGGGCGGGGACGACCGGGTGGTGCTCTCGCTCAACCGCCAGGCGCAGGCCGCCATGACCGCCGAGTGCCGGCTGGAGGTGGTCCCCGGGGCGACCCACCTGTTCGAGGAGCCCGGCGCCCTGGAGCGGGTCTCCCAACTAGCGCGGAACTGGTTCCTACGCTGGCTGCCGGCGGCGGGTGCTTAGCCGCGCCGGCCCCGATAGATTGAGCCGGCATAGGAAGGATCTCGATGACGGCCAGCCTCGACGAGCATCTCAAGCGCACCGCTCTGTTCGCCGGCTTCAACGATCGGCAGATCGCCGGCGTGCTCGCTGTCGCCAACGAGCGCCAGTTCGCCGCCGGGGAGCAGATCATTCGGCGGGGCGAAGAGGGCGGGCTCGGCTTCTACCTGATCCTGGAGGGGCGCACCGAAGTGCAGGCAGGCGACGCGGTGCTCGCCCACCTCGGCCCCGGCGACTACTTCGGCGAGATGGCCTTGCTGCGCGAGGACACCCCCCGCACTGCGGATGTGACGGCGCTCGAGGACACCTCCTGCCTGGTGATCACCCAGTGGGCCTTCAAGTCGCTGCTGGCCGCCCACCCCGACATGGCGCTGGCGATCATGGGCGAACTGGCCCGCCGGCTCCGCGACACCCCACGCACCCTGGCCGAGTAGCCACCGTGCCCGAGGTGCGCTTCCTGCCCGACGAGGTAACCGTCGACACGCGTCCCGGCGAGTCGCTCCTCGACGCGGCCCGCCGCACCGGTATCCCCATGGTGGCGGCGTGCGGGGGTGAGGCGGCTTGTACCACCTGTCGGGTGCTGGTGGTGGAGGGGGTGGAGCGGATGGCCGCCCCGCCGGCCGAGGAGGCGGCGCTCCTGGCTCCCCTCGGCCCCAACGGCAGCATCCGCCTCGGCTGCCGGGCGGTCCCCGAGGGGCCGGTGGCGGTGCGCCGCCTGGTCATCGACGAGGACGACGTACTGCTCACCGACCGCCGCCAGGTGTCCCCCGGCCCGGTGGGGCGAGAGCAGGAGGTCGGGGTGCTCTTCGCCGACCTGCGAGGCTTCACCTCCTTCGCGGAGTCCTTGCTCCCCTACGACGTCGTTCACGTGCTCAACCGCTTCTACGCCCTGGCGGGCGGGGTGATGGAGAGGCACGGGGGCACCATCGCCACCTATATGGGCGATGGGTTCATGGCCCTTTTCGGCGTCACTGCGGGGGAGGTCCCCGCCCTGCGGGCGGTGCGCGCCGGCCTGGACCTGATCGAGGCCGTGGCCGGATGGCGGAGCTACCTGGAGCTGCTACACGGCCGGGGGCTGCAAGTGAGCGTGGGGGTGCACACGGGCCGGGCGGTGGTGGGGTCGCTGGGGGCCGGCCCCTCCCGCATCGTCACCGCGGTGGGTGACGTCGTGAACACCGCCGCCCGCATCGAGCAGGCCAACCGAGCCTTCGGCACCCGCCTCCTGGTGAGCGAAGAGGTGGCCCGGGCCCTGGGCGATCGCCTGGTGGCGGTGCCCATGCCGGCCATCCCCCTCGCCGGCAAGAGCGGGGTGTACGAATTGCACGCGGTCGAGGCGGTCCGCTGATGGCTCCGGCCTTCACCATCTGGGGCGCCCGGGGGTCGATGGCGGTGAGTGGGCCCCGCTACCTCCGCTACGGCGGTGACACCTCGTGCTACCACGTCGAGGTGGAGCCCGGCCACCATCTGGTGATCGACGGCGGCACCGGCCTGCGCCGCCTGGAGGCGGTGCTGGGGCCCCCACCGCTGCGCTTCACCATGCTCTTCACCCACTACCACCTCGACCATCTCCAGGGACTGCCGGTGTTCTCCCCCCTGTACGAGCGGGCCAACCGCTTCGACTTCCTGGGGGTGCGGAGCGGCGGCATGGGGGCGGCCGAGGCGTTGTACCTGCTGCTGCGCGCGCCGCTCTTCCCGGTCCCCTACGACGAGGTGCCGGCCCGCTGCCGGTTCGCCGACCTGAGTGGCCCGCTGGAGCTGGGCCCGCTGCGGGTCACCTCCGTGCCGCTGCGCCACCCGGGGGGAGCCACCGGCTTCCGCCTCGACGGGGAGGGCCGGTCGGTGGTTCTCGCCAGTGACCACGAGGCCGGCGACGAGAGGGTGGATGCGGCTCTCGCCGCCTTCGCCGCTCGCGCCGACGTGCTGCTGCACGACTCCCAATACACCGAGGATCAGGCGCGCGGGCCGCAGGCCGGCTGGGGGCACAGCGCCTGCCTGGCGGCGGCGGCGGCGGCCGAGCGGGCCCAGGTGAGCCACCTGGTGCT
>CAYGYX010000065.1:0-10398 GCA_964354255.1 uncultured Acidimicrobiia bacterium | reverse complement strand
CCGGCGATCGGACTAGGTTCCGAAGGGACAAAGGAGGGCGGGCTATGTCCAGGACGATGCGACGAGTGGCTCTGCTGGTCACTCTGCTGCTGGTGGTGGCCGGTGCGGCCGGGGCTTCCGCCACCGATAGCCGGGCGGGTGGCAATCGGCTCACCGGCTGCCGGAGCACATCCACCGGGGTTCTCGATCAGGTGAAGGCCGGCCTGCTGCCCATGGGCGGGGCCTGCGGGGCGGGCGAGCTGATGGTGACCTGGAACAAGACCGGGCCCCAGGGCCGGCAAGGGCCGCGGGGTTACACCGGGGCGACCGGGGCGACGGGGACACCGGGCGCCAGCGGTGTGAGCGGCTGGGAGATGCGCCAGGCCACCGGCGCCACCGACAGCTCCAGCCCGAAGGCCGTCGCTGTTGACTGTCCTCCCGGCAAGAAGGTGGTTGGAGGGGGTGGCTACGCCTCGGGTTCGCTCTCGGTAGCGATCAGGGGAAGCTGGCCATATGACACCGGCACGGGGTGGAGTGTGTCAGGCCTGGAACTGTCGCCGACTGCCGAGAACTGGTTCGTGGTCGTCTATGCGATCTGCGTGACCGCACTGCCGTAGCCGCCACCGGGCGTAGAAGGCGCCTTCCCCGCAGTGATCCCGGTACGGGGGCCGCCGGGGGCTGCGGTGGGGTCCCCGTTGGCCCCTACCACCAGCCCGCCCGCCGCTGTGCAGGGCCACCGAACCGGCGAGGAGGGGCAGGGGTTGGACCGTGGCTGCCCCCCGCCCCTGCCGCCTATTCCTGGCTCGTCGCCGGGTGCGGGGAAGGGGTCAATCCCCCATTTGGCCGCTGGTCGGGGGAGAGGAGGGGCGGTCTGGCGGCTGGCCCTTCGGGTGTCGGCGCACCCACCCCCGCCACAGTTCGTTGTCTCTGCCTGCGCTGCGCCATCCCTTGTACAGGAACCAGGCGAATGAGGCGAACAAGCCGCAGAGGATGATCCAGTACACGAGGTCCGACCCGTCGCCCATGGCAGTCCACAGTCTGTTGCAGACGGGCAGTGTACGGAAGCCCAAAGCACGGCGGCTGTGATGTCGCGCGACATCGTGCACAGATGTCGCGCGACATCATTCCAGGTCACGATCCCTGTTGTGGCTGGTAGTCGCGGGTGGGATCCAGGGTTAGCTGTCGGAGGACCTCTCCGTCCTCGGTCAGGACCCGCACTTCGAGGTCGGCGACCAGGAGTAGGACTCGGGTGCCGCGGCGACTTCGCCCCAGTCCGATGTGGTGGAGCTGGCTGTTGTAGCGCAGGGTCACTCGCCCCACCTTGTCGACCCGGTCGGTTCGTACCCGGAAGTGGGCGGGCACTAGCGGGCCCTCACCGGCGGGTCCAGCCCGGGGCCTGGCCTGGAAGGCCTGCTGAGGGGTGCGCCGTGCTAGGGCGCGGTCGGGGCCCTGCCAGGCGCGGGGCGGCAGGAGATCGGCCCGAATCCCGGAGGTAGGGCGGCGGAGGGACCTACCCTCCAGCACCCCCAAGGTAGGAGAGACCGTGGCAACACTCAGGGGAGAGGGATCGGGGACCCGGGACGACCCCTGGCTCTTGCAGACCCCCAGTCTGACGTCCACGTTCGAGATGTACCGCGACGAGTCGGCGGATCCGCCGAGGCTGGTGTGCACCGTGGGCAAGACCGTCCTTCACTACGACCTCCGGGTCGTCGCCGACATGCATGCCATGCTGAAAGAGCACGGCGACTGGATGCCTCTGGGCAACGCCGACGAGCAGCAGGCAGCCAAGGAGGGCACGGTCGAGTCCTGGGCGCGGTCGGCGGCCAACCCCCTCGGCGGCTGGTACGGCCTCAAGAAGGGCCTGCGGGGACGGGTGGGCAACTATGTGACCCCGGTGCTCGAGGTCATGGGTCTCGCCGAATTGGAGCACGGCCCCCGAAACAACCGAATCCGCGCCCTCTGAGCGGCGGGCAAGCGGTAAGGAGGCCGCCGCTGGGGCCGGCGAGTCCGCCTGGCGGCCAGCGGCCCTGCAGCCTCAGGGGCCGAGCCTCGCCGCGATCCCACCGGACACTCCCCGTCCTCGGCTAACCCAGCGGCGTCACCCTGGGTGACCGTGTCTTGTCTGACAAGACGCCCAGGCGGGAAGAAAGTGCGGGGCGACCTATCGTGCGCGATCGGTGTACGCAGCGCCAAGTCCAGAGAGCGCCGCAGCGACGCCAGCCGACTCCACACCGAGACGCCTGCCGACTGGTGACTGAAGCCTGCAGAACTCACCCTGGCCCAGGGGAGACGACAGCGATGTCGAGCGAGGCGTAGTGGTGAGGTGGCTCGCGTCTTGCTCTGTTAGGCCCGCTCTTATGATGGCATCTCGGCTGACGCCCGATCGTGGCGCCGGCGGGAATTTCGACCTCACCGGCCGTGGGCCCGGCCATGTCCAAGGTGCGAAAGCCGTTCTACAAGGCCCACTGCGGATTCTCAAACCCCTCGTCACGCCTGGTGGGGGAGGGGTCTTCCGGGTCTCGTCCTAGTGCGTGGGGAACCGGCGTTTCTCAGACCCCGTGGTCACCACGCCACGTCGAGGAACTCCCGGAACGGCTCGGTGGGTGTTCGGTTCGTTGCAGGGCGTGTGCGCAAGCGCCACACACCCGGGGAGGCTCCCCCCTCAGGTGTCGACAACCTCCATGAACGGCACATCTAGATGGCCTTCGCGGCCGAGAGGAAATCGTGCTCGACCCGTCGCATCACCCGCTGCGACCAGCGGCGCGAGAAAGCGGCGAGCAGCGAGGCGAGGACGATCGTCCCGGTCCGGTCGGGTCCTCGCCACTCGGGGTAGCCGATCTGGCGGGCACACCACCGATAATGGCGGTCCGTGTGGAGGAGCATGAGGACGGCGGAGGCGCGGGCCGGGCTGAACCGCTCGGTGGCGAGCTGCTCTGCCAGCCGGGTGTAGGCGGGAGCATGGGGGAGTGCGTGGGCCATGAGGTGGCGGCGTGCTTCGCTGACGGGTCCGGCCGCGTCGGTGCTACCGAGGTGGGGGAGCAGCGCAGGGTGGTAGCCGATGCCGCGCGCCAGGTCGCGCTCGACGTCCCGGGTGATGTTGGCGAGCTGGATCAGCTCGCTGGCGGCGAGAGCGTCGCGACGCTGTTCGGCGGTGAGGTCCGCTTCCACCGTCAGCAGCAGCGCGAACAGGACGGGTTCACCGATGACGTGATGGCAGTAGCGGCTGAGCTGCTCGGCGTCGACCAGCACTCCCCCCTGCTCCGCGAACCGTCGCGAGGACCAGACCATGCCGTCGGCCATGGCCTGCACCAGCTCCGCGACACCCTGCCGGTCGGCGCCCGGCAGCGTGGCGTACGCCCGGTCCACCAACTGGCACCGTTCGACCAGGAGCAGGTGCACCCGGTCCCGATCGTCCCGGGCTGTCGTCGGCACCGGCGGTGGCGGCCCCAGCGTCTTCATGCGGGCCGCGAACGTCTCGAGGGCGGCCTCGCGATCGGCGTCGTCGCCCAGGTCCTCGTAGGTGTCGAGCATCCGGCAGTAGAGATAGGCCACCGCGGCGGTCCGGGCCTGAGCTGCGGGAAGCATCAGGATGCTGGTGGCGAACGTGCGGGCGGCGTAGGGGAGGATCGCCCACACGAAGCTCATCGGGTCGTCGATTGCCGCCAGGCGGTCGAAGTCGGGCCGGTCGCGATCGGCGCGGGCCCCGCGCAGCAGCAGCCAGGGACGGCGGAGCGCGAACGGGACGCTCATTTGGCGACGGCGACGTGGAAGATGCCGAAGAACGAGCTGCGGTGGCTCACCACCCGCCGCCCAGCTGCCGAAAGACGTTCGCCGTTGAGGCACCGGACCGCCTCGGTGTGGTTCTCGTCGGCCAGTTGGAGGAGCTTGTTGTCGCGTTCAGGGTGTTCGCGCGGACCAGTCGGCCAGAGTCGGCCGCCACCTGGGCGCGGGACACGATCGCATCGAGGATCGTTTCGTACCGGGTGGTGTCGGGCGCGCCGGGCATCATGGAATGGTCGGTCACCCAGAAGCTCAACCAGCCCAGATCGGCTTTCGCGTCGATCCGGGCGTCGATTCTCCCCTGGCCCGATCGTTGGGAGTGCCAACCCGACCTGCATAGAGGGGAGTGTAGGAACGGTCTTGTGTCCCCTACTTCGGCGCCGTAGCCGCGGCCCTGCGGATGATGGGGACCGTGGCATCGTCACGTGCCCGTGATGCGTGCTGGGAGTTCGAGAGCTGTCCCATCAGGCCCACCACGCAACCCCAGGCTGGTTGCAGTGCCGGTCGGACTGGTGCGCGGCGGGGTGTCCACGGAGTGTGCCCCGTCGCCCTAGGCCGGCGTAGTCGAGTCGGTCGGGCCGGCCGGCGGGGAAATGGCCACCTCCCCCGTTTGGCACGGCGGCTGCGACGCTGCACACTGGGGACATGATCAGCATCCAGGAGACCATCGCCACCCCCCGGCCCCGTCCCGAGGTCTTTGCCTACGTAGCCGACTTCACCAAAGTGGCCGAGTGGGATCCCGGGATCGCCTCGGCCCGGCGGGTGGCCGGTGACGGGGGAGTGGGGACTCGCTACGAGGTGGGGGCCACTTTCGCCGGGCGCGTCGTCCCCATGACCTACCAGGTAGTGGAGCACGTCCCGCCGACCCGGATCGTGCTGCGGGGAGCCGCCGCCACCGTGGACGCGGTGGACGACATAGGTTTCGAGGAGACGGAGGGTGGGGGCACCCGGGTGACCTACCGGGCGGACTTCACCCTGAAGGGGCCGCTGCGCTTCTTGGCCCTGCCCATGCGGCCGCTGTTCGCCCGCCTCGGCCGTAAGGCGGTCGGCGGTTTGGGCAAGGCCCTCAACTCCTGAGGCGCTTTCCGGGTGGGGCCCCGTCCCACCCGACGGCCCTCCCTCCGGTCGCCTAGCCTGGGCAGCGGGAGGTGGCGATGAGACTGAGGGCCCGGGCCGTCCTGGCCGCCGGGCTGATGCTGGTGCTCACCGCCTGCGGCGATGACGACACCGCGGCTCGCCTGGCCGAGCAGGAGCAGCAGATCGCGGAGCTCCAGGAGCAGCTGGGCGCGGCGACGTCGACGACCGCATCGGCCAGCGAGACCAGCAGTACGACCAGCGGCCCAACCAGCAGCACGACCACGACGACTCTGCCCCCGGGGGCCTACGCCGTGGCCGAGGCCGACACCTGCGTCATCGGCTCCGCCCCCGGCGAGGAGGTCAACGTGCGCTCCGGTCCCGGTTCCGACCAGGGCCTGGTTGGCACCCTGGGCGAGGACGCCGCCGGCGTGCACACCACGGGCTGGGCCGTTCGCGACGGGGATGGTGATGAGTGGCGGGAGATCGCCTACGACGGGGCCACCGGCTGGGTGTTCTCCACGCTCCTCACGCCCGGGGCCTGCATTGTGGGCCCGGCCGTCGGCTACTGCGTCAATGAGGACGCCTGCACCGACACGCCCAACGTCCGCACCGGGCTGGGCGGCGCCTACGACATCATCGGCACCCTCCCGGCCGACGCGGTGGGGATCCCGGGCACCGGGGCCACCGCCCTCGACGATCGGGATCGCCCCTGGGTGCAGATCCGGCACGAGGGAGGGGTGGGATGGGTGGCCGGCTGGCTGCTCGACTCCGAGCCCTGCAGCCCCGCCGAGTGCCCGCCGCCGCCGCTGCCCTGGGTCATCACCGCCGACGCGGTGGGCCCCATCGAGCTGGGCATGCCGATCACCGGCCTCGGCGCAGCCTCCGGTTTCACCTGGGACTTCGAAGAGAACTGCGCCGTCGGCTGTCTCTTCGGGACGGCCGCCGGGCTCGGGGTGAACATCTACGCGCACGAGGGGACGGTCGTCGATGAGATCGACGTGTACGACGGGGACGATGCGGTGACCCTCGACGGGATGCGCGTCGGCGACACGCTGGCCGCCGTGCAGGCGAACTACGGCGCGCGGGTCTTGGACATCACCGACGACGGGTACGGCGGCACCGCGGTGTGGATCGACGCAGACGCCGACGGCACGGCGGACATGGTCGCCCTCGTCGACGGCTCGACCGTGATGGGCATCAGGCTCCCGGCGGTTCTTTCGGAGGGATGCTGCTAGGCCGCCCGGGCGCGGGCCGGCGCAAGGGGAACGGGTCGGCCGGGGACCTGCCCCGGCCGACCCATCGGGCCTGACGGTGACGCCGGGGAGGCGCCCGGCGGGGCCGGTGCCTCCGCGTCTGCCTCAGGAGCCTTCCTTCTCCCTCCGCCACTTGGGCCGGCGCCACTTGAGCAAGGGATCGGCTCTGTTGTCCTCCCAGTGGTTGTCCCGCTGGTAGGCCCAGTACTCGAAGGGGTTGTCGTAGTAGGCGGCCGTCTCCACCAGGCGCGTGAGCTTGGGTTCTCCCCGTTTGACTACCCAGGTGGCCACCCCCACCACCACCCCGATCACGAACCAGACCAGGTAGGTCGCCGGGTAGAGCGGCCCGAAGATGCGGTTCTGCCAGATGTGCAGGTCCTCGTGGCGGTCGATGAGCCGACGCTGCCCCTCGGCCAGGGTCTCCCGGCCGGTGGAGGCGTTGCTGATCACGTTGCCGAGGGTGAAGGCGAAGCCTCGCTTCAGCCGGACCCCCTTCTCGAACAGGTGCCGGTCCCGGCGTCGGCTCAGGTCGGCCCGGTAGCCGGAGCGGGGCCGGGCCAGGTTGACCAGGTTCAGCATGTTGCCCAGGGTGGTCCCCAGCAGGCCCCAGGTGGAGTCGCCGACGAAGGCGAACCACCCTCTGGCCGTCCGCCAGTCGTGCACCTGCCGCCAGCCGCCGAAGGCGCCGTTGACGCCGGCCGAGATGCTGGTGGCGATGGCGAGCGGCATCCCTCCCAGCAAGCCCAGGGCTCCGCCGAGGGCGGCCGCGCCGAGGGTGGTGAGGATGGCCTCAGTCGTCCTGGCGGCGAGGGAACCACTGGGGCTCATGGTGGCCGCACAGTACCGGGTGGGGCCCGGCCCCACCGTCCGCCGGGGCGGGGCCGGCCTCCGGGGGGTTGGCTCAGCGGGGATGGCTCGCCGGGGCGGCGGCGCGGGCGCGCCGGGCCGCTCGCCGGGCCGCCCGCAACGGCTCGGGAGTGCGGGCGTGCCGGGTGGCGGCCAGGACGACGTCCACCGCCAGGCCGGGGTCGGTGCCCCAGGCGGCGTGGACCGCCAGGGGGCGGGCTCCCGCCCGGGTGCGCAGCCAATAGCCGACCAGTTCCCCGTCGAGCAGCAGAGGGGAAACCGCCCCTCGCTCCTCAGCAGGCCAATCCCCGGCGGCCAGCAGCGGCCGGTGGGTCACCCCCGCCGTCGGCAGCCCCAGGGCCGCTCCCAGGTGCAGGGCCAGGCCGGCGCGGCGCGGGTGGTCCCGTCCGGTGCCGTCGATCAGCAGCACGGCGGGCGGAGAGGGGAGGGCGCGCACCGCGGCCTCCAGCAGCGCCCCTTCCCGAAGCGCCAGCAGGCCGGGCAGGTAGGGCGCGCCGGCCTCTCCGCAAAGGGTGACGCTGGCCTGCCGGTGCCCCCGCCGGGTGAGGGCTGCCGCCGCCCAGGCGGGGTCGCCGGCGGCGCCGGGGCCGGTACCTCCCCGGGCGAAGCAGCAGAAGCACCCGCCGATCGGAGCGGCGGGGTCGAAGGAGAGCTCCGGCATGGGCAGCGCTGTCAGGGAGCCCTGGAGAGCGATCAGCGCGTCCGTGTCGGCCGGCCACATGCCCTAAGCATGCCCTCTAGAGGCGGTCGGTGAAACCCCAATCGGCGGCGATGGCCTCGAGGACGAACCCGCTGAGCCGGTAGGCGCCGTTCCAGGAGAAGTGGGCGCCGTCGTCCATGCGCATGTCGAGCAGGTCGCCCGAGTCGGTGCGCAGGTAGGTGGAGTACTCGCCGTTCTCGTCCTTGAACAGGTCGAAGATGTTCACGTAGGCGACGCCGGGCCGCTCGGCCGCCTCCTCCTCGTACACCCGGTTGAAGCCGATTACCCGCTGCGTGAAGCGGTCGTCGCGCATGATGGGCAGCCCCACCCAGTACACGCGGGTAGTGCCGGTGAGCAGCACGTCCATGGCCTCGCCCACCAGCCCGTGATAGACCTCGAGCCACTCCGGGGTGTCGGGCTGCAGCTCCGTGCCCTGCCAGGTGAGGGGCTGTCCGTCGTTGCCCCCGAACATGACCACCACCGCGTCGGGCCGAACCTCGGGCAGGCGCTGGGTGATGTGGGCCGGCCAGTCGAAGTAGTCGGAGCGCACCAGGCCGGAGATGAAACGAAAGTCCACCTCGGTCTCCATGACGCCGGTATCGGCGGAGTCGTTCTCCAGGGCGGGGCCGAACAGCTCCACGAAGGAGTCACCGATGATCCACAGCTTCATCGGCTCCTCGGCGGTGATTCCGCGGAGGTCGGCCGGCGCGGCGGTAGTGGTCGTGCTGCCGGAGTCGTCGGGTGCGGTGGAGGTGGTCGAGGTGGGATCCCAGCCCTCCGGGTGGATCACTACCGGATCGGCTGCCACCACCGGCCCGTCGGGGGCCGGGGTGGAACGCCCCAGCGCCTGGTCCACCAGCGCCCGGGGCCGGTCCAGGAGGAGCACGCCGCTCATGTCGGCCAGGGGGTTCATGATCCCCACCGCCACCGTGCGGGTGACGCCCAGGGGCTGGCGCTCTGCCGTGCGCAGCAGGGAGGCGGCGTTGAGGAAGGTGGCCAGGCCGAGGCAGACCAGGCCGGTGACCAGCACGTGGCCCGCCGCCCAGAGCCGGCGGCCTTCGATGAGCGTTTGTTTGGGTGGCTGGGGCATCAGAACTGGAAGTAGATGAAGGCGGCGACGCCCTCGGGCCCGAGGGCGTCGATGAGCATGAGGGTGAAAGCGAGCGCCACGCCCTGCAGCGCCGGGCGCAGCCGGCTGAAGACGGCGAGGCCGCGTTCCATGGCGGGGCGGGGCACGTACTGGGCGCCGATGCCGATGGCGATGGCCACCAGTACCGCCGGGGTGAGGAGGGTGGTGGCGCCCCCCCAGCCGGTGAAGAGCCGGCCGAGCAACTCGAGGGCGCCGTCGAGGGTATCGGCTCGAAAGAAGACCCAGGCCAGGCAGACCAGGTGGAAGGTACCCAGCCGCTTGAGGGCCCGGAGCCAGATGGTGTCGGGGAGGGGGGCGATGCCCTGGGCGCGGCGCCGCTGGACCACGGCCCGCTCCACGGCCAGCCAGGCCCCGTGCAGGCCGCCCCAGACCACGAAGCGCCAGGCGGCCCCGTGCCATAGGCCGCCGAGCAGCATGGTCAGCATCAGGTTGCGGTAGGTGAGCAGGCGGCCCCGCTGGTTGCCGCCCAGAGGGACGTACAAGTAGTCGCGCAGCCACCGGGACAGGGTCATGTGCCAGCGCCGCCAGAAGTCGGTGATGCTCAGTGCGGTGTAGGGGGAGTTGAAGTTCTCGGGGAAGCGGAACCCGAGCAGCAGCGCCAGGCCGATTGCCATGTCGGAGTAGGCGCTGAAGTCGGCGTAGATCTGAACCGCGTACGCGTAGACGGCGAAGAGCGCCTCGGGCCCAGAGTGCAGGCCGGGGGAGGCGAACACCTGGTCGACGATGTGCGAGGCGAGGAAGTCGGCGATGACGATCTTCTTGGCCAGGCCGATGAAGATCAGGTAGAAGGCTCGCCCCGAGTCGAGGCGGCGCGGGTCCCGCGGTGGGTGCAACTGGGGGAGGAACTCACTGCCCCGCACGATGGGGCCGGCGACCAGGTGCGGGAAGAACGACTGGTACACCGCGAAGTCGAGCCAGCGGGCCGGCCGGATCTTCTCCCGGTACACGTCGATGACGTACGACATCGCCTGGAAGGTGAAGAACGAGATGCCGATGGGGAGCACGACCTCGAGCAGCGGCACGCTGGGCTTGAGGCCGACCGCCTCGAGGACGGAAACCACCGAAGTGACCAAGAATCCGTAGTACTTGAAGAACCCGAGGACCCCGAGGTCGGCCACGAGCGCGCCGGCGAGGAACCAGCGTCGGGCCGACGGGGAACGGGCGGCATGGATCCGCACGGCGCAGAACTGATTGACGATCGTGGCCCCGGCGAGCAGGCCGGTGAAGCGCCAGTCCCAGAACCCGTAGAAGAAGTAGCTCGCCGCCAGGATGAACCAGCGCCAGGGCCTGGGGTGCTGCATGAGCAGCCAGTTCCCCAAGAACACCACCACGAAGAAGATGGCGAACTGGACGGTCGGGAAGAGCATGGCTCCTCAGGGGCGGCGGGGCTGGTCCGGCGCCGGAACGATACCAAGGGGGTGGGCGTGCGCCGGTGGTCTGGTGGGCCGGCGAAGCCGGCTCCCTCTCCCGCCCCGGCGGGAGAGGGCGGGGGGTGAGGGCTTCCTTGGCGCCCGCGCCAGCGGGAGAGGGCGGGGGGTGAGGGCTTCCTTGGCGCCCGCCCCAGCGGGAGAGGGAGGGGGGTGAGGGCTTCC
>CAYGYX010000064.1:0-10470 GCA_964354255.1 uncultured Acidimicrobiia bacterium | reverse complement strand
GGATACCCTCACCCCCCGCCCTCTCCCGCTGGGGCGGGAGAGGGGGCCGAAGCTGCGCAGCAGCCGAGCGGAGGGGGCTAGTCAACCCCTGCGCGGTCGGTAGGCGATCATCACGTCGCCCACGTTCGTCCCGGTGGGACCGCAGCTCAGCAAGTCGCCCGAGGCGGCCAGGTAGGAGTAAGCGTCGTTGCCGTCTAGAGAGCCGGCGGCGTCGAGGCCCAGGGCCAGGCCGCGCCGCACCGTCCCGGTGTCCCCGATGCCGCCGGCGGCGTCGGTGGGCCCGTCGACCCCGTCGGTGGCAAATGAGGCCACCAGGGCGCCGACCGGGTCGTCGGCGAGAGCGATCCCCGCGGCCAGGGCCACCTCCTGGTTGCGGCCCCCCTTCCCCTCCCCGGTGACGGTCACCGTCGTCTCGCCGGCGAAGATGACCATCTCGCCCGGGGCGAGGCGGTGGGCGTCTTCAGCCAGGCGGCGGCCGACCAGCCGGGCCTCTCCCTCCAGGGTGGTGGAGGAGACCCGGGCAGAGATGCCGCAGGTGGCCGCCGCCTTGGCCGCCCCGTGGGCGGCGGCGGCCCCGTCGGCGACCACCACCACCAGCCCCTTGAAGGCCGGCCCGCCTTTGGGCGTCTCCGGGCGGCGGCCGGCGGCGCCCGCGCGGAGGGCGGCCAGCACCGCTCCCGGGACGGCGGTGCCGCCGGGCTCCAGGACGGTGAGGGCATCCGCGTAGGTGGTGGGGTCGGGCACGGTCGGCCCGCCGGCGATGGCTTCCAGGGGGTTGCGCACCACATCTGAGACCACCAGGGTGACCAGGCGGGCCGGCGCCACCGCCTCGGCCAGGCGCCCGCCCTTGAAGGCGGAGAGGTGCCGGCGCACCGTGTTGACCCCGGTAATGGGGACTCCGCTGCGCAGCAGTGCCCCGGTCGCCTCCGCCAGGTCCTCCAGAGTGAGGCCGGGGGCGGGGACCTCGGCCAGGGCGGATCCGCCCCCCGAGACGAGGACCAGCACCAGGTCGTCTGCCCCGGACTCCCGGGCCAGTTCGAGGAGGCGGCGGCCGGCCAGCAGGCTGCCGGCGTTGGGGGAGGGGTGGCCCCCGGCGATTCCCTCCAGGGGCCCCACCCGCCCGGCCACCCCCGGGGCGGCGACCGCCCCCGCCACCTCCACTCCCTCCAGGGCTTCGAGGGCGGCGCCGGCCATGGGCACCGCCGCCTTCCCCAGTGAGAGCACTACCGCCCGGCCTCGCGGCAGGGGCACCCGGGCCCCTCTCACCACCAGGTTCCTGCCCCGGCGGAGCAGGCTGCGGCGCACGGCGGCGGCCGGGTCGGCGGCGGCGAGGGCACCGGCCAGGGCGGCGAGCACGTCGGCCCGCGGCCCCGGGTCGGGGGCCAGCACAGCCGGGTCGAAGGCAACGGCCACCCCGGCGACTCTAGGGTCGCCCGGCCGGGGAGCGGCGGCCACCGGGGGTATCCTGCCGCGGTGCCCCTGAGCGCGGACCCGGATCGCCTGGCCGAAGCGGCCTTCGACGGCGACCGGCGGGCCCTGGCCCGGCTCATCACCGTGGTCGAGGAGGGCCGGCCGGGGGCGGAGCGAGTGCTCGGCCTGGCCTACCCCCGCTCCGGCCGGGCCTACCGCATCGGTATCACCGGCGCCCCGGGGGCCGGCAAGAGCACTCTCACCGATGGCCTGATCGCCGCCCTGCGCCGCCGCGACGAGGAAGTGGCCGTGCTCGCCGTCGACCCCACCAGTCCCTTCACCGGGGGGGCGGTGCTGGGCGATCGGGTGCGCATGCAGGATCACGCCTCCGACCCGGGGGTGTTCATTCGCTCCATGGCCAGTCGCGGGCACATGGGAGGCCTGTCGGCGGCAGCCCCCAAGGGCCTCACCTTGCTCGATGCCGCCGGGTTCCCCTACCTGCTCATCGAGACGGTGGGCGTCGGCCAGGACGAGGTGGAGGTGGCCGATGCCGCCGACACCACCGTGGTGGTGGTGACCCCCGGTTGGGGGGACGGCATCCAGGCGGCCAAGGCGGGGATCCTGGAGATCGGCGACGTCTTCGTGGTGAACAAGGCCGATCGCCCCGGTGTCGACGACGCCGTCGCCGACCTGCGCACGATGCTGGCCATGGGCGGAGAGCGCTCCTGGGCGCCTCCCATCCTGACCACGGTGGCCTCCCGGGGGGCGGGGGTGGCCGAGGTGCTCGAGGCGCTGCTCGGCCACCGGCAGCACCTGGAGGAGACCGGTGCCCTCGCCGCCGGGCGGCGGGCCCGCCGGCGCGAGGAGCTGCGTACCGCCCTGGCCGCTGCCTACGCCCGGCGGGCGGCTTCGGAGACCGCCGCCGCCGAGCACCGCCGCATCACCACCCTGGTGGAGGAGGGGCAGCTCGACCCGTGGACGGCGGCCGAGCGTCTCCTCGGGTCGGTAGCCTCGCCGTCGAGCGCACCCCGATAGGCTCGGGCCCGGGCCGCCCGCGACCCGGCGTGCCCTCGAGTTGGCGTGTGGAGCAACAAGGAGGCATCGTGAGCCTGGTCGAGTACTCCGTCGACGGCGCCGTCGCCGTACTCACTCTCAACCGCCCCCCGGTGAATGCCCTGTCGGCGGCACTGGCCGCCGACCTGGCCACGGCGGTGAAGCGCGCCGCCGACCCGGCCGTGCGGGCGGTGGTGGTCACCGGCAGCCCGCACTTCGCGGCAGGGGCCGACATCACCGAACTGCAAGCGGCCACCGCCGGGGATGACAAGGCGCTGGCCTCGGACCTGTCGCGGGCCCTGACCGCCCTGGAGCGCCTGCGCAAACCGACCATCGCCGCCGTGCGGGGCTTCGCCCTCGGGGGTGGGCTGGAGCTGGCCCTGGCCTGCGACTTCCGCTACCTGGCCGAGGATGCCCGGGTCGGCCTGCCCGAGATCAAGCTGGGCATCTACCCCGGCGCCGGCGGCACCCAGCGCCTGCCGCGCTTGATCGGGATCGGTAAGGCCCGCGACCTCATCTACACCGGCCGCCACGTGCGGGCCGCCGAGGCGCTGGCGATCGGCCTGGCCGATCGGGTGGTGCCTCCCGAAGACCTGGCCGGGGTGGCCATGGAGGCTGCCCAATCGCTGGCCAAGGGGGCGACCGTGGCGATCGGGGCCGCCAAGCGGGCCGTCAACGGGGGCTACGGGCGCTCGTTGAAGAAGGGCCTGCAGCTGGAGGCCGAGGGCTTCGTCGAGTGCCTGGGCACCGAGGACGCCCGGGAGGGCCTGGCCGCCTTCCTGGAGAAGCGGGAGGCGGCGTTCCAGGGGCGGTGAGCCGGGAGCGCAGCCTCTGCAGGTTGCGCCGCCACACCCGGTAGAAGATCGGTCGCGCTGCCAGGGCCCCCAGCGGCCCCCCGAAGTACCAGGGGAAGCGCACCTGCTCTTCCCAGGTGAACCGGGTCGCCTCCGGCCCGGCCGGCTCGAGGAGGAAGCGCCCCCGGCCGGTGAAGAGGCCGCGGTGCTCCACGCCGATGCGCCGGGGCGGTTCCCACTCGACCACCTCCATGGTGTCGTTGGTGCGCAGCGGGCCGAAGCGGGTGTCGACCGTGAGCCGGGTGCCCACGCCGGTGCGCGCTTCGCCGAGGAAGCGGATTGAGAGGGCGTCGGCCATCCACTCCGCATGGCGGTCGAGGCGGCTCACCTCATCCCAAACCACCTCGACCGGGGTGGGCAGGAGGATGGAGGTCACGATGGGGCGCACCCTGCCAGAGTAGATGCCGGGCCGAGGCAGTCCCGTGGCCGGGGGTACCATCGGCGGCCGATGGCCAGTGCGCGCGCCGGGCGATGGCTGCGACGGGTGGCGGCGATCTCGACCACCCTCGTGGTGGTGGTGCTGGTCGTCGCCACCTGGGTCTACTGCGGGCAGATCGACGGCCGGCTGCTGAGGGCAGAGCCCTTCCAGCCCGACTACGACCTCGGCGTGCTTGCCGTCGCCGGCGGTGGGGTCACGCTGCCTCGCGGGATCGCCGCCGAGCGGCCCGGCGTGTGGGGGCTGGAGTGGGGGACCGGCTACGCCCGGGTCGGCCCGGTGGTGGCGATCACCGACGAGGGGGTTAGCCGCCCGCTGCTGGAGGTGGCCGGTGACCTGCAGCCCGGCCTCCTGGTGTTCATGGACCCCCTCGCCTATGAGTCGGACCCCGCCGACGCCGGCGCGGAGTACGAGAACGTCATCGTGGAGGGCCCGCTGGGCAACTACCCGGCCTGGCGCACCGAGGGGGAGGACGATACCTGGGTGATCCTGGTGCACGGTCGCGGCTCCTCCCGGCGCCAGGGGCTGCGGGTGCTGCCGGCCCTGGCCGCCGGCGGGTTCCCCACGCTCAGCATCACCTACCGCAACGACTCCGGTGCCCCGGAGGGCGGCGGCCGCTACGGCCTGGGCAATCCGGAGTGGGAGGACCTGCAGGCGGCGGTCGAGTACGCCGTCGACGAGGGGGCAGCCGATGTGGTTCTCATGGGTTACGGCATGGGGGGGACCATCGCCGCCATGTTCCTACACGAGTCCCCCCAGATGTCGTTGGTGAAGGCCCTGGTCCTCGACGCCCCGCTCCTCGATGTGGGGGCGATGGTCGACGCCGACGCCCGCGCCCACAACGTGCCCGGGCTGATCCTGGGCTGGGCAAAGGGCCTGGCCACCCTGCGCTTCGGGGTGGATTGGGGGGCGCTGAACCAGTTGGACCGGGCCGATGAGTTCGAGGTGCCCATCCTCCTCTTCCACGGCAGCGACGATGCCGAGACCCCCGTGGAGGTCAGCGACCGGTTCGCCGAGCTGCTCCCCGATCTGGTGCGCTACGTGCGGACGGACGGGGCAGGCCACGCCGAGTCGTGGAACGCCGACCCCGCCGGGTACGAGGCGGCGCTGGCCGCCTTCCTGGCCGAGGTGGCCGCCGGGCCGGCCGATGACTAGTCCGTCACCGATGCCGGGCCCGTCTGTTCTCGCAGGAAGCCCCGGGTGGCGTGGAAGAGCGCCTTGTCGAAGAACAGCACGATGCGGCGGCTGAGCTCCATGACCCGGTACACATCCAGCGGGCTGGCCAGCACCTGGTGCTCCCGGGCAAAAGCCCAGATCTCCTTGCGCAGCAGGGTGAGGGCGCTGAGGACTTCCGCCAGGGGGTACCCCTCCCGGGCACGGGCCCGGCCGATCTCGAAGTAGAACGCCTCCATCGTGCGCTCCGCCGACGGCTCCTGCAGCCAGGAGCAGAAGCGGGAGAGCGCCTCGAGGGCGGCCCCTCTGACGCCCGGTGAGTCCAGCCGGGCGTAGGTGGGCGTCGTCGGGTTGGAGCGCACCCGGGCCAGCCAGCGCCGGCAGATCTCCTCGGCCCGTTCCTCGATCAGGGCGACCAGGGCGTCGGAGAGCATTCCGTCGCCGCTGTCGGAGTACAGCTGAGCGAAGGAGTCCTGGATGGCCCACGGCTCCCGGTGCAGCGTCTCGCACACCGCCAGAGCCTCGGTGTGGGCGGCAAAGGCCAGCGGGGGGAGGGCGGAGAGGGGAAACCAGCCGAGGGCCTTGGCGTCGTCGCCGGGCGACTCGCGGCCGCCGGTCTGCTCGACCTCGAAGCAGATGAAGAGGAGATCGCCGTAGAGGTCGGCGGACATCGAGCGGGCGGTGAGCAGGCGGGAGATCCTGGCTTCGAGCCCGGTCTCCTCGAGCAGCTCCCGCACCGCCGCCTCGTCGATGGTCTCCCCGAGCTCGGCGAAGCCCCCGGGCAAGCACCACATGCCGGCTTGCGGCTCATGCTTGCGCTTGACCAGTAGGGCCTGCCGCTCCCGGTTGAGCAGGACGGCCGCCGCCACCGGGAGGGGGTTGCGGTAGGCGACGGCGCCGCAGGCGGCGCACACTCCCCGCTCCCGGCCCTCGACGGTCATGGTCGCCAGCCTCGCCCCGCAGCTCGTGCAGAACGCGCCGGCCGTCATGGGCGCGGCCCCGTGCACAGGAAGATCGCATCGTCCTTCTCGATCACGATGCTGCCGACATGCCGCAGCAGGTCGCGCGCCCGCTCCTCCACCTCGGCGGGGGCCACGCCGGGCGCGGCGGCCGCCGGGGCGAGCTGGGGGGCCTTGAAGCGGACGAGCGTTCGGAACTCGTCCATGTCGCCGGCTCGGAAGGTGAGCGTGTTCGGGTAGGGCCGCTGCTCCACCTTCGCGAAGTGCTGCCGCAGGAGCGAGGCCCCGTTCTCGGCTGAGAAGCCTCGGATCAACGCCCGCAGGGCAGAGCGCTCCGGAGGCACCCCCAGGGCGCCGAGCAGGCCGGAGAAGTCGGTTTCGCTGTGGGTGACGGCCAGGAAGGTGCCCCCCGGCTGCAGCACTCGCGCCACCTCCGGGATGATCGCGGGGAAAAAGTAGAGCGAGTACGAGGCGATCACCAGGTCGAAGGTCCGGGAAGGGAAATCCAGGTGCGAGCCCAGGGTCCGGCACAGGAAGCTGCCCCGGCACCCGCCGGCGGCCGCCGCGGCGAGGAAGGCCGGGCGGTTCCCCGGGTGGCTGTCGACCCCGATGATCGTCGCGCCGGACAGGGCCTTCTCCGCCAGGCCTCGGGCCATGAAGCCGAATCCGCAGCCGAGGTCGAGCAGACGGTGCACCCGGCCGAAGTCGACGCCCTCGAAGGCGGCCCGGCGCACGTCGAGCCGGTTGCTCGAGTGGCGGCGGATGATGTCGGAGATCGACTCGTGCAGAGCCGGCCCTGGGTACCCGGCGGCTGGAGGAGGCCCCCGCATGCGGCCGATTATGGCGCGCCGGGCCGGCAACGGCCGGGGGACTCCCACTCGGCGGCCCGCGACTCCCTCGGCCGCACGCGGTGCCACAATCGCCGGTGATGCTCTACCCGGACGATCCCCGGAAGAGTCCCGACCGCTCGCGGCCTATGGAGAGACGGCTGCGGTGAAGGCCCTGGTAGCCCTCTCCGGGGGGGTGGACTCCAGCGTGGCCGCCGCCGTCATGCTGGAGGCCGGGCACGAGGTGGTGGGAGTGACCCTGGTGCAGTGGCTGCCGTTGGCCGGGTGCGAGCATGGATGCTGCGGCTGTGGCGACCTGGAGGATGCCCGGCGGGTGGCGGTGCAACTCGGCATCCCGCATAGGACCCTCGACTACACCGACCTGTTCTGCCGGGAGGTCATCCGGCCCTTCGCCGCCGCCTATCGGCAGGGTCGCACCCCCAACCCCTGCATCGAGTGCAATCGGCAGGTCAGGTTCGGGGCCCTGCTGGAGGAGGCGACGCGGGAGGGCTTCGAGGCCCTGGCCACCGGGCACCACGCCCGCCTCCGCCGTGACGCCGACGGGCATCACCTGCTCCGCGGCGCCGACCCGGCCAAGGACCAGTCCTATGTGCTCTACATGCTCGGGCAGGGGCAACTAGCCCGATTGGCGTTCCCGGTGGGAGAAATGGCGAAGGACGAGGTGCGCCGCCGCGCCCGGGCCCTGGGCCTGGCCAGCGCCGAGCGAGCCGAGAGCCAGGATCTGTGTTTCGTGGGGCCGGAGGGGTACCACGAGTTCCTGAAGGACCAGTTCCCTGAGGCGGCCCAGCCGGGGCCCATCGTCGACACCGGGGGGCGGGAGATCGGCCGCCACGACGGGGTGGCCGGGTTCACCGTGGGCCAGCGCCGAGGCCTGAAGGTGGCCCTCGGGTCGCCGCGCTACGTGGTGGAGGTGCGTCCCGCCACGGCCACGGTGGTGGTGGGCGGCCCCGGCGACCTGCTCGCCGCCGGGTGCCGATTGGGGGAGGTGTCGTGGGTGGCGGGATGGCCCCCGGAGGGCCACGGCCTGGAGGCGAAGGTGCGTTATCGGTCGCCTTCCGTCCCCGCCCGGGTCGAGCCGGGTGGGGAGGGGGAGTGGTGGATCTGGTTCGACGAGCCCCAGAAGGCCGTCACCCCGGGGCAGGCGGCGGTGCTGTACCGGGGTGACGAGGTCCTGGGCGGGGGGACGATCCTGGAGGCGCGGCGGGTCTGAGGCCCTCAGGGCAGGGTCTCGCAGGCCACCCGGTCGTTGTCGTAGTCGAGGTGGGCGATGTCCCCGTACAGCGGGTAATAGAGGTCGAACCACGCCTGGGCCTCGGCCTGGGTGGCGAAGTCGCTGCAGTCCTTGGCATCGCCCGGGTTGGCGGGGGTGGGTTCGGCCTCGCAGGTGCGCTCGACCTCGGCATCGCAGGCATCGGTCCCGACTCCGCCGAGGGCGCGGTCGCCGTGGTCGCCGCCGATGATGATGTCGTTGCCGCCGTCGCCCCGGAGGCGATCGCGGCCCGGGCCCCCCTTGATCAGGTCGGCGCCGCTGCCGGCGCAGATGATGTCGTCGCCGCCCTTGCCGTCGATGGTGTCGTTGCCGCCGAGGCCGGAGATGACATCGGGGCCCCAGGTGCCGTTGATGACGTCGGTGCCGGGGGTGCCGACCTTCGTGGGGGTGAGGCCGAAGCAGAGGGGTGAGGTGGGGGCGGCCCCGACGGCGGCCGGGGCGGCGGCCAGGACCAGGGCCGCGAGGAGAGCGAGGCGAAGGAGTCTGGGCATGGCGGCAAGGTATCCCGCAGGGGGGCCCGGGCAGGCGCCGGCGCCCCGGCGTAGCCTGCGGCTCAGGCCTACCGAGCGAGGTCACGATGCGCCGCCTGCACCACGCCCACTTGATGAGCGCCGACCTGGAAGCGGCCCTGCGCTTCTACCGGGACCACTTCGGCGGGGAGGTCGTGGCCGACCTCGACTTCGCCGGGGCGCGCAACGTCTTCATGAAGGTGGGCGGGGCGGCCCTCCACTTCTACGACCAGGCGCCCGGCCGCCGCGGCCCCATCAATCATCTGGGCATGTGTGTGACCGATCTCGACGCCTGCGTCGCCGAACTCGAGGCCGCGGGCCACCACCCGCGGCCCATCGTGGACACCGGCATGGGCCGCTACGCGATGGTGGAGGCACCCGACGGGGTGCTCCTCGAGGTGTTCGAGCCGCCGCCCGGCCTGGACCCCGAGATGCGGGCCTACTTCGGGATGGGCCCGGCCTAGAGGGTCTTAGCGAATCGCCGGATCAGGTCAGACGCCCAGGCGTAGTGGCTCGAGGTGCACGAGACGGCGTAGCTGCCCAGCGAAGTCGATCCCGTCCAGGGGTAGCGCTTCCTAGCGAACAGGTCGGCCTCGTCGTGGCGCTCTACCAGGGCCCGCACCCTGGCGGCGGAGGCCGCGAGCCGGGCGGCCACCTGGTCCCAGGGCTCGTCCTGGTGGCGCCGGCGGATCTCCTCGTTGAGCGCCGGAGTCGTGGCCCAGTTGTGGCCGGGGGCGGGCATCTCCGGCTTCCCTCCCCGGGAGCCGACGGCCTCCCAGCCCAGGAACATCTCGTGCCAGGCATGCAGGTGGGAGAGGAGGTCTTTCACCGACCAGTCGCCGCAAGCGCCGGGGCGCAGGCGGTCGGCCGGGGGCACCTGCTGCACCTGCGCCATGAGGCGGGCGAGCTCGGTGTCGATGGCGGCGAGGAGGTCGGCGCGGGTGGCGGGACGCGGCATGGGGGGAGTGTACGCGGGGGCCCTGGGGTGGCCGGATCACACGCCCGGCCCCCGGTTCGGTCACCCCCTCGCCGTATCATTCCCTCGTGCCTCGCCAGACCGATCCGGCCGCCCGCGTCGCCGAGTTGCGCGCCCTCCTGCGGCACCACGACTACCGCTACTACGTGCTCGACGAGCCCGAGGCCTCCGACGCCCAGTACGACGCGCTGAAGCGGGAACTCGTCGCCCTCGAGGAGGCTCACCCTGAGCTGGTCACCCCCGACTCGCCCACGCAGCGAGTGGGGGAGGCGCCCTCGTCGCTGTTCGCCCCGGTGCCGCACCGCGAGCGCATGTTCTCCCTCGACAACGCCATGGCCGAGGCGGAGCTGGAGGCCTGGGTGGCCCGGGTCGAGAAGGCGCTGGGCCGGCCGGCCGCCGGCTTCGCCTGCGAGCCCAAGATCGACGGCCTGGCGGTGTCCCTCACCTACGAGCGAGGCCGTCTGGTGCTGGGTGCCACCCGCGGCGACGGCGCCACCGGCGAGGACATCACCGCCAACCTGCGCACGGTGGGTGCCATCCCCCTGGCGCTGCTCGGCGGCGACCTGCCGGAGGTCATGGAGGTCCGCGGCGAGGTCTACATGTCCCTCGTCGCTTTCGAGGACATGAACCGGGCCCAGGCCGAGGCCGGGGAGCGCCTCTTCGTCAATCCCCGCAATGCCGCCGCCGGGGCGGTGCGGCAGAAGGACCCCGCCGTCACCGCCACCCGGCGGCTCTCCATCTGGGTCTACCAGGTGGGCTTCCGCCGCGACGGGCTCGCCTTCGCCAGTCACGGGGAGAGCCTGGCCTGGCTGCGCGCCGCCGGATTCCCGGTGAACCCGATGTCCCAGCACTGCGCCGACCCGGGGGCGGTGCTGGCCTATGTCCATCACGCTGAGGGAGCCCGCCACGACCTGCCCTATCAGACCGACGGGGTGGTGGTGAAGGTGGACTCCCTGGCCGAGCAGGCCGAGCTGGGCTTCAC
>CAYGYX010000063.1:0-10819 GCA_964354255.1 uncultured Acidimicrobiia bacterium | reverse complement strand
GGGACGGTGAGGCACCCGTCCTCCATGACCCAGGGGGGGTGCACCACGTCCCGCTCCCAGTAGCGCCGGCTGGGGCTCAGGTCGCCGGGAAGGGTGAACCCGGGCAGGGAGGCGAGGGCCACGTTGTGGGCGCGGCCGATGCCGCTCTCCAGCATGCCCCCGCACCACACCGGCACCCCGTGCCGCTGCGAAAGGCCGTGGATGGCCCGCGCCGCCGAGTGCCCGCCCACCCGGCCCGGCTTGATGTTGATGATGCGCCCCGCCCCGAAGGCGATCACGTCGGCCGCCCGCGCCGCCGAAGTCACCGACTCGTCGAGGCAGACCGGCGACTCCAGGGCCGCTTGCAGCCGGGCGTGCCCCGACAGGTCGTCGGCCGCCAGGGGTTGCTCGATCATCGCCGGGCGCAGGGCGTCGAGGCGCTGCAGCACCGCCAGATCGTCGAGCGAGTAGGCGGCGTTGGCGTCCAGGGAGAGCGGGAACCCCTCCCCCACCGCCGCGCGGGCGGCGGCGGCGAAGGCCACGTCCTCCCCCGGGGCGACCTTCACCTTCACCCGGCGGTAGCCCTCGGCCACCGCGGCCGCTGCCCGGGAGGCCAGCGCCGCCGGGGATCCCTGGATGCCGAGGGAGATGCCGGCCTCGACCCGCTCGCGAGTGCCGCCCAGCAGCCGGGCCAGGGGCAGGCCGGCCCGTCGGGCGGCCAGGTCCCAGGCCGCCATCTCCACCGCCGCCTTCGCCATGGGATGGCCCCGGAAGGCCCGCTCCAGCGCCGCCGAAACCTCCTCGGGGCCCTCGAACGCCCTGCCCAGCACCGCCGGCGCCACCCAGGCGGTGATGGCCGAGCGGGCGGTATCCACCGTCTCCGGCGAGTAGGCGGGGGCCTCCTCGGCGACGCACTCCCCCCAGCCGATCGCCCCGTCGGCATCGGCCGCCTCCACCAGCAGGATGCGGCGGTGGTGGGTGATGCCCGACGAGGTGCGGAAGGGCTCGCGCAGGGAGAGGGCGATCTCCCGCAGCGCGAGGCGGGTGATGGCGATCATCGGCCGGCCTCCAACACGTAGTGGGGCCGGCCCTCTCGGTGGAACCCGGCCACCCGGTAGCCGGTGCCCAGGTAGTGGGTGAAGGCCCGCCGGGCCCATTCTCTCCAGCGCCGGGCGGAGGCCGGGTCGTCCCGGGCCAGCCGCGTGAAGTCCGCGGGCACGGCCACCCCCAGCCGGGGCAGGGCGGGCAGGGCGGCGTCCTCCAGGTCGAGCACCTCCGCCGCCGGCTCCACCGGGACGGGATCCGCCGCCGTCAGCTCCCACTCGACGACCAGCCGGTCGGAGCCGGCGCTCCCCGCGATCTCCTCGCCGTACAGGTCCACGACGTACTCCACGGCCCGGGCGCCGAGGACGTTGAGGTTGAGCTGGGCGTTCGCCGCCAGCAGCGGGTCGTAGGTCCAGTAGGCCCGGTCTATGCCCGCCTCCCGCAGGCGGTCGCGCTGCCACCGCTTGAGGGCCACCCCCAGCCCCTGCCGGCGAGCCCGGGGGGCCACCGCCAGCAGATGCGACCAGTGGGCCGGCCGCCCGTCGCGCAGGGCGGGCAACCCGTAGACGAAGCCGAGCAGGCTCCCACCGGAGTCGAAGGCGCCGCCCAGGACCCCGCCCGCCCGCCGGGTCACCTCCAGCATGATGGGAGGCACCAACTCCCGGGGGTCTTCGCCCCAGACGAGGCGCTGCAGGTCGAGGCAGGCGGCGTAGTCATCCCAGGTCTCCAGGGGGCGGATGGCCCAGGGCGACACACCGGCGGCTCGGTCGGCAGGCATGGCGCGAGCATATCTGCCGTCATGCCGGGCGGCCGCCTCCGGCCGGGCGGTTAGCCTGGCCGCATGGATCCCTCCCCCGTCCCGGGGCCTGGCGAGCGAGAGCAGGCCTACGCCATCCTCGACGAGGCCCCCGTCTGCCACCTCGGGTTCGTGGAGGCGGGGGAACCGGTGGTCCTCCCCGCCCTGCACGGCCGGGTCGGCGACACCCTCTACCTGCACGGCTCACCGGCCCGGGCACTTCTCGCCGCGGCCGGCTCCGGCCGGCCGCTCTGCATCAGCGCGGTGCTGATCGACGGCGTGGCCGTGGCCCGCTGCGCCTGCAGCACCGCCCTCAACTACCGCTCCGTCCTCCTCACGGGACGGGGCCACCCCGTGGAGGATCCCGCCGAAAAGGCCCGGGCCCTGCGCGCCATCACCGAGCACATCACCCCCGGTGGCTGGGAGCGCGGCCGGACTCCGTCCCCCGCCGAGATCGACGCCACCGGGATCGTTGCGCTCGACATCGCCTCCATCGGGGTGCGCACCCGCTCCGGCCCATCCCACGACGACCCGGCCGACCGGGACCTGCCGGCCTGGGCCGGGATCATCCCGCTGCGCCTGGAGGCCGGCATGCCCATCCCCGACGCGGATTCGGTGCCCGGCCTCGCGGTTCCTGCCGTCATTGGCTCGCGCCTCGCCCGGGGCGAAGGTGCGCCCGGCTGAGCCGGGCGCACCTCCCGTCCTCCCCCAGGATCAGCCGGCGAGGATTGTCTCCTCGGTGAGCGAGGTCTGGATGCCGCGGCGGGCCAGTTCCTCGTAGAACGGGGCCGGTGGGACGGCGGTCTCGGGGGGTTTGACCCCGGGGCCTTTCACCACTTGCCCGGCGGCGAGCCAGCGGGCGACGATGGCCGGGGGGACGCCGACCACGATGGTGCCGCCGGCGGCCCCGAGCTTCTCCGACGGCCAGGCGGTGGTGTCGAGGCGCAGGCGCACCGGCCGGCCGTCCCGCTCCCCTTCCGCCACGGTGGCGATGTCCTTGAACCCCGCATGCTTCGGCGGCTCCGGCTTCAGCTCCTCCAACAGGTCCACCAGCAGCTGCCGGGGGACCACCCCCTCCACCCCGCCCACGGTGCGCGGCTCGGTGGAGGCCAGGCCCAGCGAGGCCAGGAACTGCAACTTGCGCAGCGCCCCTTCGGAGAACCCGAAGAAGTGGATCTTGAACTCGCAGGCCTGGATCCCCTTGTGGGCCAGGCTCAGCGGGATGGTGGCCACCTCGGAGTGCAGCGACAGGTGGGCCTTGCGGTAGCCGATCGGCTCCCGGAAGGGGAACAACTCCTCCTCCGACAGCGGCGCCAGCTCCAGGAACTCACCGTCGCGGAACACCATGGCCGGCTTGGTGATCTCGTCGAAGATGGTCCACAGCGAATAGGGCCACTTCAGGGTGTCGGAGGGGTCGGTGGTGGCCCCGTTGTAGATGATCACCGAGCGCACCCGGTCCAGCCGCTCCCCCAGGTCGCCGGCGTGCACGTTGGCGATCCCCGGGCAGGAGCCCAGGCCGAGCACCGCGGTCAGCCCGGCCGCCTGGAACCGGTCGTCGAGCAGCAACTGGCGGCGGGTGGTGTGGAACAGGCCGCCCAGGTCGGTGTAGTGGGCGCCGGCCCGCAGCGCCCCTTCCATCACCGGCAGGTTCACCTCGTACTGGGCGGAGTTGATCACCACGTCCGCCCCGGCCAGGTAGGCGTCGAGGGAGGCGGGGTCCCGCACGTCGACCGCCGCCGACTCGAAGCCGTGCTCCCCGGCCACCGCCGCCGCCCGCTCCCCGTCCAGGTCACCCACCACCACCTCGTCCGGCCGGTCCCAGCCGGCCAGGTCCCGGGCCACCACCCGCCCGATGATCCCGGCCCCCAACAGAGCGATCCTCACAAAGGCCTCCTTGTCAGTGCTTGGCTTCCTTGAGCGACTCCTCGAACACCATCAGGGTCGTCGCCACGTCCTCGTCGCTGTGCGCCGCACAGGAGAACCAGGGCTCGAGGGCGTCGTCCACCGGCAGCACGCCCCGCTGGATCATCCGGTGGGTCAGGTCGGTGTACAACTCCTCGTCGTGGTGCACCGCGTCGCGGAAGTCCCGCGGCGGCTTCTCGCTGAACACCAGTCCGAACATGGCCGGCACCCCGAGCAGGTGGGCGGTGACCCCTTGCTCGGCGCAGATCCTGGCGAAGCCCTCCATCAGGGCCGTGCCGTGGCGTTCGAGCACCTTGTAGGGCTCCCCGGTGGACAGGATCTTCAGGGTCGCCTTCACCGCCCCCATCGACGCCGCGTTGGCGTTGTAGGTGCCCGCCTGCCCGATCCCGCCCCTGGCCCAGGCCCGGATCACGTCGCCCCTCCCGCCGATCGCCGCCACCGGGAAGGCGTTCCCCATCGACTTGGCATAGGTGGCCAGGTCGGGAGTGACCCCGAAGTGCTCCACGGCGCCGCCCAGGCCGATGCGGAATCCGGTCTTCACCTCGTCGAAGATCAGGATCGTCTCGTACTCGTCGCAGATCTCCCGCAGCGCCTGCAGGTACCCCGGCTCGGGCATGATGGCGAAGGCGTTCCCCAGGATCGGCTCCACGATGATCGCCGCGATCTGGTGGCCCATCCTCTTGAACAGGCGCCGCACCAGGTCCAGGTCGTTGAAGGGCAGCGCCCGGGTGCCGGCGCGGGTGTAGTCGGGGATCCCCGACGACGACGCCACCAGCGTCGGGCTGTAGCGGGAGCCCAGCGACCCGGCCGGCCCGCCCGCGGTGGAGAACATCACGGTGTCGTGCACCCCGTGGTACTGGCCCTCGAACTTGAGGACCACGTCCCGGCCGGTGAAGGCGCGGGCGAGGCGGATGGCATGCATCGTCACCTCGGTGCCGGTGTTGCCGAAGCGCAGGTACTCCACCCAGGGCACCGCCGCCTTCATCGCCTCGGCGGCCTCGATCTCCAGCCGATGAGGGATGGCGTACACCGTGCCCCCCGCCGCCGCCTCGGCCACCGCCGCCACCACCGACGGCTCCCCGTGCCCCAGGATCACCGGTCCGAAGCCGCAATGGAAATCGATGTAGCGCTTCCCGTCCATGTCCCAGAGGTAGGCGCCCTCACCGTGGTCGATGACCAGGGTGTCGTCCTCCCCCCAGTAGCGGAAGTTGCTCGACACCCCGCCGACCAGGCTCCGTTTGCCGCGCTGGAACCACTCCGCCGTCTTCTTGCCTTGCAGGCCCATAAACCACCTTCCTAGTCGTCGTTCAGCAGGCGCGGGAGCCACCCCGGACGGGGCGGCCGCCCGCCGTGTCAAGGGCTCTCACCGGGCCGCCGCCCCGGTACCCCGGGACCGGCGGCCCCTCTCACCTCCTCAGCGCCCGGGCCGGCTCAGCCCCGCGCCTCCGTGAACACCTGCTCGTAGAGGGCGTTGATCTCACCCAAATCGGCGATGAACTCGAGCCGCTCCATCACCTCGGGCGGTGGGTAGATCGCCGGGTCCTCGAGGATCTCCGGCCAGATGAACTCCTCGGCGGCGGCGTTGGGGCTGCCGTAGTAGTTGTAGTTGGTCAGCTCGGCGCCGTTCTCGGCGTCGAGGAGGAAGTTGACGAAGGCGTGCGCCGTGCACGGGTGGGGGGCGTTGGCCGGGATGGCCATGGTGTCCACCCACAGCACGCCGCCCTCGTCGGGCACGAAGTAGCCGAAGTCCTCCCAGGCGTCGTAGTCCTCGGTGGAGAGGTTGCCGTACTCCAGGAAGAAGTCGCCGCTGTAGCCGTGGGCGATGATCGTCTCCCCGCTGGTCAGCATGTTCTCGAAGGTGTCCGAGTCGAAGGTGGCCACCACCCCCCGGTCGAGGGCGTCTTTGACCACGGCGGCCGCTTCCCGGATCTCGGCCTCGCTGGTGCTGTTCACCGAGTACCCCAGGTAGCGCAGGGCGGCCCCCAGCACCTCGCGGGCGTCGTCGAGCAGGGTGATCTGGCCACCGAAGTCGGCCGAGATCTCCGGGTCGAAGATCAGCCCCCAGGAGGTGGGGAAGTCCTCGGGCAACTCGTTCCAGGCGATCCCAAGGCCGGTGGTCCCCCACTGATACGGCATGTGGTAGCGCTGCTCGGGGTCGAAGGGCGGGTTGACGAAGTCCGGGTCCAGGTTGGCAAAGTTGGGGATGGCGTCCCTCTGCAGTTCCATCAACAGGCCGTCGGTGATGAGCATGGACACCATGTAGTCGGAGGGCACGATCACGTCGTAGCCGGTGGCGCCGGCCTGC
Organism: uncultured Acidimicrobiia bacterium; assembly: GCA_964354255.1. Classification (GTDB taxonomy): domain Bacteria; phylum Actinomycetota; class Acidimicrobiia; order Spongiisociales; family UBA11373; genus VGBK01. Next base: position 4,772 of record CAYGYX010000063.1, on the reverse strand, counting down.
AGCTTGGAGCGCAGCTCCTCGTTGGAGGTGAAGTAGTCCGGGGTAACGCTCACCCCGTACTCCTCTTCGAACTTGGCGAGGAGGTCGGTGACCCCCGCCTCTTCGGCGTCCGGCCCCGTGGGGATGTACTGGGTCCAGTTGTAGAGCACCAGGTCGCCGTCGGTCTCCCCGGCGGCGCAGGTCTTCGGGGCGGTGGTGGTGGCGGTGGTGGCGGTAGTAGCGGTGGTGGTCTCCGTGGCGTCGTCGCCGCAGGCGGCTATCAGCAGCCCGATCACCGCCAGCGCCAGTGCCAGTCGTTTCATGGGATTGCCTCCTTCTTGCGCTGCCTGGCCTTGCGCGCACCGCCGCCCCGCTGCATGGCCAGCGATCCGAGCACGAGAGCCATGGATACCAGCAGCATGAGCACCGACACCGCGTTGATGACGGGGGTGACCCCCTTCTTCACCAGGCCGAACACGTACACGGGCAGGGTGGTGGACCCCGGGCCCGAGACAAACGAGGTGGTGACCACGTCGTCGAGGGACATGGTCAGGGCCAGCAGGCCGCCCCCGAGCACCCCGGGCATGATCAGCGGCAGGGTCACCCTGCGGAAGGCATTCCAGCGGCTGGCATAGAGGTCGGCCGCCGCCTCCTCCAGGCTCGGGTCCAGGCCCGCCAGGCGGGCGCGCACTACCACGGTGACGAACGAGATGTTGAAGCAGATGTGGCTGAGGATGATCGTCGTCAGGCTCAGATTGGGGGTGGAGCCGGTCAGGCGGCCGATGATGTCGAAGGCCTGAATGAAGAAGACCAGCATCATCGCCGCCAGGGTGACCTCGGGGACGATGATCGGCAGGTAGAGCAGGCCGTCATATACGCGCTGGGTGCGGAAACGGAACCGCTCCAAGGCCAGGGCGGTGGCAGTCCCCAGGACGGTGGACACCACGGTGGAGGCCACGGCCACGATCATCGAGTTGCGCAGCGCGCTGAGCAGCGCCTGATCGGCCAGCATCTGGCGGTACCAGCGCAGCGAGGCTCCCTGCCAGATGCTCACCTGGCGGCCGTCGTTGAAGGAAAAGAAGATCAGCACGAGGATCGGGGCGTAGAAGAACAGGTAGACCAGCCACGAGTGGGCGGCCAGCACCCGTTCCAGGGGGCCGCGTCGGCGGATGGCGGACTGCACCGTCATGCCGTCCTCCCTCCCTTGCGGAAGTAGAGGATGGTGCCGGCGAGCATCAGCGCCATGATCACGAAGGACAGCGCGGAGCCGAAGGGCCAGTCGCTGACCGCGTAGTACTGGTTCTCGATGAAGCTGCCCAGCATCATCGTCTGCGCCCCACCGAGCAGTTCAGGTTCGATATACGCGCCGAAGCAAGGGATGAAAGTGAGGATCGTGCCCCCCACCACCCCCGGCATGGACAGGGGCAGGGTCACCTTGCCGAAGGCCTTCCAGCCGCTGGCGTAGAGGTCCCGGGCCGCCTCCACCAGGCTCCAGTCGAGGCGCTCGATGGAGGCGTACAGGGGCAGCACCATGAACGGGAGATGCCCGTACACCAGGCCGATGAGGATGGCGGTGTTGGTGAACAGGAGCCGGGGCTCGCCCACGCCCATGAAGCCCAAGACGGCCGCCAGCGGGCCGTTGCGGCCGAGGATCAGCCGCCAGGCGTAGGTGCGCACCAGGAAGTTGGTCCAGAAGGGGATCATCACCAGCACCATCAGCAGGCCGCGCAGGCGGGGCCCGCGGGTGGCGATGTAGTAGGCAAAGGGGTAAGAGACCAGCAGGCAGATGACGGTGGTGGCCAGCGCCAGCCACAGGGACCGCCAGATGATGCCGAGCACCAGGTCGTCGAAGAGGCGCCGGTACGACCCGATGTTCCAGTCCCCCAGGATGGTCTTGCCGGTGGCGCTGCGCGTCCCGAACGAGTACACGAAGATGATCAGCATCGGGACGGCGAAGAAGATGATCAGGTAGACGTAGCCGGGCAGCGCCAGCAGGAACCCCCGGCGCGACTCGGCCCGGACGGCCGAGCGCTCCAGGTCGGGGGTGACGACCGCTGCTTCCTCGAGGGCGGCCTTGCCCCTGCGTGCCATCAGCCCTCCAGCGCCTCGCCCGAGGCCGGGTCCCAGGCGACGCAGACCTTCTCCCCTTCGGCGAACTGCGGGACGCCGGGGGCGTTCTCGTGCCGCGACCGGATGGTCGCCGAGCCCACGTCGACGTGGTAGTAGAGAGAGCTGCCCAGGTAGACCCGCCGCTTCACCACCCCGGACAGGCAGTTGTGACCCGGCGGCACCGGCTCGCCCTCCCGGTACAGGCTCACCTTCTCCGGCCGCAGGGCCAGGCTGGCCTCGGTGCCCGCCGCCGCGTGGGTGACCGCCCGCACCACCTCCCCGCCGGGCAGGCGCACCTGGCCGGCCCCGGCGATGGTGACCGGGACGAAGTTGGTCTCCCCGATGAAGTCGGCGATGAAGCGGGTGCGCGGGTGCTCGTAGATCTCCTCGGGGCTCCCGATCTGCAGCAGCTTGCCCTGGTGCATGATCCCGATGCGGTCGGACATCGTCAGGGCCTCTTCCTGGTCGTGGGTGACGTACACGAAGGCGATGCCCAGGCGCTGCTGCAGTTCCTTCAACTCCACCTGCATCGCCTGGCGCAGCTTGAGGTCGAGGGCGCCCAAGGGCTCGTCGAGGAGCAGCACCCGCGGCTGGTTCACCAGCGCCCGGGCCAGGGCCACCCGCTGCTGCTGCCCGCCCGACAGCTGGGCCGGCTTGCGCTGCTCCATGCCGCCGAGGCGCACCAGGTCGACGGCGGTCTTGACCCGCTCGGTGATCTCCCCCTTCGTCACCTTGAGCATCTCCAGGCCGAACGCCACGTTGCGGAAGACCGTCATGTGCGGGAAGAGGGCGTAGGACTGGAAGACGGTGTTGACGGGACGCTTGTTCGGCGGGCGCAGGCCCATCTCCTCCCCGAAGATGCGCACGCTGCCCTCGGTGGGGAACTCCAGGCCGGCGATCATGCGCAGCGTGGTGGTCTTCCCGCACCCGGACGGGCCCAGCAGCGAAAAGAACTCGCCGTCGCCGATCTCCAGGTTCACATCGTCCGCGGCGACGACCTCGCCGAAGCGCTTGGTCACCCCGGTCAACTCGACGGCTATGCCGCTCAAAGCCCCTCCTCCTCAGGTGGCCGGCGCGCCGACCCCATCCCCCAGTCTCGGGGCCGGCGGCCCGGCCCCGAGACTACGCCGTGGGCCACCCGCCCGTCCAGTACCGGCCGACCGCCCGGTCTGGCAGGAGTACGTGCTGCCGCGCCCCTCAGTGCCTAGGCTCGTGACATGACCATCCACCTGCCGTTGTGGACCGAGGCAACTCCTCCCCCGCCCGTAGGTAACGCCACCCTGCCCGCTTCCACCGACGTGGCGGTGATCGGGGCCGGGGTGACCGGCCTGGCCGCGGCGCGCCGCCTGGCCGCCGCCGGCCGCCAGGTGGTGGTGCTGGAGGCAGGAGACCTCGGGACGGGGGCCAGCGCGGTCAACGGGGGCATGACCACCTACGGCCTGAAGATCTCGGCGCAGCGGGCGCTGGCCCGCTACGGGGAACGCCTGGGCCGGGAGTTGTGGCAGGCCTCCCTCGACGCCGTCGACCTGGTCGAGCGGATCGTGGCCGAGGAGGCCATCGACTGCGGCCACACCCGCCCGGGCTCGGCTTGCCTGGGCTTCAGAGAACGCGACCGGCGGCATTTCGCCGAGAACGCCGCCTGGATGCAGCGCACCCTGGGCTTCCCCCTGGAACTGGTGACCGGCGAGGGGATGCGCACGGTGGTGGGCAGCGACCGCTTCTGCGCCGCCCTGGTCGACCGCTTCAGCGCCGGCTGCGACCCGGCCCGCTACCTGTACGGCCTGGCGGCGGGGGCCGCTCGGGCGGGGGCGTCCCTGGTCGATCACGCCGAGGTCACGGCCGTCGAGAAGCGCCATGCCGGGTTCGAACTGGTGACCGGCCGCGGCTGGCTGCGCGCCGGGCAGGTCCTGCTGGCGACCAACGGCTACACCGGCACCTGGCTCCCCGCCCTGCGGCGCCGGGTGGTGCCGATCGGCTCCTACATCGTCACCACCGAGCCCCTGCCGCCCGAGACGGCCGCCCGCCTCATCCCCGGCGGGCGCATGCTGTGGACCTCCCGCCGCCTGCTCAACTACTTCCGCCTCACCCCGGACAACCGGTTGCTCATGGGCGGCCGGCAGAACCTGAGCACCGACCTGGACCTGGCGGAGAGCGCCCGGGAGCTGCGGGCCACCGTCGTCCGCTTCTTCCCGGAACTGAAGGAAGTGCCCATCACCCATTCGTGGACGGGCAAGCTGGGCGTCACCTTCGACCAGCTCCCCCACATCGGCCGCCTCGACGGCATGTGGTACGCCCTCGGCTACAGCGGCCACGGCCTGGCACTGGGCACTTACCTGGGCCACGAAGTAGGCGGGCTCATCACCGGCGACCTGGAGCGCAGCCCCTTCGCCGAGGTTGCCCACCCCACCCGCTGGTACTACCGCCAGCGCCCCTGGTTCCTGCCGGCGGCGGCCCGCTGGTACCGGCTGCTCGACCGTATCGGCCGGTAGTCGCCCCGTCGCCTGGCCTCTCCGGCGGCATGGAGGAGGCCCTCTCCCCCACCCTCTCCCGCCGGCGCGGGAGAGGGACCGGGCCCGGCACGGCCGGGCGTCGAGGGGCAGGCACCCGCCCGCTGCCCCCTTTGCCTCTTCGGGTTCCCCCGCCCGCGGCAGCGGGAGGGGGCGGAGGGGGAGGGCTTCCTTGGC
>CAYGYX010000062.1:9681-11023 GCA_964354255.1 uncultured Acidimicrobiia bacterium | reverse complement strand
CAGCACCCGGGCCTGATCCCCGCCGAGGGTGAACAGGGGCAGCCGGGGCTCCAACACGCGGCCTATGCCCCGGCGGAAGGACCATCCGGAGTCGGCGCGTATACTGCGGCGTTTAGCCCCGGATGGGAGCAGGATCCATGACCCTGATCGCCGGCGAGGGCCGGTTCCCCCAGGAGGGAGAGCCCCTCGGCGCGGGCCTGGAGCCGGCTGCGGACGTCGGCAAGTCCCCCTGGCAGCTCTTCTGGCGGCGGTTCCGCCGGGACCGCGTCGCCCTGGTGGGGCTGAGCTTCCTGGTCCTCCTCGTCCTGGTGGCACTGCTCGCCCCGATCATCGCCGACAAGATCGTCGGCCATGGCCCCAACGACCTCTACATACACGACCCGGTCAAGATGGTCAACGAGTTCGGCCTGCCCCTGGGCCCCAACGGCGACTTCTGGTTCGGCGCCGACCGTTCGGGGCGGGATCTGTTCGTCCGCGTCCTCTACGGCGCCCGGACCTCGCTGCTGGTGGGCGTGGCGGCCACAGGCTTCGCCGTCTTCGTGGGCGTCACCCTGGGCATGATCGCCGGCTACTACGGCGGTTGGCGGGACACCCTGATCGCGCGGGCCTGCGACATCATCCTCTCGTTCCCCTTCCTGCTGTTCGCCATCGGGATCGTGGGGGCTTGCTCGGTGTCGGCGGAGGGTTGCTTCGGGGGGTTAGTGAAGCCCGGGCTCCCGATCGTGATCTTCGTGATCGCCCTGTTCACTTGGCCGAACATCGCCCGGGTGGTCCGGGGGAACACCCTGTCGCTCCGGGAGTCGGAGTTCATCGACGCCAACCGCTCGCTGGGAGCCAGCAACCGCGCCATCATCTTCCGGGAGCTGCTCCCCAACCTGGTGGCGCCCATCATCGTCTACTCGACGCTGCTGGTCCCCTCCAACATCCTCTTCGAGGCCGCCCTGTCCTTCCTGGGCATGGGGGTGCCGCAGACGGTCCCGTCCTGGGGGCGGCAGCTCTCGGAAGCGGCCCAGGTCTTCAGGGTTGCCTGGTGGATGATGGTGTTCCCCGGCCTCTTCCTGTTCGCGACCACGCTGAGTTTCAACCTGGTCGGGGACGGGTTGCGAGACGCCCTCGACCCGCGTTCGGGTCGGTGACCATAGGGCAGGATCAACTACGCTGACGGGGAGGGGGGAGTAGACAAAGGGGGATAAGGCAAGCAAGGAAACGGCATAGACGAAGCGACATTGAAGAAGGAGAAATCCCTTGAAGAACCGGACTATATGCGCCTTGGCACTGGTCTTGGCGTTCTCCCTGGTCGCCGCGGCGTGCGGTGACGACGAAGGGGAAACCACCACGACCG
>CAYGYX010000062.1:0-9581 GCA_964354255.1 uncultured Acidimicrobiia bacterium | reverse complement strand
CTTCCTGATGGCCATGCCGGCCACCACCCCGATGCCGGAAGAGGTGGCCGGGTGCTTCATGGAAGCCGCCACGTACGGCCGGTACCTGGTCTCGAGTGGACCGTACATGTACGAGGGCAGCGACGCGCTCGACGCTTCGAGCTGCGACGCGCTGGTGGCCTCCGGGCCGATCGCCGGGTTCGACCCCGAGGACCACTCGTACTTCGTCCGCAACCCGGAATACGACCCCGCCACCGACGACCCGGACGTCCGGGCCAACTACGTGGACCGGATCGAAATCGACCTGAACACCAACGTCCAGGACATCTACGCCAAGATCCGCGCCGGTGAGTTGGATGGCGCCGTCGGCTCCGGTAACCCCCCGGCCGACGTCCTCCAGACCTACTCCACCGACCCGGAGTTGCAGCCGCTGCTCAAGGCGTACGTCGACGACCGCACGATGTACGTCACCATGAACCTGAACGCGCCGCCGTTCGACGACATCCACGTCCGCAAGGCGGTCAACTGGGTGATGGACAAGGCGGGGCTGCAGCAGGCGTGGGGCGGTGAGATCAGCGGGGTCATCGCCACCCACATCCAGCCTCCGGGCCTGGCCGGGATGGGCCAGGAGTACGACCCCTACGCCACCGAGGGGTTCACCGGCGACCTCGCCGCGGCGCAGGCCGAGATGGCCCTGTCCGCGTACGACACCGACGGCGACGGCATGTGCGATGCGCCGGAGTGCTCCGGCGTCATCCTGGTGAACCGCACCACCTCCCCCTGGCTCGAGGCGGAGCCGGTGGTGGTGGCCTCACTGGCCGCCATCGGCATCGTGGTCGAGGTCCGGGAGTTGGAGAACCACTACAGCACCATCAACACCGTGGCCAACCAGATCCCGATCGGAATGAACCCCGGGTGGGGCAAGGACTACCCCGACTCGGCCTCATTCGCCGGGTTCCTGTTCGACGGCCGCTTGATCATCCCTGCCGGGAACACCAACTACTCGCTGGTCGGCTTGACCCAAGAGATGGCCGACTCGCTGGGAATCCCGTTCACTCCGGGGATCCCGAGCATCGATGCCGACATCGACAACTGCAAGCAGGTTGCGATGACCGACGCGCAGGCCGGTCTGGACTGCTGGAACGACGTCGACCGCAAGCTGATGGAGGAAGTCGTGCCCTGGGTCCCCTACCTGTGGATCAGGGTCATCACCACCATCGGCCCGGCCGTGACGAGTTGGGACTACGACCAGTTCGCCGGGACGACTGCCTTCTCCAAGCTGGCGGTCGATCCCTCGCTGCAGCAGTAAGCCGCACCTGAAGGGGGCACCGGGGGCCGCTCCGCCGGCGGAGCGGCCCCCGGCCCCCCGACCCGAAAGCCACCGACGAGGATCCGGGGACGAGCCATATGGGTAGGTACATCGCACGCAGGCTCCTGTGGGTGCTGCTCGTCGTCCTCCTCGTCACCTTCTTCACCTTCGTCATCTTCTTCGTCATCCCGCCGGTGGACCCCGCAGTGTTGTTCGCCGGACCGACACCCACCGAGAGGCTCATCGCCGAGATCCGCGAGTCGTTCGGCCTGGACCGACCCTTCTTCGTCCAGTACGGCATGTTCCTGAAGCGCATCTTCCTGGGGGACGAGTACGGGTGGCCCGGGTTCGGCATGTCCTTCGTGACCCGCTCCCCCATTCGGGAGAACTTCCTCGGCCGGGCTTTCGTCACCGCCCAGCTCGCCGCCGGGGCCGCGGTGGTCTGGCTCATCATGGGGGTCGGCATCGGCATCATCTCCGCCCTCAAGCGGGGGAAGTGGCAGGACCGCCTGGCGATGGGCTTCGCCCTCTTCGGCGTCTCGGCCCCGGTGTTCTGGCTGGGCCTCATGGGTCTCTACGTCTTCTGGGAGAAGCTCCACTGGCTGCCGGGCACGGGCTACGTCCCCTTTGCCGAGGACCCCTCCCAGTGGTTCCTCCACTTCATCCTTCCGTGGGCTGTGCTCGCCCTGCTCTTCGCCGCGTTCTACGCCCGCATGGTCCGCGGCAGCCTCCTCGACTCATTCGGGCAGGACTGGATTCGCACCGCCCGGGCCAAAGGGCTCCCGGAGCGCAAGGTCGTCTACAAGCACGGCTTACGCGCCAGCCTCACCCCGGTGGTCTCCATGTTCGGCGTGGACCTCGGGACGCTGCTCGGAGGGGCCATCATCACCGAGACGGTGTTCAACCTGCCCGGGCTGGGCACGTACGTCGTTCGCTCGGTGGCTAATGGCGACATACCGGTCATCATGGACGTGGTGGTATTCGGCGGCATGGCGGTAGCACTGATGAGCCTCGTCGCCGACATCCTCTACGCGTTCCTCGACCCGCGGGTGAGGTACACATGACCGGCGGCATTCGCCCCGAGCCCACGGACCGCAACGAGATCATCCTCGACGTCCGCAACCTCCGGGTCCACTTCCCCACGCCCGACGGCCTGGTGAGAGCGGTGGACGGCATCAGCTTCCAGATTCGGCGGGGGGAGACGGTCGGCGTGGTCGGGGAGTCGGGTTCGGGGAAGAGCGTGAGCTTCCTGACCGTGATGGGCTTGATCTCCTCCCGAGAGGCCCACCTGGAAGGAGAGATCATCTTCAAGGGCCGGGACCTGCTCGGCCTGCCCGCCGAGGAGACCCGTCACCTGCGGGGCAAGGAGATGGGCATGGTGTTTCAGGACCCCATGACCTCGCTCCATCCCATGTATCGCGTCGGCACCCAGATCGCCGAAGCGGTGCTCACCCACGAAGACACGTCGAAGAAGGCCGCCCGGGAGTTGGCCGTCGAAATGCTGCGCCGCGTGGGCATTCCCAACCCGGGAGAGAGCGCCCGGCGCTATCCGCACGAGTTCTCCGGGGGAATGCGCCAGCGAGCCATGATCGCCATGGCCCTGATCCTCAATCCCGACCTGCTCATCGCCGACGAGCCGACCACGGCACTCGACGTGACCGTGCAGGCCCAGATCCTGGATCTCCTCGATCGGCTCAAGGCCGACTTCAACGCCGCCGTGGCCATCATCACCCACGACCTCGGGGTGGTCGCCGAGCACTGCGACCGCATCCAGGTGATGTACGCCGGGAAGATCGTGGAGATGGGCCGCAGCCAGGTCATCTACTACCGCAGCCGGCACCCCTACACCTGGGGGTTGCTGCAGTCGATCCCTCGCCTCGACGCCGAGGAGATGCACCGGCTGCGCCCGATCGAGGGGCTTCCCCCCTCTCTCATCCAGGTACCCCCGGGGTGCGCCTTCCATCCCCGGTGCCCCTACGTCATGGACGTGTGCCGGACCGAGGTCCCGGTGCTGGGGCCCGCTCACTCGCTCAACGCCTCCGCTTGCCACCTCCCGGCCGAGGAGAAGGAACGGATCTTCTCCGAGATCCTGGCGGAGCGGACATGAGTACCACCATGGCCTCCCCGGCGCCGCCCGCCGCGAGGACGGGACAGACCCCCCTGCTCAAGATCAGCGGACTCAAGAAGTACTTCCCGATCACCCGGGGGATCATCTTCCAGCGAAAGGTCGGAAACGTGCACGCCGTCGACGGCGTGGATCTCGAGGTGTTCCCCGGCGAGACGGTGGGGCTGGTGGGTGAGACCGGATGCGGCAAAACCACCCTGGCCAAGGTCGTCACCAGGCTCCAAGACCCCACGGCCGGCACCCTGGAGTTCGAAGGCCAGGACTACACCCACTACTCGCGGCGGCAGATGCGGCCCCTCCGCCGCCAGATGCAGATGATCTTCCAGGACCCTTACGCCTCGCTGAACCCCCGCAAGAGCGTGGGCGCCATCATCGGGGACCCCTTCCGCATTCACAAGATCGTCCCCAAGAAGCGGATCAAGGGGGAGGTCCAGCAGCTCATGAAGCTCGTGGGCCTGAACCCGGAGCACTACAACCGCTACGCCCACGAGTTCTCCGGCGGACAGCGCCAGCGCATCGGGGTCGCCCGGTCGCTCGCCCTCAAGCCGCGGCTGATCGTCTGCGACGAGCCGGTCTCCGCCCTCGACGTCTCCATCCAGGCACAGATCCTCAACCTGCTGGAGGACCTCCAGGGTGAGTTCCACCTGACCTACCTGTTCATCGCCCACGACCTCTCCGTGGTCCGTCACGTGTCCGACCGCGTCGTGGTCATGTACCTGGGCAAGGTGGCCGAGATCGCCCCCCGGGCCGACCTCTACCGCAACCCCAAGCACCCTTACACCGGCACCCTGCTCTCGGCGGTGCCCATCCCCGATCCGGAACGCGGACGGGCCCGGCAGCGGGTCATCCTCCAGGGAGACGTGCCCTCCCCCATCGACCCTCCCCCGGGATGCCCGTTCCACCCTCGCTGCCCGCTGGCGCGGTTCCCCACCTGCCGCGAGGAGCCGCCCCAGCTGCGCGAGATGGGCGACGGGCACCTGGCCGCCTGCCACTTCCCCCTCTCGGGGCTGGGTGACCTCCTCAAGAGCACCGTGCCCGAGCCCCCGGCTTAGCCGGGCCGCCGCCCCCGCTCCTCCCAAACCCCGGTAGTCCCCAATAGCCGACAGCGTGCAGACCGGGCCCGCTGTCTACGGCGGCACCCTGCCCGTCGGCCGGCCGTTAGGCTCGGGGGCAGTGGAGATCCTGTCCTGGCCGGAGGCAAAGGCACCGCGAGCCATTCGGCTCCAGGTTGACGCTCTCCAGGATCAGGCATGGTCGGCCGACGTGAGGAGCGGCCCCGAACTTCACCACGATCCGGCGCTCCAGCCGGTCTCGCTCGTGCTCCTGGAGGAGGGGCGGGTGCTCGCGGCCCTCGTCATCCTCTCCAAGGAACTCGACCACCGGGGAGAGCGTTATGCGTCCAGCGGGCTGTCCGCCGTCGTCACCGCTGGGGCAGCGCGGCGGAGGGGATACGGGCGGCGCCTGATCATCGCCGCGCGGGAGGCGATGCGTTCGGCCGGATCCGACCTGGCGATCTTCACCTGCGACACGCCGCTGGCGCCGTTCTACGAATCGGGCGGGTACACGGTGCTGCCCGGCACGGTGCTGGTGGGCGGCGTCCCCGACGACCCCCTTCCGAGCGATCGCTTCGACAAGGTGACCTTCTGGCATCCGTTCACCAGCCGAGCGCAAGCGAACGAAGCCGACTTCCGCGGGGCAACGATCGAGCTCTACCCGGGCATGATCGACCGGCTCTGGTAGCCCACCGGCCCGGCCGACCACCCGGCCCCCACCCGCGCCCCTGGGAACCGGGCTGGGTACTCGGGGGTAGGGACCTCGGGCACCGGGCCTGCGACGACCACCCGGCCCCCGCCGAGGAGCATCCAGCGGTCGGCGTGCTGGGCGGCCGGCGTCGGGTCGGGCAGCGCCCCGCAGACGGCGCTTCTCCGGTGGGCCGGGTGGGGGTCGAACCCACAACCTTCGGGTTAAAAGCCCGCTGCTCTGCCGGTTGAGCTACCGGCCCTACGGAGAAGGTAGCAGGGCCCAGTAGGCCTTCGGAGGGTGCCCGGGAAGAGACTCGCGGCGAACCTGAGAGCCCCTGCAGCCGCCGACTGGCAGAACCCCGGCCCTGTCCTACGATCGGCGGGTTCCCGCCGCCGACGAGAAGGCAAGGTGACATGGACCGGTGGACGATCCTGGCAGCAGTGGCGATGGGCGCCGCGTTGCTGGCGGGTTGCGGGGACGCCACTGTGGTCGCGACCACCGGCTCCACCAGCACCCTGGCCGGCGCCGACCCGGCCACCACCACCACCACGACCATCACGACCACCACGCTGGGCGACAGCGCCCCCATCACCTTCACCCTCGGCATCGACGACGACGGAGTCCGCCTGCGGATTCGGCCCGGCGACGAGGTGGTCCCCCGCCTGCCCCTGGCCGGCCTTGAGGACCCCGGGTGGATCGTGCTGATCGCGCCCAATCCGGCCGTACTCACCGGGGGCGACGACCTCCTCTGGCATCCCTCGGAGATAGACCAGGGGGGAGTCGCCTTCCACGAGTTCGACTTCATCGCCGCCGGTCCCGGCGAGACCACCGTGACCCTCACCCACGGCTGGCAGGAGTTCACCTTCACCGTGGTGGTGTCGGCCCACCAGTAGCTCGGGTGCCTTTCCCGGCGAGGCCGTTACCCTGGCCGGGTCGACATTGCCAACTATGAAGATTCCACGCCTCCTGCTCTCTCTCCTCACGGCCGCCCTCCTGGCGGTCGCCGTCCCCGCCGCCGGGGCGGCGACGGCGACTTGCCTGGGGATCGAGGCGACCATCCTCGGCTCCGCCGGGGCCGACATCCTCGTCGGCGGCCCGGGCCCGGACGTCATCGTCACCGGGGGTGGGAACGACCAGGTGTCCGGGCTGGCAGGCGACGATCTCATCTGCACCGGGCCGGGCGATGACACGGTCTTCGGCGGGCCGGGCAACGATCGGCTCATCGGCGGGCGCGGCGACGACCTGCTCAACGGCCAGCAAGGCAACGACCTGCTCGTGGGTGGGCCGGGAGCCGACCTCCTCGAGGGCGGAGCCGGGGACGACCGGCTGTCCGGCGAGACCGATCCCGACCGCCTGCTCGGCGGCCCGGGCGACGACACCCTGCTGGGTGGCTCCGAGGACGACACCCTCGAAGGCGGCGGGGGACGGGACGCCCTGGCCGGAGGCCCCGGGGCCGACCGCCTGCTGCGGGTGTTCATCGGGGACACGGTCGCCGATGCCGGCACCGCCGACGCCGCCGGCGACACCCGCTGGTACCTGAACCTCACCCTCGAACCCCTCAACGGCACGCACGTGATCTTCCCCAACTGGGTGAGCGGCTACGACCAGCGCCACACCCATCCGGTAGCCGTCCGCCACGCCCCGGGCGGCCTGGTGCTGGTAGAGCGCCTCTCCCCCGAGGAGTACCTGCTGGGCCTGGGCGAGATGCCCTTCACCTGGCACCCGGCGGCGCTGCGGGCGCAGGTGATCGCCGCCCGCAGCTACCTGGCCAACCTGGTGGCCGGGGGGCGCTGGGGGGTCATGGCCGAGTTCGGCTTCGACATCTGCGGCAGCGCCCAATGCCAGGTGTACCTGGGGGCGGGCCGCGTCGCCGTTGCCGAGAACGGCGCCGTCTGGACGAAGGCGGTAGCCGACACCGCCGGGAGGATCCTCCTCTTCGAGGGCCGGCCCGCCCTGGCCCTCTACCACTCGACCGCGGGGGAGACCACCCGCTCGGTGCAGGACGTGTGGCCGTGGTCGGGGCCGGTCCCCTACCTGCAGGCGGTGGAGGTGCCGCCGCAGGCCTCGCCTTTCGCTGCCTGGTCCTACGACCTGCGCCTCGACCAGTTCCTGGCCATCCTGGCCGAGGCCGGGATCACCTTTCCGGCGGAGGTGACCTCGATCACCACCCTCGTCACCCCGCCCGGAGGGGGGCCCTATCGGATGCGCTTCCGCACCGCCGCCGGCCCGGTCGAGGTGACCGCCGACCGCATCCAGTCGGCCATGAACACCCACGGCCCGGCCCTGTACGGGTGGCTGCTGCCGGCCTGGCGCCCCGACGGCCCGCGCTACCCCCAGACGGTCCTCTCCCCTACCTTCACCGTGCGCACCCTGCCCGACGGGGTCACCGTTCGGTTCCGCGGCCAGGGGTGGGGGCACCAGTTGGGCATGCCCCAGTACGGCGCCCAGGCCATGGCCCTGGCCGGCAGCGGCACCCCCGCCATCCTCCGTCACTTCTACCGCGGCCTCACCCCCCGCCTCGACCCCGGCTTCCTGCCCGACGAGATCGACGTGGGGCTGGGTTGGGACCGCAGCCGGGTGACGCTGCGCGCCGAGGAGTACGTGCTGCGCAGCGGAAACGCGGTGGTCGCCCGCGGCGCCGACGGCGAGTTCGCCCTCACTCCGGGCGAGGGCGGCATGGTGGTGCTGGCACTGCCGTAGTAGCCGGCGGCCCGACGGTACGCTGGCGCCTCGGAAAGAGGAGGTCACATGAACCGCATTACCGCCCGTCTCGCCGTCCTCGCCGTCGCCCTGGTGGCCCTGGTGGCCGCCTGCGGCGACGACTCGGGCAGCCCCTTCGTTTCCACCACGAGTGACGGGGGAGCCACCACCACCGCCGGAGAGGCGACGACCAGCACCGGTGGGGAGACCACCACCTCCGAGGAGGAGACGGAGACCAGCCAGGCCAGCGGAAATGGGGAGGTCGAGCAACTGCTCGAGCAGTTCCAGCAGGCCGCCTTGCGCACAACCTACGTGATGCAAGACGACCGCGAGATCACCTTCTCCCAGGATCCGACCCAGGATCCCCCGGTGTCGGCGGTCCTGTACGAGGGCGGCAAGATGATCACCGCCGGCGAGAGCTACATCATCTGCAGCGGCGAGGGCGAGGGGGCGATGTGCTTCATGGTGTCGGGCACCGAGGGCATGGACATGGCCACCGCCTTCCTCGGCCCCTTTGCCAGCCTGGCCCTCAGCCTGCAGGAGGGGATGACCGGCACCCCGGGGTACGAGGTGGAGACCGAGCAGGCCACCATCGCCGGCCGCAGCGGGGTCTGCTTCACCTACGCCCCCGACGCCGGGCTGGCCGCCGGCTACGAGTACATCCGCTCCTGCGTGGATGCTGAACTGGGCTTCACCCTGCTGGTGCAGGTCCAGGAGTCCGGTGCCTCCGAAGTGGAGACGGTCATGGAACTGGTCTCCTTCGGCGACCCCGAGCCGGGCGACTTCGAGCCGACCGGGCCGGTGACTGAGGTGCCGGAGGGGTAACACGCCGCCCCGGCGACGCGCCCTCCTCTTCGGCGAGGCCCTGATCGACGAGTTCCCCGACCGCCGGGTGGTCGCCGGGGCGCCGCTGCACGTCGCCGCCCACCTCGCCTCGTTCGGGTGGAAGGCGCAGGCGGTGGCCCGGGTCGGGGACGACGCCGACGGGCGGGCCATCCGGGATCGCCTGGAGCGGCACGAGGTAGGCACCTCCCTGCTCGAGGTGGATCCGGCGCTCCCCACCGGCACGGTGGCCATCACTCTCGATCCCGCCGGCGGGCACTCCTTCACCATCCGCCACCCGGCGGCCTGGGATGCCGTCGAGGGCCCGGCGGTGGTGCCGGTCCACGACGTCCTCTACTTCGGCACCCTCCCCTTGCGCGACCCGCGCTCCCGGGCCGCCCTCGCCCACCTGCTGGCGGCCGGCGGCCGGCGGGTGGCGGACGCCAACCTCCGTCCCCCCGACTACGACGCCGAGCGGGTGCGCTTCGCCGTGACCCATGCCGACATCTTCAAGGCCTCGCACGAGGAGCTGCCGGAGATCGCCCGACTGCTCGGGGTGCCCGCCGACGCCCGGGCCCTCTTCCGCTTCGGCCCGGAGTGGGTGTGCATCACCAGCGGCGCCGCCGGGGCGGAGCTTCACCACTGCGACGGACAATCCTGGGGAGAGCCAGGTGAGGCGGTGACGGTGGTGGACACCGTGGGGGCCGGCGACGCCTTCCTGGCCGGCCTCATCGACGGGCTGGTGCCTGGCGGCGATGGAGGAAGGGCGCTGCGCCGGGCCCAGCGGGCGGCGGCGGCCATCGTCGGCCAGCGGGGCGGTTTCCCCGAGTGGGAACCCGGGCATCACCCCTTCCCGTCATAGGGGGGCAACCGAACACAAGGCACACGACGATGCGCAAGACC
>CAYGYX010000061.1:0-11122 GCA_964354255.1 uncultured Acidimicrobiia bacterium | reverse complement strand
GCCCGTAGAAGGACAGCTCGGCTTCCAGGGTGCGGGCGATGTTCTCTGCCTGGCGGAAGCCGTGCCCCTCGCCCGGGAAGGTGAGATGCGCCACCGGCACCCCGCGTCGGCGCAGCGCGGCCGCCATGATCTCCGCCTGCTCGGGCGGGACCACCCGGTCCTCCAGGCCCTGGAAGAGGATCACCGGGCGGTCGATGCCCTCGACGTGGTGGATCGGCGAGCGCTCCCGGTAGGTTGCCCGTTCCTCCGGGTAGGGGCCGACTAGCCAGTCGAGGTAGCGGGACTCGAACTTGTGGGTGTCCCGGGCCAGCAGTTCCAGGTCGGCGACGCCGTAGTGGCTGGCCCCGGCGGCGAACTCGTCGCGGAAGGCGAGAGCCGCCAGGGTGGTGTAGCCGCCGGCGCTGCCGCCGCGGATGGCCAGGCGGGCCGGGTCGGCCTTGCCGGCCTGCGCCAGGTGGGCGGCGGCGAGAGCGCAATCACGCACGTCCACGATGCCCCAGCGCCGGTGCAGGCGCTCCCAGTAGGCACGCCCGTACCCGGTGGAGCCCCCGTAGTCCACGTCGGCCACGGCGAAGCCGCGGCTGGTCCAGAACTGCACCTCCGGGTTCAGCACCGGCCGGGCCGCCGAAGTCGGGCCGCCGTGGATGGCCACCAGCAGCGGCGGCAGCTCGCCCACCGGAGCGGCGAACTCCGGGTTGGTGGGCGGGTAGTGGTAGAGGTGGGCAGGGCCGTCGGGAGTGGGGTAGGTGACGCGCTCGGGGGCCGACGTGTACCGGGGGTCGAGGCCCGGCCCCTCGGGAGCGCGCACAACTTCGGTCTCGCCGGTGAGAGCGTCCACCCGGATCACCGCGTAGGGGGTGGTGGGCGACCCGGCAACCAGGTACAGGTCCGGACCGTCGGCCACCAATGAGGACAGCCAGGTCCCAGGGGCGGGCAGGGCGCGGGTGGCCCCGCCGGCCTCGTGGATGAGAAGGGTCGCCCCGGCTGGGCCGGTGTAGATGGCGGCGATCGCGTCGCTCAGGAAGGCGTAACGACGCAGGCGGAACACCCACTGCGGACCGCCGACGTCGCCGGCAACCACGGTCACCGGTTCCGCCTCGCCGTCACGGAGGCGGTAGAGGTTCCACCAGCCGCTGCGGTCTGAGGCGAAGTGGAGCACACCCTGCGGAGACCACTCGGGCTGGAAGATGGACTCGTGCGGGCCGCCGGCCACCAGGCGCGGCTCGCCGGGCCGACCATCGGGCCCCATCTCGGCCAGCCACAGGCCGGTGCCGTTCCAGGGCATGTTGGGGTGGTCCCAGGCGAGCCAGGCGAGCAGCCGTCCGTCGGGGGAGAGGCGCGGGGAGGAGAAGAAGTCGTGGCCGCCGACGATCGTCTCGGCGTCGCCGTCGTCGAGGGAGAGGCGCACCAGCTCGTTGGTTGCCTCGCCTTCGCCGTGCCGCTCCCGCACACAGACCAGGAACCCGTCGCCGAACGCCAGGTCGGCATAGCGGATGCCGGCAGGGAGGGGCGGTTCCGGGGTGATCGGCCGGGGGGCTTCCCCTGGGCGGTGGTGGTAGAGGCGCTGGTCGGTGAAGTTGGCGAAGTAGACGCCGCCGCTGCGTATCGCGTAGGCGCCGCACCCGTACTCGTGTACCCGGGTGCGGGCGTTGAAACCGGCAGGGGTGACGTCTTCCGGTGACCCGTCGGCGCCGCGCCGCACGATCACCGTTCGCCCTTCCTCGGCGGGGCGGCTCTCGGCCCAGTACACGGTCCCGCCGTCGACCTCCAGGCTGTCGGTGAAGAGGATCTCGGCGCGGGTCACCGACCGCGCGCTGATCGGCGATTCCCAGGCCCCGTACGGCGCCACAGCCACAGTCGACCTCCTCGGCTCGGCGTCGCGACCCTAGCCCCTATGCGCCTGGCATGATGGGGCCGTGTCGGGGACGATCCCTTCCCATGAGTTGGTGCGCCTGCAGATGGCGGCCACCGGGCGCTCGCGGGCGGATCTGCTGACCGGTCCCGCCGTCGGCCCGGCGGAACAGGCTCGCCTGCAAGCCCTGATCGCCCGCCGCCTGGCGGGGGAGCCACTGCAGTACCTGGAGGGACGGGTGCCCTTCGGTCCCATCGAGGTGAAGGTGGACCGCCGGGCACTCATCCCCCGTCCCGAGACCGAACAGCTCTGGGAGGCGGCGGTGGCCGCCCTCGGGGAGGCCGGCCCGGGCACGCTCATCGTCGACCTGGGCACCGGCTCGGGGGTGCTCGCCCTGGCGCTCAAGCGCGTCTTCCCATCCGCCCCGGTCTACGCCACCGACCTCAGCCCCGAGGCTCTCGACCTGGCCCGGGAGAATGCGGCGGCCAACGCGCTCGAGGTGACCTTCCTGCCGGGGAACCTGTTCGACCCGCTGCCCCGGGGCCTGCGCGGCCGGGTGGAGCTGATCGTGGCCAACCCGCCGTACCTGTCCGAGGACGAGTGGGATCGGCTGCCGGACGAGATCCGTCTCCACGAGCCCCGGGAGGCGCTGGTGGCCGGGCCCGTCGGCACCGAGGTGCTGGCCCGCATCGCCGACGAGGCCTACTGGTGGCTGGGGGTCGGCGGCCGGGTGCTCTGCGAGATCGGTGAGACCCAGGGTGAGGAGGCCTTGGAGTTGTTCGGGAGCTACGAACGCGAGGTGCGCCGCGACCTGGCCGGCCGGCCCCGGTTCCTGGTGGCGAGGAAGGGGGCGCCGTGCGGCCCGTGATCGGGCCGGAGCCCGGTGACCTGGCGGCGGTGGTGGCCGCCCTCCGCCGGGGAGCGGTGGTCGGCATTCCCACCGACACGGTCTACGGGCTGGCCGCCGACCCCTTCTCCAGGGAAGCGGTGGCGCTTCTCTTCGCATTGAAGGGCCGCCCGGCGATCAAGCCCATCCCCCTCCTCGCCGCCTCGGTGGAGCAAGCAGCGCGGGTCGGGGTGCTGGCCGGGGCGGCCCGGCAGGCGGCGGAACGGTACTGGCCGGGCGCCCTGACGCTGGTGGTGCGGCGGGTGCCGGAGCTGCCCGACTGGGTGGGGAACCCCTCCCGCGACTCGGTGGGGATCCGGGTGCCCGACCATCCGGCCGCCCTCGCCCTGCTGGCAGAGGCCGGCCCGCTGGCGGTGACGAGCGCCAATCGTTCGGGGGCGGCCCCGGCAGCGGATGAGGCCGGCGCACGGGCGATCTTCACCGGCCGGGTGGCCGCCTACCTGCCCGGCGCTGGGGCGGGGGGAGCCCCATCCACGGTCGTCGACTTCACCGGGAGTGCCCCGCGAGTGCTGCGAGCCGGCCCGGTGGCCTGGGAGGGGACTTGAGCCTGGACCTGCCCGATGAGCGCATCTCAACCCGGCGCAAGTGGGCGGCCCTTGGGGCGGCCACGCTGCTGCTCACTGGCTCGTTCTGGGCGGTGCTGCTCGCCTTCCGCTCCTGGCTGGGCGAGTTGACCAGCGAGCAGGTGGACGCCGGCGTAGAGGTCCCCCTCACCACCGGGGTGGTGCTGGGCCTGGTCGGCGGCTTCGCTCTGATGGCGGCCGGCTTTGCCGTCCTCGCCGTCATCTCCCGGCGTCCCCGCCCCCTGCGGGCGGTGGCCTTCGCGGCGCTCCTCGGCGGGATGACGTGGCTCTGGCTTCCCTTCCTGGTCGGTGAGCCGGTCACCCCGATGGTGGCCGGGTTCGCCGCCGGCGGGGGAGTGGCGCTGCGGGCCGAGCCGCAGCACACCATCGGACGCCGGGCACTGGCGGCCGTGCTGATCACCGCCTACGTGTTCTTGCTGCTGCGCTTCACGCCGCTGGTCGGGGTGATGGTCGCTCCGCTGCTGCCGCTCCCGGCACTCGCCTGGGCCGACGCCCTCGCCGAGCGGCGGGCGGCGACCCAGCCGATTGGCGTGGCCCGGCCGCCGACGCGGCGCCGCCCTCGCTGACGGCGGGGGCGGCGCCTGAGGCCGGTGCCGGAGCCACTAGCCTGTGCCTACCCACCCCCGGGAGTTGCGCCCGCGGTGACCAATCCGCGCCGACTCGACACAACCGACCCGGAGATGGCCGCCCTCGGTCCCCAGCGGCTCGCCCCTTCATTGGCCGGGCGCCGCCGATCGGCCACCCCGGGTGAATCGGCGGCCCTTCCATCGTTCTATCCTCTCGGCATCTTGAGCGGGCTGCCTGGTCCGATTGGCGGGGAGGCGGCCGGTGAGGCCCGGGGGAGGTCGTCGGCTGTGGTGGACACCAGCGGCAAGCGCGGGTCGAGCGGTGAGTTCTTCACGGCCGGCGCGGAGGGTTGGGGCTTCTACGCCTCGGTGTTCTCCGGGGTCCTGGTGGGCTGGGGCGCCGACCATTGGCTGGGAACCCACCCCATCTTCCTGGTGCTGGGGCTGCTGGCCGGGTCGGGGATCGCGTTCTGGAAGCTGTGGCTCTACCTCAAGGGCGGCGGAGGATGAAGCGGGACATCGAGATGACTCTCGCCCTCCACGCCTGCCGGCCGGCGATCGTCCTGGCCCCGGTGCTTGCCCTGGTCTTCGGGGTCCTGCGAGGCCCGTGGTCGGCCGGGGCGGCAGCCCTGGGGGTGGCGCTGGTGGCCGGGAACCTGCTCCTGGCCGGGAACCTGCTCTCGCTGGTGGTCCGACGGCGCCCGCAACTGCTCCCCATCGCTGCCCTCATCAGCTTCGTGCTGCGGCTGGTGCTGCTGACGGTGATGCTGATCTTGCTGGAGCAAGTGACGGGAATGGACCGCATCGCCGCCGCCGTCTCCGCGGTGGTGGCGTACGTGGTGATGATGATCTGGGAAGTGGTGGCGGTGGCCCGCGGCCGGCATAGGGAGCTGGAATGGAGCCGTTGATCCTGGCGTTGGAGTGCGACCCCGAGACGCCGATCCTCTGCAAGCCGCCCAACGTCAACGAGCTGTTCGAGACGCCCACTCTCTTCAGCATTGGGGGCTTCGGGGTCACCCGGACCATGCTGCTGATGCTGCTGGCCGCCCTCGTGGTCGTCGCCCTGCTGTGGGCCGCCTACGGGCGGGTGCGCCTGGTGCCCAGCAAGTTCGGGGCGGCCATCGAGGGCCTGGTGGGCTTCGTGCACGACCAGGTGGCGGTGGGGGTGATCGGGCCGGAGGGAGCCCGTTACTTCCCCTATCTCCTCGCCCTATTCCTGTTCATCCTGGTCTCGAACCTGTTCGGGGTGACCCCCTTCATCAGCTTCCCGGTGACCTCCCGTATGGCCATCCCCATGTTCCTCGCCCTGGTGACCTGGTTCATCTTCGTGATCGTGGGCCTCGTCAAGCATGGGGGCGGCTACCTGATGAGCATCATCTGGCCGCGCGCGGTCCCGCTGGGGCTGCGGCCCTTCATCGGCTTTCTCGAACTGATCTCTACCTTCATCCTGCGGCCCTTCACCCTGGCGGTCCGGCTCTTCGCCAACATGATCGCCGGCCACCTGCTGCTCACCGTGCTGCTGGGCTCCGGGATCGTGTTCATCGAACGGCTCGATCTCAAGTCGATCCTCGGCGTACTCTGGCTCGCTTTCGGGCTCCTCATCTACCCATTCGAGATCTTCGTGGCGGTGCTGCAGGCCTACGTCTTCACCCTGCTCGCCGCGGTCTACATCCAGACGTCCGTGCAGATCGAGCACTGATCGGAGGCATCAGGCATGCAAGGCATCACCGGCGACATCGAAGTCCTGAAGGGGGCCCTCGCCCTGATCGGCTACGGAGCCGCCGCCATCGGCCCCGGCATCGGCATTGGCATCGTGGTGGGCAACGCCATGCAGGCCATGGCCCGCCAGCCGGAGACCCAGGGCATGGTGCGCACCAACATGTTCCTCGGTATCGCCCTGACCGAAGCGCTGGCGCTGATCGGCCTGTTGCTCTACTTCATCACCTGAGGACGGAGCCATGACCTTCTTCATGCTGCAGGTACTGGCCCAGGAGGCCGAGGAGACCGGCGGTGGCATTCAGCTGATCCTGCCCGACATGCACGAGATGATTGCCGGGATCGTCGCCTTCCTGATCGTGTTCGGGTTCATCTGGTTCAAGGGGCGGGTGTGGATCAGTCGGCTCCTGGCCGCCCGGCAGCAGGCCATCACCGGCCGGCTGAATGAGGCCGAGCAGGCCAAAGTCGAGGCCGAGACGCTGCTGGCGGAGCGCCGCAAGGAAGTCGCCGGGGCCCGCGACGAAGCCAACCGCATCGTCGAAGAGGGCCGCCGCTCGGCCGAGGCGATCCGGGCCGAGATCCTGGCCAAGGCCAAGGCCGAGAGCGACGAGGTTGCCCGGCGTGGCCGCGAGGGAATCGAGGCCGACCGGGAACGCGCCACCGATCAGGTACGCGACCTGGTGGCCGGGCTCTCGCTGGAGCTGGCCCAGAAGGTGGTGGCCGGCAGCGTGGACTCCGGCGCCCAGCGGGTGCTGGTGGACCGCTACATCGACGAGCTCGAGGGGATGCCGCACTAGCCATGGCCTCCCCCGATCTCGTTCATGGTTACGCCGCCGGCATGCTCGAGCTGGCGCGGGCAGAGGGCTCGGTGGATCGGGTCGGCGACGAGCTGTACCGCGTCGCCCGCGCCCTGGAGACCTCGTCCGAGCTGCGCCTGGCGCTCAGCGATCCGCGGCTCCCCCTGGAGCGCAAGCAGGGCATCGTGGAAGACCTGCTCGGCGGGCGGGTGCTGCCGCTGACGCTGAACCTGGTGAGTCTGGTGGTGGCAGCGGGACGCAGCAGCGACCTGCCGGCGATTGCCGACCGGCTGGCGGAGCGGGCGGCCGCCGAGCGCGACCGGGCCATCGCCGAGGTGCGCACCGCCTTCGAGCTCGACGATGAGACGGTGCGCCGTCTGGCCGAGTCGCTGAGCCGGGCGACCGGCAAGCAGGTGGAAGTGAAGACCGTGGTCGACCCCTCCCTCATCGGGGGCCTGGTGACCCGGGTTGGAGACACGGTGATCGACGGGTCGCTGCGGCATCGTTTGGAGGGTCTGCGGCAGGCGCTGCAGCGGCGATAGAGGCAGGGCACACACATGGCGGAATTGACCATCGACCCCCGGCAGATCGGCGAGGCGCTGCGGCGCAACCTGGAGGGCTGGGAGCCCGGCCTGGAGGCGGCGGCGGTCGGCTACGTCGCCACGGTCGGCGACGGCGTGGCGCGCGTCCACGGCCTTCCCGGCACCATGGCCAACGAACTGCTCGAGTTCCCGGACGGGCTCATCGGCGTCGCCCTCAACCTCGACGAGGATTCGGTAGGGGCGGTGATCCTGGGCGAGCCTTCACACGTTCACGAGGGCGACCCGGTGCGCCTGACCGGGACTGTGCTCTCGGTACCGGTGGGTGACGCCCTGCTCGGGCGGGTCATCGACCCGCTGGGCATACCCATGGACGGGAAGGGCCCGGTCAACACCACCGAGCGCCGCTTGCTCGAGACCCAGGCCCCCAGCGTGGTGCAGCGCCGGCCGGTGCATCAGCCGCTGCAAACCGGCATCAAGGCCATCGACGCGATGATGCCCATCGGGCGCGGGCAGCGCGAGCTGATCATCGGCGACCGCCAGACGGGCAAGACCGCCATCGTCGTCGACACCATCCTCAATCAACGCGACACCGGCGTGAAGTGCATCTACGTGGCCATCGGCCAGAAGGCCTCCACGGTCGCTGAGGTGGTCGAGGTACTGGAGGCCGGCGGGGCCATGGAGTACACGGTGGTGGTCAATGCGGCCGCCTCGTCGTCGCCAGCCCTGCAGATGTATGCGCCTTACACCGGGTCGGCCATCGGCCAGTACTGGATGTACAAGGGCGAGCACGCCCTGGTGATCTTCGACGACTTGTCCAAGCAGGCGGTGGCCTACCGGGAGATCTCCCTGCTGCTGCGCCGCCCGCCGGGTCGCGAGGCCTACCCGGGTGACATCTTCTATTTGCACTCCCGTCTCCTCGAACGCTGCGCCAAGCTCAGCGACGAGCTCGGCGGGGGCTCGCTGACGGGCCTGCCCATCGTGGAGACCAGGGCCGGCGACGTCTCGGCCTACATCCCCACCAACGTGATCTCCATCACCGACGGCCAGATCTACCTGGAGACCGACCTCTTCTACGCCGGGGTGCGCCCGGCCATCAACGCCGGCATCTCGGTGTCCCGGGTGGGGGGTGCCGCCCAGGTGCGGGCGATGAAGCGGGTGGCCGGCCCGCTGCGCCTGAACCTCGCCCAGTACCGGGAGCTGGAGGCGTTCGCCGAGTTCGGCTCCGAGCTGGACGCCGCCAGCCAGGCCCAGCTGGAGCGGGGCCGCCGGGTGGTCGAGGTGCTCAAGCAGCGCCAGTACGAGCCGGTGCCGGTGGCCGAGCAGGTTCTGGCCATCTATGCGGTCACCAGCGGACTCATGGACGACATCGCGGTGGGCCAGGTGGCCGCCTTCGAGTTGGGGCTGCGGGAGTGGTTCCGCACCCGCCACAGCGACCTGCTGCGGGTCATCTCCGAGACCGGGGATCTGCCCGCCACGGGGAAGCTCGACGAGGCCGTCACGGCCTACAAGCAAAGCCGGGGGAAGGGGTAGCAGTTGCCCGGGGCCGAGCTGCGGCAGATCCGCCGCCGCATCCGCAGCGTGCAGTCGACCATGAAGATCACCCGCGCCATGGAGCTGATCGCCGCCTCCCGCATTGTGCGGGCACAGCAGCGGGTCACCGGCGGCCAGCCCTACACCGCCAAGATGCGGGAGGTGGTGGGCAACCTGGCGAGGGTGTCCGGTTCGGTGCCCCATCCGTTGCTGGCGTCCCGTCCGCTCACCACGGCCGCGGTAATGGTGATCGCCAGTGACCGGGGGCTGGCCGGGGCCTATAACACCAACGTCATCCGCCTTGCCGAGGCCCGTCTGCAGCAGCACGCCGCCGCCGGGGTCGCCTGCCGCGTGTACGTGGTGGGAAAGCGGGCCTACACGTACTTCCGGCACCGGGGTCACAACATCGCCCGTTCCTTCGTCGGGATCACCGACTCGCCCACCTTCGAGCACGCCCGGGAGATCGCCCGGGTGCTGATGAGCGACTACGCCGATGGGGCGGTGGACTCGGTGGAGGCCTTCTCCACCCGCTACCTGTCGGCCCTCACCCAGACGGCGGCCTCGCTCCCGCTGCTGCCGGTGAGCCCGCCGCCGGCCGGGGATGGTCCTGCCCCCATCGGCTACAGCTACGAGCCCGGGGCGCCCGAGATCCTGGCTCGACTGCTGCCCAGTTATGTGGAGGGCGCCGTGTTCGGCATCCTCATCGATGCCTCGGCCTCGGAGCATGCCGCCCGGCGGCGGGCGATGAAGGCGGCTACCGAGAACGCCGAGGAACTGACCCGCCTCCTGACTCGCCGGGCCAACCGGGCCCGCCAGGCGGAGATCACCACCGAGATCTCGGAGATCGTCGGGGGCGCCGAGGCGCTGACCCGAGGCTGAAACAAGGAGAAACCGTGAGCAAGGGACGCATCGTCAGGGTTGCCGGGCCGGTGGTGGACATCGAGTTCCCGCCCGAGGCGATGCCCGAGATCAGCCACGCCCTCGAGTTCGACGTCATCGTCGAGGGCAAACCCCAGCGGGTGGTGGCCGAAGTCGCCCAGCACATCGGCGGGGGCCGGGTGCGTGCCATCTCCATGAAGCCCACCGACGGCGTGGTGCGGGGCACCGAGGTCATCGACACCGGCCAGGCCATCGCGGTGCCGGTGGGCCCGGCGACCCTGGGCCACATCTTCAACGTGCTCGGCGAGACCCTCGACCACGTCGAGGGGGAGGAGGCGGACGCTCTGGCGAAGGCCGAGCGCTGGCCCATCCATCGGCCGGCTCCGGATTTTGCCGATGTGGGCGCCCAGCGGGAGATGTTCGAGACCGGCATCAAGGTCATCGACTTGCTCGAGCCGTACGTGCGCGGCGGCAAGATCGGCATGTTCGGCGGCGCCGGCGTGGGCAAGACGGTGGTCATCCAGGAGATGATCCACCGGGTGGCTACCCAGCACGGCGGGGTGTCGGTCTTCGCCGGGGTGGGGGAGCGTACCCGGGAGGGCAACGACCTCTGGCTGGAGATGACCCGCTCCGGGGTGATCAAGAACGCCGCCCTGGTGTTCGGGCAGATGGACGAGCCGCCCGGGGTGCGGCTGCGCGTCGGCCTGTCGGCCCTGACCATGGCCGAGTACTTCCGCGACGAGATGGGCCAGGACGTCCTGCTGTTCATCGATAACATCTTCCGTTTCACCCAGGCCGGGTCCGAGGTGTCCACCCTGCTGGGCCGCATGCCCTCGGCCGTGGGCTACCAGCCCACGCTGGCCGACGAGATGGGCGCCCTGCAGGAGCGGATCACCAGTGTGCGGGGGCGGTCGATCACCTCGCTGCAGGCGATCTACGTGCCGGCCGACGACATCACCGACCCGGCGCCGGCCACCACCTTCTCCCACCTGGACGCCACCACCGTGCTCTCCCGCCAGATCTCGGAGCTGGGCATCTACCCGGCGGTGGACCCGCTCGACAGCACCTCCCGCATCCTCGACCCGCGCATCGTGGGCCAGGAGCACTACGACGTCGCCCGGCGGGTGCAGCAGATCCTGCAGCGCTACAAGGACTTGCAGGACATCATCGCCATCCTCGGCATCGACGAGCTGTCCGAGGAGGACAAGCTGATCGTGGCCCGGGCCCGCCGCATCCAGCGCTTCCTGTCGCAGCCCTTCTTCGTGGCCGAGACCTTCACCGGCATCCCGGGGGCGTCGGTGCCCCTGGACGAGACCATCCGCTCGTTCCGGATGGTGGTCGACGGGGAGGTGGACCACCTGCCCGAGCAGGCCTTCTTCATGGTGGGCGGCATCGACGACGTGTTCGCCCGGGCGCGCGAGCTCGAGACGGCGTAGTGGCCAACACCTTCCACCTCGACGTCGTCTCCCCGGAAGCGGTCCTCTGGTCGGGGGAGGCGGTGATGCTCATCACCCGCACCACGGAAGGGGAAATGGGGGTGCTGGCCCATCACCAGCCGCTCATGGCCTCGCTCGTCCCCTGGAGCGCGGAGATCACGCCCGCCGCCGGCCCCAACGTGACCCTGGCGGTGCGGGGCGGGTTCCTGCAGGTCGGGGCCAATCGGGTCACCGTGCTCACCGACATGGCCCGGCCGGTCGAGGGCGACGTCGAGGAAGCGCGCCGCGTGGCGGCGGCGATGGCCGCCGAGGC
>CAYGYX010000060.1:6024-11410 GCA_964354255.1 uncultured Acidimicrobiia bacterium | reverse complement strand
CCCCTCAGCGCCCCACACCTCACCGGGCCGGGGCCGACCCCCGGGTCGACGGCTGCCGCCCGGGGCCGGGATCGGCCAGCAGGCGGTCCACCCGGTAGCCGGAGCGGTCCTCGGCGCGGGCCAGCGCCGCGGCCAGCTCGGCGGCGCGCGCCGGGATCGCCTTGCTGCGGGTCCCCAACAGGCCCACCACCACCAGCGCCCGGCCCAGCGCCCGGAACCCGTCCCGGTCGAACCAGGTGACCCCGCCGTACTCGTGCACCTGCAGGAAGGCGGCCACCTCCGGGTCGCCGAGCAGGCCGCCGAGCAGGCGCCGCAGGCCTCCCGCTGAGCCACGGCTCTTGCCCCAATCGCGCACCGCAACCGCGTGGCGTTCGGCGATCGGGATCGCCCGGGCCCACTCCCCCGCTCCCTCCAGGGCCACCTCCTCGAGGCGCAACGGGGGCCGGCCGAGCGGGAAGAGGCGGGCGGCCGCCCACACCACCAGCCACCCGTTGTCGAAGGCAGGCGGCCGGCCATCCAGGGCGGCGGCCGTCTGGGCCATGGTGCCCAGGTCGGCGGGGAACTGCGTGAAGGCCCGGCGTCGGTCGGGAGAGTGGCCGAGGGCGCCGGCCTCGTCCAGGAAGCGGCCGAGCGCTACCTCGACCTCCGCCTCCGCGAGCGGCCCGGCCTCGCCCAGGCCGGGCCGGGCGACTTCCACCAATTCGTAGAGGGCGCTGCGCAGCGGCTCGGTGCGCAGGCTGTCCAACGCGGCGGCGACGCTGGGCACGCCCGCCCCCTGGAGACGGCGGGCCAGCGTGGCATAAGCCCCGGTGATATCGGCCGCCTCGGCGAAGTCCAGGAAGACCCGGTACTGGTACCCGCCCAGCGCCAGGTGCAACCCCCGCTCACACAGGTCCCGGCTGCGGCGCAGGTACTCAAGGCCGGTCACGTGGTCCCGGAACACGACGAAGTCGTCGTGGCCGGCACGCAGGCCCAGGCCCTCCCCCAGGTGCCGGGTGCGCAGGGTGCCCACCCGCTTGTCCAGGTAGGGGACGGAGCGGTGGATCCACCCGGACGACTCCGGGTAGCGGTTGTTGTACAGCACCAGTGAGGCCCGGCCCTCGACCCGGTTGCTGTAGGCGTAGACATCCTCCTGCACCGCCCCGCCGGCGGAGAAGTCGTAGAGGAGGAACTCGGCCGCCTCGGCGAACTGCCGGCGCCGGTGGAGCAAGGGGAAGATCTCCCGCCGATGGCGGGCCACCAGGCCCTCGTCGGGCTCCTCCTCCCAGCGGGCCCGGCGGTACTCCATGCCGTAGCGCTCGTGGAACCCCTCCACCTGCCCGTGGCCGAACATGGGGAGGCCGGGCAGGGTGCACATCAGGGTGCACACCCCGAAGTACTTGTCCCCGCTGCCGAACTGGGCAACGGCAGTCTCCTCGTCGGGGTTGTTCATGAAGTTGACGTAGCGCTTGAGGATCTCAGGGTCGAACTCGAGCACGTTGCGCATGAGCCGGCGGTAGTCGGCGTTGCGCTCGGCCGAGGTCATGTGCATGAACGCACTGTTGTAGACCCGGTGCATGCCCAGGGTTCGCACGAAATACCCCTCCAGCATCCAGAAGGCCTCGGCGAGGAGCAGCGTGTCGGGCGCCTCGGCCGCCACCCGGTCGACGACCTCCCGCCAGAACTCGTCCGGCATGTGCCGGGCGAACTCCTCGTCGGTCATGCCTGCCGCCGCACGGGAGGGGATGGCGCCCCCGGTGCCCGGCGCCGGGAACCAGAGCCGCTGCACGTGCTGGCGGGCCAGGGTCATCGCCGCGTCGAAGCGGATGATGGGGAAGAGGCGGGCGACGTGGAGGATGGTGCGGATGACCGCCTCGCGCACCTCGGGGCGGAGGTAGTCCAATTGGGCGGTGTCGTTCCACGGCATCGAGGTGCCGTCGTTGCCGTGGTAGATGAAGCGGTCTTCATCCGTGTAGCGGTCGCGGCGGCGGAAGACCACGGCGGCATCGGTGCCGTCCCAGTAGTGATCCTCGATCTGGATGGCCACTCGCGGGTCCGACGAGAGGTCGGGGCCGGTGAACGAGTAGCCCGGGTAGGGAGGGTGGGGCAGGGAGAGGAACCAGTCGGGGTGCTCGATCACCCAGCGCCCGTCCACCCCCACGTGGTTGGGGACCATGTCGCTGGCCATGCGCAGGCCCCGCGCCCCGGCCCGGCGGCGCAGATCCTCGAAGGCCTCTTGCCCTCCCAGGTCGGCGGCGATCTGGTAGTCGTAGAGGGCATAAGCCGACGCCACCGCGTCGGGGTTCCCCCGCAGGTGCTTGATGCGGCGCGAGGCCGCGCTCCGCTCCCACACCCCGATCAGCCACAGCCCGCTGAAGCCGGCGGCGGCCAGGGCGTCTAGCTCCTCGTCGGGCACCTGGTCCAGGCGGCGGACCTCGCGGCCGTAGCGCCGGGCGAGCTGCTCCAGCCACACGTAGGCGCTCTTGGCCACCAGCACCACCCGCGGCATCCACGAGCGGTCCTCGCTGAAGCGCTCATACTCGCCCGGCCCCTGCAGGGCGGCGGCATCCGGAATCGGCGGCGGCCCCTTGCCCGCCCCGCGAAAGGAGCGCTCCTCGGCGAGCAGGTCCTGGGCGCGCAGGATGCGGTGCAGCAACCCGGCGAAGCGCTCCCCCAGCAGGCCCACCCAGTTGGCCTTGATGTACTCGAGTTGCCCGGCCAGCGAGGTGGGGCTGGACCGCATGGGAGCGCGCAGCACGTCGAAAAGCGACTTCCCACCCACCCCCGGTGCCGGCAGCCCGCCGAAGAACTCCTCCAGGGCGGTGATGGCCTCGTTGTAGGCGGCCCCTTCGGTCAGCGGCGTGTCGTCGTGCAGCTCCCGGAAGCGGGCGAACGCCGGGTTCTCGTTGGCGAGGCGGAGCATCATCAGCTCCTCCAGAGCCAGGTCGGCGTTGGGCACCCCGGCGGTGGACTGCGCCAGGTGCTCGGCGGCAGTGCGCTCACCCCGGTAGACCGGAGTGGGCGGGTAACCGTCGGCGAAGCCGGCCAGCAGGTGCTCGGCCGCCCCCCCGAGGCGCTCCCGCAGGTGGCCGGCGGCATCGCCCATGGCCTGCCCCTCCCCCACGGCCGCCTGCCGGGCGACCACGTAGCGGAGGATCTCCTGGATGAGCGCGGCGGCGGCCAGGTCAGCGGCAC
This sequence comes from uncultured Acidimicrobiia bacterium, assembly GCA_964354255.1. Lineage (GTDB taxonomy): Bacteria > Actinomycetota > Acidimicrobiia > Spongiisociales > UBA11373 > VGBK01. The sequence goes on along the minus strand of CAYGYX010000060.1, from coordinate 8,236 downwards.
CTACCGCTCGTTCGGGGAAGCGGGGCGCCTCGCGGACCACGTTCATCGCCCCTGCCACTTCCTGGGCGGCCTCGGCATCTCCCACCACCAGCGGACCGCTCTCGGCGAACAGGGCGTCGCTCAGGTCGTACTTCGCCCGGGCGGGGGCGGCCACCTGGAACGCACGAGCCGTGCTGCCCGGGACGGCCGGAGCGGTTTGGGCCTCGGGGCCAGGGATGGGTTCGGCGTCGGTCATGGCGAAGCCAGCCTAGGCGGGCCTCCTCAGCCCAGGCCGATCAACCGCCCCATCTGAAACACCAACGTCGCCACCACCCACGCCACCACCCCCTGCCCCAGTGCGCTCGCCCACATCCAGCGGGGCCCCAACTCGCGGCGGATGGTGGCCAGGGTGGCGGCGCAAGGTGTGTAGAGGAGGACGAAGATCATGAAGGCCAGGGCGGCGAGAGCGCCGTGGCCCCCACTGCTCGCCTCGAAGAGGCCGCGCACCGAATCCAGCAGCGCCGTCCACTCGGCACCGCTCTCCCCGTTGCCGAAGTGAATGCCGATGATCCCGGGGACGGCTTCCAGCGCCTGCCGCGACGCCGACAGGAATCCCCGGCCGATCTCCCCCAGGTCGTCGAGGAAACCCGCCGCCGCCGCCTCATCGGCGACGGCCACGCCGGTCACCTGAGCCAGGGTGCTGACGATGACCTCCTTCGCGACCAGGCCCCCGGCCAGGGCCCCGGCCTGCTCCCAGGAGCCGGCCCCCATCGGCCGCAGCAGCGGACCCGCCACCCGGCCCGCCCCGGCGAAGGCGGAGTCGGCGACCTCGGCCTCGGCGAAGCCGGCACCACCCTGCACCGGGATGGCCAGCAGCAGCCAGACCACCATGCTGGCCGCCAGGATGACCGTGCCCGCGTTGTGGATGAAGGAGCCCGTCTGCCGCAGCACCAGCCTCCCCATCCGGCGCGGGTGAGGGCGACGCAGCGGGGGCGGCGTCAGCGTCGGGCGCGCCCGGGCCGGGGAAGGGAGCAGGGTCCGGGAGAGCACGGCGCCCACCACCACCGCCACCACTATGCCGGTCAGGTAGAGGACGAAGACGATGGTGCCTTGATGGGCTGTGAAGAAGACCGAGGCCATGAGCACGAACACCGGGAGCCGGGCTCCGCACGACAGGAAGGGCACCAGCAGGCCGGCCAGGATCCGGTCGCGCCGGGACGAGAGCGAGCGGGTGGCCAGCACCGCGGGGACGGTGCACCCGAAGCCCATCACCATCGGCAGGAAGGCGGCGCCGGGCAGGCCCACCACCCGCATCACCCCTTCGGTGAACACCCCCGAGCGCAGCATGTAGCCCGAGTCCTCGAGCAGCGCCAGCGCCGAATAGAGGAAGATGAGCACGGGGACGAAGGCCACCACCCCGCCGACCCCGGCCAGGATCCCCTCGACCACCAGGCTCTCCACCCAGCCTCCCCCGAGCCCGAGCGCGCCCAGCAGGGCCGAGAACCAGCGGGCAACGGGGCCGTTGACGACCGCGCTCACCCACTCGACGTAGGGAGCGGCGACGTCGGTGACAAGGCGAAAGGTGACCCACACCACTGCCAGGAACAGCGGCAAGCCGAGGATCCGATGAGTGAGCAGGCGGCCGACCCGGTGCTTCTTCCGCTCGCCCGGCATCATTTCGGGTAGCCCGGTGCCCGTGGTCATCGGGGTCTCCCACCCCCGATGCCTTCCGCCCTCCGGGAGGAAGCGGCCGGCCGGCTGGCTGCCGCCGGGCCCCCGGCCCGGTCGAGGAACGCCTCGAGCCGGTCGGCCACCCGGGGAGGCGTCAGGTGCTCGTAGTCACAGGCCAGGGCGTCAGCCTCCTCCACCCCGAAGCCCAGGTGCTCCTCCAGGAAGCTCGCCCACAGCCGGCGCCCGCGCAGCACCCGCTGGGCGGCCGCCCTGCCGGCTGCAGTGAGGAGCACACCGCGGTAGGGGTGGTAAGCGACCAGCCCCCGGTCGGCCAGCCGCCACACCATCTGGTTGGCCGAGGCCGGGGAGATCGACAGAGCCTGCGCCAGCGAGGCCAGCGGGAGCGGTCCCTCCCGGCCCTCCTCCTCGGCCATGGCCACCGTGATGAGGTACATCTCCTCGCTGGGGGTGGTGCCTCCGGACATGGAAAGAGGGTCGTCGGCGGCGGCGACAGAATCTTTAGGCATGCCTAAACAATTCTAGGGCACCCCCGCCGGCGCCG
>CAYGYX010000060.1:0-5924 GCA_964354255.1 uncultured Acidimicrobiia bacterium | reverse complement strand
TCAGCGGGTGAGCACCCGGTGCAGGCGCCAGGTGGCTAGCGCCATCAAGACGACGGCGAAGGCGATCAGCACCCCCAACTGGGGCAGGATGTCGAGGAACCCGCCGTCGCGACGCACCAATTCGCTGAAAGCATCGATGGCCCAGGCGTGCGGGGTGAAGAGGGCGAGGGTCTTCACGGAGTCGGGGAACACCTCGATCGGCGCCATAGCCCCACCGATCGCCGCCAGCCCCAGGCCGAGCAGCACCCCGATCCCGCCGGCCTGCTGCTCGTTGCGGAACAGCGCCCCCGAGAGCATGGCGGCGCCCGAGCCGACCAGGGCGAAGGCCACCAGGATGGCGACGGCCCCGAGCGGATCCCCCCAGTTCACCCCGAAGAGCAACAGGGTGCCCACCATGATGTAGACCCCCTGGACCAGGGCCACCCCGAAACGCCCGGCCACCTCACCCCCGACGATCACCCCGGTGGAGGTGGGGGTGGACAGCATGCGCCGGGCCACCCCGAGCTTCCGGGTGAGGATGAGGTCGGCGGCCGCCGTCAACGAGGTCAGGAACATGAAGAGCACCAGTTCCTGGGATGCCCCCAGGTCGAAAGTGCCCAGTTTGCTGAAGTCCTCGAAGACGGACTCACCGGCCTGCGAGTAAGTGACCCGGATGGCGGCCTCCCGCTCGGCCACGATCTGCCCCACGACCAGGGCCTGGGCGAAGGAAGGGACCCCCTGATCGACGGCGAAGCGGGCCGCCCGGATCGGAGCCGCCTGGCGAGCGACGACGTCGCGGACCGCCTCCCGGGCGAGCATGCCGTTCTGGTCGCTCGGCCGGGTGACGAGGCCGACCTCGGCCGACCCACCGCCCATCAGCGCGTCGTCGTAACCCTCCGGGACGAGCACGCCGGCCGTCACCCGCGCCCGCTGCACCGCCTCGGTCAGCGCGGCTTGCGAGTCGTAGGTGACCACATCGACGTCCTCGAGATCGTCGAGGGCCTCCACCAGATCGGCGGCGAGCTGGCCCCCGTCGCCGGCCATGTACACCCCGACCTTGGCATCAAAGCCCCCGCCGTACATCATCCCCAGCAGCAGGATGAGCAGGATGGGGAACACAAAGACGAAGAAGATGTTGGAGCGCTCGCGCAGGAAGCGCTTGGTGTTCGCCCAGCCGATCGCCAGCACCTTCCTCACGGCGCCAGCACCTTGCCGATGCGGAGCTGGGCCAACCCCCCGGTGATCACGCCGAAGAGAGCCACGTAGAGGGCGGCGGGGAAGACGCTGCCCAGGCTGCCGCCGGCGGCCAGGTCGCCCAGGCCCCGCAGGAACCAGGCGTGGGGCGTGAACAGACTCATCGTCTCCAGCAGGCCGCCGGCCTGGGCGACGGGAAAGAAGCACCCGCCGAGCATGGCGAGCACGAAAGCGATGATGGCCTGGAGGTTCCCCGCCTGTTCTGGCGTCCGGGCCAGGGCGGCCACCACGAACATGACCCCCATCGCCGCGATCACCCCGGCCAGCACCAGGATGGCCACCCCCAGCGAGTTGCCCCACTCGGCCCCCAGCAGCAGGGTCGAGCCCACCACCAGCACCGCCATGCTCACCAGGCCGAGGAGGAAGGAGGTGAGCGCCTTGCCCGCGACGATCGACCGGCGGGAGATGGGGGCAGCCAGGAGGCGGCCCATGGTGCCGTTCTGGCGCTCCTCGAGCAGGCCGAGCACCCCGAATTGGACGGTGAGGAAGATGAAGAGGATCGCCATCGAGGCGGCGTAGAACGTCTTCGCCGACAGCTCCTTGGAGGCCGCCGGCACATCGCGCAGGCTGAGCGGGCTGGGGACGGCCATAGCCGCCTCTACCAGCGCCTCCGCCTCCCCCGGCTCCGGCTCCCGGCCGAGCACCCCGAAGTAGGTCCCCAGGGCGGTCCCCACCGCGTTGATCTCGCCGACGAACTGCCCGGCCACGGCGCGCCCCACCTCTCCGGCGATGGGACTGTCCACGTTGGCCACTACCAGGATGGCCGAGGTGCCGTTCTCCGCCGCCGCGGCCGAGAAGCCGGGAGGGATCACGAAGGCGGCGTCGACTTTGGCCTCCTCGGCCAGGGCGCGCGCCTCCGAGGCGGACCCGACCTCCTGGATGTTGAACGCCCCTTCGGCGTCGAGCAGCCCGAGTACCTGCTCGACGAAGGCGCGGGCGGTGGGCCCCCCGTCTTCGTCGGCCACGGCGTAAGAGAAGTCCATCCTGCCGGAGCTGAGGCCGCCGAACACCAGGCTGAAAATGGCTGCCAGCCCGAAGGGAGCGGCGATCCCCCACAGGTAGAAGCTGCGGTCTCGCAGCCGCTGGCGGATGTCCTTCAGGGCGATGAGGAGGACCGACACGGCTAGTCCCGCAGCGCCTTGCCGGTCAGATGGAGGAACACCGCCTCCAAGTTGGGCTCCTCCACCTCCACCGAATGGACGGATACCCCGGCGCCGGCCGCCGCCCCCAGCAGGGCGGGCAGGGCCCGGTCGGCGCCATCGAGGATCAGGTCGAGGCGCTCCTCGCCGATGGAGGCGCTCTCTACACCGGGCACGGCCTGCAGGGCGGCCAGGGCCGCCAGCAGGTTGCCCGACGCCCCCAGTCGGACCTTATCCCGCTCCCCCACCAGGCGGACCAACTCGGCCCGGGTGCCCTCGGCCTTGATCTCGCCCTCGTCGATAATGGCCACCCGGTCGCAGAGGCGCTCGGCTTCCTCCATGTAGTGGGTGGTGTAGAGCACCGCCATCCCCTCGGCGCTCAGCCGCTCGACGCTCTCCAGGATGGCGTTGCGGCTCTGCGGGTCGACGCCCACCGTGGGCTCGTCGAGCATGAGGAGGCGGGGCTTGTGCAACAAACCAATGCCGATGTTCAGGCGGCGCTTCATGCCCCCGGAGAACTCGACCGCGCGGTCCTTGGCCCGCTCCTTGAGCCCGATGGTCTCGAGGACCTCGTCGACCCGGGCGGCCAGGTGCTTGCCGCTCATCCCGTACAGACTGCCGAAGAAGACGAGGTTCTCCCGGGCGGTGAGGTCGGGGTAGATGGCGATGTCCTGGGGCACATAGCCGATGGCCGCCTTGGCCTCGGTGGACCTCGTGGTGATCTCCCGGCCGTCGACCTGCACCTCCCCGGCGTCGCGCTCGAGCAGGCCGCAGACCATGGAGATGGTGGTGGTCTTCCCGGCGCCGTTGGGGCCGAGCAGACCGTAAGTCTCCCCCTCGGCGATGTGGAAGGAGACGTCCTTGACCGCGACCAGATCCTTGAATGCCTTGCGCAGGCCCCGGGCCTCCAGCACCAGGCGGCGTTCCATCCCGACCTCTTCCCTCGCCGGCCACTCAAGCTAGTCGGCCCAGCTATCCGGTGCCGACGGTGGCCCTATCCTCCACCCCGGCCCCGAGGGAGGCAGCATCCATGGACGGGCACGACTGGTCTCTGCGGGTCCGAGACCTGGTCAAGGTCTTCAACCAGAAGGTGCGGGCCAACGACGGCATCACCCTCACGGTGGAGCCGGGCGAGGTGTACGGACTGCTCGGCCCCAACGGTGCCGGCAAGAGCACCCTGGTGAAGCAGGTCATCGGCCTGCTCGCCCCCGATGCCGGGACGATCACCCTCGGCCCCCACGACCTGGTGGCAGACCCCGACGCCGCCCGCCAGCTCTGCTCCTATCTCCCCCAGGCGCAGATGCCGATCGCCTCTTTCCGGGCCCGCGAGGCCATCGACATCACCGGGATGATCCGAGGGGGCGACGCCGCGAGCGTGGCCCGCCGGCGGGACGAGCTGATCGAGGCCCTCGACATCGGCGAGTGGCGCAGCACTCTGGGAGCCCGGCTCTCCGGCGGGGTGCGCCGCCTGGTCGGCTTCGCCATGGTGACGGTGTGCCCGGGCCGGGTGGTGGTGCTCGACGAGCCCACCAACGACGTCGACCCGCTGCGACGCCGTCTGCTCTGGCAGGAGGTGCGCCGCCTCGGGGACGCCGGGGTGGCGGTGTTGCTCGTCACTCACAACGTCGCGGAGGCAGAGAGGGCGGTGGACCGCCTCGCCGTCATCGACCGGGGGCGCCTGCTCGCCGAGGGCACCCCCTCTTCCCTCAAGGCGGAGGACCGCGGCCGCCTGCGCCTCCAGGTGATGCTGGTTCCCCGATCGGAGACCCCCGAGCTGCCCACCTTCGTCCGGCACCACACCCGGGTGGGCCACAACCTCATGACCGTGATCGCCGAGGCCGAGGCCGCCCACGCCATCGGCTGGGCCCAGGAGCTGATCGGCCTCGGCCTCGCCGAGGAGTACGCCCTCGGCGCCCCGACCCTGGAGGACGTCTACATCCGCCTGACCGGCGACGTCGAGGCCGGCGGAGAAGCTTCCGAATGACCGCGCTCGCCCCGCCGGTAGAGCTGCGTCGCGGCCTCGGGTACTGGTGGCGCTCCTACCGCATGATGATCCGCTGGGAGATGACCAGCCTGCGCCTGGTGCTCCCGGTCACGATCATGGTGCAGATCCTCTCCGGGGCCGGGTTCGTGCTCGCCCTCGGCCTCTTCTTCGGGCAGGTGCCGCCGCGGGCGGCTCTCTTCGTCTCCACCGGCGTGCTGGTGATCACCCTGGTCACCGTCGGCCTGGTGCTGGGCCCGCAGCTGATCGCCCAGCAGAAGGCGGAGCAGACCTACGACTTCCTCTGGTCCCTGCCCGTGCCACGCACCACCGCCGCTCTCGCCTGGGTCACCACCAATCTCATCCTCGGCCTCCCCGGCATGGCCGTGGCCCTGGCAGTGGCCCTGCTCCGCTACGACCTGGACCTGCACGTCTCACCGGCGGTGGTGCCGGCGGTGCTGCTCACCATGTTCACCGGCACGATGATCGGCTACGCCCTGGCCCATGCGCTGGGGAATCCCATGCTCATCGGGGCGATCACCCAGCTGCTCATCTTCGTGATCATCGGCTTCTCCCCCATCAACTTCCCGGCCGACCAGCTCCCGGGCTGGCTGGCGGCCCTCCACCGCTGGCTCCCCCTGGCTCCCATGGCCGACACGGTCCGGGCCGGGCTCACGGTCGGGGTGATCGACGACCTGACCCGCTCCTACCTGGTGCTCGGCGCCTGGGCAGTGGCATCGGTGGGGGTGACGGCGGCCGTCCTCGGGCGGAGGGGCTGAGTTGACGACCCTCGCCCTGACCCCCACCGCCCTGCGTCGCGGAGCCGGCTACTGGCTGGCCGGCTATCGGGCCATGCTGCGCTTCGACCTCGCCTCTTCCCGGGGCTGGATGCTCCCGTTCCTGCTGGTGCAGGTGCTCATGGGGGCAGGCATGGCGCTCATCTACGGGTTCTACCTGGGCGACATGCCGCCGGCGGCGGCCACCTTCCTGGCCACCGGGGCACCCACCCTGGCGGTGATCCCTCTCGGCATGGCCCTGCTCCCCGGTCTGATCGCCGTCCGCAAGATCGAGGACACCTACGATTTCATGTGGTCGCTGCCGGTGCCGCGCACCGCCACCGCCGCGTCGTCGTTCACCATCTTCACGATGCTGGCCGTCCCCGGCTTCGCCGTCAGCCTCGCCGTGGCCGGCTGGCGCTACGACCTCGACCTCCGCGTCTCCCTCTGGGTGGTGCCGGCGGTGTTGCTCGCCTCGCTCATGTCGGCCTCAGTCGGCTTCGGAATCGGCCACGCCGTGCCCGACCCCGGCATCACCAACGTGATCACCAACCTGGTGATCTTCGTGGTGCTGATGTTCTCCCCCATCGCGTTCCCCATCGAGAACTTTCCGGGGTGGCTGGCCGCCGCCCACCGGGTGCTCCCCTTCTGGCACATGGCCAACGTCGTGCGCGACGCTCTCACCGATGGGCTGGTGGAGTCAGCCTGGGGCTCCTACGTGGTGCTCGGGGCCTGGACGGTGGGGACATCGCTGCTCGCCGCCTGGGCGATCCGGCGGCGCCGGTGAGGCCCACC
>CAYGYX010000059.1:0-11554 GCA_964354255.1 uncultured Acidimicrobiia bacterium | reverse complement strand
CGGTCGAGGCTCGGACTGAGCCCTTGTACCGCTTGCATTGGAAGTAGATGGGGAAACTGACGAGGGAGACCCGGTAGTCGCCGACCCCGTCGATGCCGCCGTCGCCTGAGCGGCCGGTGACTTCGACGTTGCGGAAGCCGGCTTCACGGAGCACCCGTTGGGCGAGCCGCTCGAAAGCGTCGGGTGGCATCTGGAGGAGCCGCCTGAGCAGCTGCTCCTTCCAGTCCTCCTCCCCCTCCTCCTCCTCCTCGGGGTGGGCCTCTCCGCCGGCGGCTTCGTCGGCCTTCAGCTTCTTGCGCTGCACATAGGCCTTGTGGTACTCGCGCCTGGCTTTGCGGTGCAGGTCGGGGATCTCCGGCTTGGTGACCGTGCGGCCCAGGTCGGTGAGGGACCAGACGCCGCGGGCGCTGTTGTCGAGGCAGCCCATGCTCTTGAGGTAGGAGCGCGCCCAGTGGAGCCGGTAGTCGATGAGCGACATCGGGTCGTCGGGACGGCGGCGGACCTGCTGCTGCTCTTCGGTGAAGCTCTCCGCGTCGATGACCGCCTGGACGATCTCCTCGATGCGGGCAGAGCCGCCGAGCTGGCGGATGGCCTGGAGGGTGGGCCACATCAGTTCGGTGTAGGGAGGGATGTCGGTCTTGGAGGCCATGCGGTGAGCCTACCCGCGGCACCATCGGGATGGCCCATGCCCGATGATGTGGTGGCATGGCTGATGGTGGCCCGGTGTGCTGGCCGACTGGGGCGGCCCCACTATTGGTTCAGCCCGCCCCTCGTCAATCGGAGGACGGCTGCACCTACGGCAAGGCCCTCACGCAGATGACAAACACGGCGAACTGCCAGTCGCCGGCTCCTCCATCGGTCCTGACCAGGTGGGCCTGCCACCCGGATTGGCCGCCGGCCACTATCGGGTTGTTCTGGTAGGCGTACGCCGTGGCAAAAGTGGGGGGGTCGGCGGAGTTGTACCCCCCGCCTACCGCCACCTTGCCGGCGGGACACCACGCGTAACCAGAGGTCTGTCCGTTGTTGTCGGCGGTGTCAAAGTGGGCGACGACCACCTCGTAGCCGCTGACACCGGGCGCCCCGGTCGGTCCGGGGTAGCCGGCGTAGCCCCGCGGTCCTTGCGGCCCCGTCGGCCCTGACCTATTCCACGACACCATCAGCTCACCCGCCCCGCACACCCCCCCGATGGGCAGCAGCCCGGCTTTCACCTGATCGAGAACCCCGGTGGAAGTGTTCCGGCAGCCGGTGAGCCGATTGCTGCCCGTCCGGCTATCTGTTGCTGAAGCCCCGGCCGCACCGGCCACTACCAGCAGCAGGGTGACCAGCAGAGCCACTCGTCGCATCGTCCTGGACATGCCCGCCCTCCCTTGTCACGTCAGAACCTACTCCGAACGGCCGGGCTCAGTGGAGCCAGGGGCCTGGCTGGTGTAGCTCCGCGTCCGCCGCGGCGAGGGCGAGGCCGAGGGCCACGGGGTCGATGCCGGGTGTGCTGGTGGCGTCCAAGGCGGCGCAGGCGAAGCAGTCGGCCTGGTCGTCGTGGCGGCCGTTGGGGAAGGCGAGCGCTGCCCACTCCCCCACCGATAGCAGAAACCCGTTGACGGGCAACGGGTTCCACCGTGGGCGCTACTGGGCTCGAACCAGTGACCTCTGCCGTGTGAAGGCAGCGCTCTTCCGCTGAGCTAAGCGCCCGGCGACGTCGGAGTGTAGCAATGGCGACCTAGGCTCTCCCCGTGCGCCGCGCCCAGTTCGAGCGGGTCGTCGACCAGGCCCTGGAGGACCTCCCCCAGTGGGTCCTCGAGCGGGTCGACAACCTCCATGTGGTGGTGGAGGACTGGCCCACTCATAAGCAGGACCCCAACGACGAGGGGATCCTGGGTATCTACGAGGGCGTGTCCCTGTTGGAGCGGGGGGACTGGTACTCCGGGGCCCTCCCCGACCGCATCGTGGTCTTCATGGGGCCCCATCTGGAGCTCGGGCTCTCTCCCGCCGAGCTGCGCCGGGAGATCCGCCGCACCGTGCTGCACGAGGTGGCCCACCACCTCGGCATAGACGACGCCCGCCTCGAGGCGCTCGGCTGGGACTGAGTCAAGCCGGGCACGGCACGTGCCGATGCCCTCGGCGTGGCCGAGGACCTCGTCGCCGACCCCTACCGCTCCTGCGAGCAGCGCTGCTGCCACGACCTGGGTGACGGCGTGCTGCTCCGGGAGCTGCTCGGCGGCGATGGCCCCCACCCACCCGGCTACTGGCTGGTCACCCTGGCCCCTCGGCCGAGCCGCTCGCCCCTGGAACCGGCCGGGACCGGCTTGCCCTCCTGAGGGCCGACCTCATGCCGCCCCGGCCAGCTCCCCACTCCCCCCCATCGGCCACGAAGGCGGAGCGCCCCGCCTCCGCCCCCAGACCGTCCCCTACTCCCGGTACATCGCCTCGATCTCGGCGGCGAAATGCGCCTCCACGGCCTGGCGCTTGACCTTCAGAGTCGCCGTCAGCTCACCGTGCTCGATACTGAAAGCCCGCTCGAGGACCCGGAATCGCTTGATCTGCTCCGCCCGGGATAGCCGTTCGTTCACCCTCGCCACCGCGCCCGACACCTCGGCCAGCGCCGGCTCCGCCGCATGGAGGGGCCCGGCGATCTCGTGGGCGGCGGCGTAGGCGGCCGATGCCTCCGGATCAAGCGAAACCAGGGCGGACAGGTAGGGCCGGCGGTCCCCGATGACCATCGCCTCCCCGATCAGGGGGTGCTGCCGCAGAGCGGTCTCCAGAGGGGCCGGGGCGATGTTCTTGCCCCCGGCGGTGACGATGAGCTCCTTCTTGCGCCCCACCACCGACAGGAAGCCGTCGGGGTCGAGCGCCCCGAGGTCCCCGGTGGCGAACCAGCCGTCCTGGAAGACGGCGGCGGTGGCGGCCGGGTCACGGTGGTAGCGGGCGAGGACGTTGCCCCCCCTCACCAGAATCTCGCCGTCGGCGGCGAGACGGACCTCCACTCCCGGGTAGGCCGGGCCCACCGTGCCGAAGCGGGTGCGCCCCGGCCGGTTCCACGACACCGGGCCGGCCGTCTCCGACAGGCCGTAGACCTCGTGCACCGGGAGGTCGAGCCCGGCGAGGAACTCCAGGGTGGCCGGGTCGGCGGGGGCCGCCCCGCTGGCTGCGAAGTGGCACCGGTCCAGGCCGAGGGCCTTCTTCACCCGGTCGTGGAAGAGGCGGCGGGCCAGGCGGTACTGCAGGCCCAGGGTGCCCCCCGGTTCCCGTCCCTCGTTCCGAGCAGCGACCACCCGCGAGGCGGCGCCCATCGCCCACTCGGCCAGCCGGGCCCGCGCCCCGTGGACCGAGGCGAGGCGCTCCCGCACCCCGGCGGCGAACTTGTCCCACACCCGGGGCACCCCGAAGAACAGGGTGGGGCGCACCTCGGCGATGTTGGTGCGCAGCGCCTCGATCGACTCGGCGAAGGCCACCGAGTAGCCGAAGGTGATCGCCACGTGCACCGCGTACATCTGCTCGGCGACGTGGCTGAGCGGGAGGTAGCTGATGAGGACGTCGTCGGGGCTCAGGGGGAACACGCCCTGCGCCTGGTCGGCGGTCCAGGTGAGGTTGTCGTGGGTGAGCACCACGCCCTTCGGCACGCCGGTGGTCCCGGACGTGTAGATGAGAGTGGCCGGGTCGCCGCCCGACAGGCCATTGAGGCGGGCGTCGATCTCACTGTCGGTTACCGCCTCCCCCTTGGCCAAGAACTCCTCCCACGAGAGCACCATGGGGTCACCGTGGGGCGGTGCCCCCCGCATGGTGACCACCCGGCGGAGGGCGGGGAGGTCCCGCCGGCAGGCGAGCACCTTCTCCAACTGCCCCGGCCCCTCGACCACCACCACCGGCGCTTCGGCATGGCCGACCACGTAGCCGACCTCATCGGCGGAGGAGGTTGTGTAGATGCCGGCCGCCGCCCCACCGGCCACCATCGCCCCCAGGTAACTGATCACCCACTCGGAGCGGTTGAAGCCGAGGATGGCGAGGTGCTGCCCCGGTGAGAAGCCCAGGGCGAGGAGAGCCCGGCCGGCCCGCCGCACCCGGGCGGCGTACCCCTGCCAGTCGACGGCTCGGTAGGTCCCGCCTGCCTTCTCGAGATACCCCGGGCGGTCGGGCATGGAGGCGGCGTTGCGAAACAGCCTGGCGGGGATGGTGTCGGCGGCCACGGCCCTCTTCCTCTGCTGGCAGAGGCATCGTAGGCTACGCCGCCCCCCGACGCTCGGCCCGCCGCTCAGCCGTCCTCGGCCGGGTACTCGTCCCAGAGGTGGATGGGCATCCCGATGTAGAAGCGGGCGTCGAGTATGTCGGACTCCCAGGTGGGGATGCGCACGCACCCGTGCGACGCCGGCTGCGCGGGCACCGACCGGTAGCCGTGCAGGGCGTAGTAGGGGGTGAAGTTCCAGGGGTTGTAGATGCACCACCCGGTGACGGGGTCGCAGTTCCAGCCCAGGGAGTGGCGGGTGAAGGTGAAGTCGCCGCGCGGGGTGCCGGCCCACACCCAGGCCCCCTGCCGCTCGCTGTAGTAGCGGTAGGTGCCTCCCGAGGAGATGGGGACCATCTCGGCCACCTCGCCGTCCTCGAAGAGGAAGAGGACCTGGCGGCCGATGTCGACCTCCACCCGGTTCGGCTCCGCGGGCCGGTCGGGCAGCGCCGGCAGGGCGAAATCGGCCATGTGGGCGGAGTCTCCTTCCTCCCAGGCGAAGGTACGCTCCAGCCCCATCACCTTGTGGAAGGTGACCACGGCGTAGGCGGTGGCCGGCCCGAACTCCCCGTCCAGGGGACCGCGATACAGATGACGCCGGGCCAATTCGCGCTGCAGGGCCACCACCACGGCCCCCTCATCACCCTCGGCGAGCGCCGGCACCCCGGAGCGGTGGGGTGGGGCATCGTCGTCGCCGGTGAGCCCCCCGAAGCGGCCCGCCACCGGCAGCATGCCCGTAGAGCCGTACTCCAGCGTGCCCGCGGCCCCGCCGCCGCCCCCGAAGAGGACGAACTCCGACTGCCAGGTGTCGTAGGCGCCCAGGGTGTCGACGCCGTCGCCGTTCCAGTCGCCGGCGATCGCCAGGGCCGGACCGACCTCGCCCAGGATGGCGCTCCGTCCGGGGCCCACCACCTCGACCACCCCTCGGTGCACCGCGGCGATCTCGTCGGCGCCGTCACCATCGAAGTCCCCTCCCACCAGCTGGTCGGTGCCGGCCGGCAAACTGATCGGAAGGGGATCAGGACCGGCGAGGGAGACCGGACCGCTTCCCAGCCCGTCCATGATGTAGAGGCGGCCGAAGCGGCCGATGGACACGGTGTCCCGGCCGTCGCCGTCGGTGTCGGCCACCACCGGCAGCCCGCCGGTGGGCATGGCGTAGACGTAGGAGATCGGCTCGCTCCCGTTGCGCACCACCAGGCGCCCCGCCTCCGGCCGGTAGACGCCGGGGGTGTCCACCCCGTCGCCGTCCCAGTCCCCGGCCAGCGGCACATCCCCATCCTCGCCGAAGGTGAGAGCGGTGGTGCCCCCCTCCAAATCGTGGAGGTACCAGCGGGAATGCGCCGGATCGAACAGCCCCACCGAGTACAGGCCCCTGCCCGTGACGGTGGACGCCTCGGCGAGTGCCGTCCCCGGTCCCAAGGGGAGCAGCACCCCGGCGAGCAGCAATGCCACGGCGAGGATGCTCGCTCGTGCCGCCACGGGATGGACTGCGGATGCCATAGCGGGGCGAGGGTAGCGCACCGCCGGGTGCAACCGATCCGATCCAGCGCGCCCGGCCCGGCGATCCACAGACCCGGGACTTTCGACCCTAACCGGCAGCCGGTGGGGGGACCATGTTTCCGCCTACGGATCGTCGACCCGTGGAGGGGTCGGGCGATGGGCGGAGAAGGACGGGCGAGCGGGGCGCCGGGTGCGGCCCCTGGAGTGCCGTTCTCGGCACTGCCTCGGGGTCCCGGGCGCCGCATCCCCGTCGCCGCGAGCGGCCGGCGGCACGCGCTTGAGGAAGCGCCACGCCGGTCGGCCCGGTTCGACGGGGGTCCCTCCCCTGCCCACCCCGGCGCCTACGACTGCGGCTAGGGTGCCGGGCGCCCCGTCCGCCCCTCCACGGGCGATCCGCTCCCACTCTCGCCTCTCCCGGCGCCCTCGCGCCGGGAGAGGCGCGCCCGCCTGCGGCGGGCGCGGAGGGGGCTTCCACACAGCACGAGCAGGCCCGCCACCAAACAGCGCGAGGCGCGCTCGCCTACTCCTCGTACCCGGGATGGCCTAGGTGACTCCCCAGGACCCCGGGTGGGGTCGCCGGCAGGAAGGACGCCCCGGCCGTCAGCCCCATCAGCAGCGCGTAGGCGGCGGCGCAGGGAACGAGTGACACCTCCTCGCCTTCCGCTGCTCCCGGCTCTGCGTGACCTTCCAGCACCGCCCAGGTGGCCGAATCCAGGCGCACCACGGCCTTGGGAGCCCGGTAGGTGATCACCCCGTCCACCTCCACCCGGTGCGTCTCCCCCGCCCAGCGCGCTTCGATCACCCGGCCCCCGCCGTCGGGGACCAGCCGGAACGCGTTGTCCTCCTGGGCGTCGAAGTCGGCCCGGTCGAGGTAGAGGCGGGGCTTGTCTCGGTAGGGCTTCCCCGCGGTGGGGCAGAAGGTGGCGCAGTTGCCGCACTCGTTGCAGAAGTCGGTGAGCACCGCCACCTGCAGGCGCTGGCCCACGCGGAAGGGGGTAGCGCGCCCGGCCTCGACCTTCCCGCCCCGCACCGTCAGGGCGGGCAGGTCCCGCGCCATGGGCTCCGAGGCGTAGGTGAGGATGGCCAGGTTGGGACAGACGCTCACACAGATGCTGCAGTACCGGTCGCAGTCCAGGCAGCGGCTCGCCTCGGCGCGGGCCTCCTCCGGCGTGTAGGCCAGGGTGGTCTCGGCGAACCCGTCTCGCAGGGCGAGCGGAGTGGGGCGCACCGGCACCCGCCACTCCCGCCTGGCCCGGCGTCGCAGCAGCGCCGGCAGGTCGTCGGGGGGTTGGTGTAGCGCCTTCGGCGGCAGGGCCCGGCCGATGATGGCGGCGGCGGCCCGCTTGCCGTCGCCGGCGGCCCGCACGATGGAGGCAGGGCCGTGGGCCGAGGCGTCCCCGGCCGTGTAGACCCCCGCGACAGACGTCTCCATGGTCTCCGGGTCGCAGGCCAGGTACCCGGATCGGGTCAGCTCCGGCTGATCGCCGTCGAAGAAGCCGAGCACGGCGTGCTGGCTCACCGCCAGCAGGAGGGTGTCGAAGGGCAGCTCGAACTCGGACTGCTCCACCGGGTGCGGCACCTTGCGGCCGCTCGCATCGCGCTCCCCGCGGTACTCCATGCGGGTGCAGACCAGTCCCGCCAGGCGCCCCTCCTCCACCCGGAGCCGCACCGGTAGCGTCAGCTCGGCGACGGCGACTCCCTCCTCCAGCATCGCCCGGACCTCCTCCCGGTCGGCGGGCATCTGGTCGATGGTGCGCCGGTAGACGATTGTCACCTCGGCCCCGAGGCGCCGGGCGGTGCGGGCGCAGTCCATGGCGGTGTCTCCCGCTCCCACCACCGCCACCCGGTTCCCGATCGGGAGCGGCTTCCCCTCGCGTACGCTGCGCAGGAGGGCGATGCCGTCCAGCACCCCCTCGGCGTCCTCCCCCGCGATGCCGAGGCGCTTGGCCAGCTGGGCCCCCACCGCGACCAGGATCGCCCCGAAGCCCTGCTCCCTCAGGCCGGACAGGGTGAGGTCCTTCCCGGCCTCCCGGCCGTACTCGATGCGCACCCCGAGGCGGTCGAGCGCCGCCATGTCCTGCTCGATGCGCTCCTGCGGCAGCCGGTAGGTGGGGATGGCCCCGCCCACCATGCCCCCCGCGTAGGGGTGCTTCTCGAAGATGGTGACCTCGAGCCCGGCGCAGCCGAGCATCTCGGCGGCGGCCAGGCCGGCCGGGCCTGCCCCGATGATCGCCACCTTTCCGCCCGCTCCCGGCGCCCGCTCCCCCACCGCCGACCCGGCCTCCTGGTCCATGATGAAGCGCTTGATGTGGCGGATGGCCAGCGGCTCGTCGTAGTGCGTGCGGACGCAGGCGTGCTCGCAGAGGTGGTCACACACGTGCCCGAGGATCGAGGCCAGAGGGTTGTCCCGGCGGGTGATGGCCACCGCGTCGGCGTAACGGCCTTCCCGCACCGCCGCCATGTACTGGGGCACGTCCTGGTCCACCGCGCACGCATCGGTGCAGGGAGCCTCGATGCAGTCGAAGAGACCGAGGGGCCGGGTGGTCTTGGAGTGGGCGGTCTCGAAGGCGTCCTTGCGGTAGCGGCTCTCAGCGCGCACGGCGACGGCATAGGCCCGCAGGTTGGCCAGGTGCGCCCCGGTGCTCTCGGCCATCCCGGCGGTACGGCGGGCGAAGTCGTCGAGGTCGGCCGCCCCGGCTTCCTCCATGGCGGCGCCCGTCGTCTCCAGGTACTGAAGGAGGCGCAGGTAGCCGCCGGATTTCAACAGGTCGCTGCACACCGTCACCGGGCACAAGCCACAGGCCAGCAGATGGGGGGCGCTGAAGCAGTCGGCCCCCCCGGCGAACGACAGCGGCATCGCGCCGGCGAACTCCTCGGCGACGAGCAAGGCCAGGTTGGTGGTGAGGGCGTGGAGAGGCCGGCCCGACAGGTACATCATCGGGTCCTTGGGGAACACCGTCCGCCAGTTCTCCACCTCGAGGGTGTTGCTCAGCTTGAGGCCGAAGTGCCGGCCCCGCCCCGCGGCCACCCCCTGCAGGCGGCGAAGCATGGGGACGGCGTCCTCCCAGCGCAGGTCGTGGCCGAAGGCGGCATCGGGCACCACCACATCCCCGTAGCCCAGGTCGCCGTGGAGGATGCCCCGCACCCGCTCCGCCCCGAGCAAGGTGGGGTTGCACTTGACGGCGGTGTGCAGGCCCCGCTCCTCGAGCAGGTAGGCGGCGATGCGCTCGATCTCCCCCGGCGGGCAGCCGTGCATGGTGGAGAGGGTGACGTTGTCGCTGAGGTCGTCGGGGACCTCCACGTCCTGCACCCCGGGGAAGTGGCGGGCCACGATCTCCACGTGGCCGCCCTTCCAGGCCGAAGCGTCGCGCATGGCGTCGAGGAACCACTGCACGTTGGGGCGGAGGATCCCGGCCAGGTCGTAGCCGACGCTCATGTTGAACACCACTCCCGGCCGCTCCCCGGGGAAGCCGAGGCGGCGGTGCAGGGCGTGGATGAGCACCCAGGCCCGCAGGTACTCGTCGAACGACTCGTACAGGCGCAGCTCCTGGGACCACTCGACGTTGTAGCCCTCATCCTGCATGTCGATGCAGGGCTTGTTGACGTCGAGGCGGTCGAGGGTCTGCACCGTCTTCAGCTCGATGAAGCGCGCCCCGCACAGCCAGGCCACCACGATGTTCTGCGCCATCTGGGTGTGCGGGCCGGCGGCCGGCCCGAAGGGGGTCTCCAGGGAGTGCCCGTAGGCCTCGGTCCGGTACCGGTCGGCAGCGCCGGGGGTGAAGAACAGCTCTGGCGGGATGCCGAAGATCGACCCCTGCGCCTCGAGCTCGCCGAACACCCAGGCGGAGAGGTCCTCCATGGAGATCGGGTGGAAGCGATCCGACACCTCAGCCTCCTCTCACAGCCGGGCGTGGAGGCGGGCCGCCTGCTCGCGAGCCTTGGCCCTCACCTCGGCCGCATCCACCCGGGTGGGCCGCCCGTCCTCCAGTACCACCTCACCTCCTACCTCCACGCGCAGGGGGCGGATGCCGGGAGTGAAGGCGATGTGCCAGGGATCCATGGGCTCGTACGACCAGGTGACCCGGTCCTCCCGGGCCTCGGGGACCAGGTCCCAGCCGGTCTCCAGCCAGCGCCAGGCCGTCTCCGGGGTGGCGGTGACGTCGACCGAGCGATGCAGCACGTAGGCCAGGCGGAACTCCTCGAGCATGTTGCCCCCGATGCCGTCGGTGCCCAGAGCCACGGGCTGGGTGAAGCGGCGCGGGTCGGCGTAGCCGACGGCGTTGTTCAGGTTGGAGCGGGGGTTGTGGAGGATGGTGCCCCGCAGTCGGTGGCCGTCGGGCAGGTGGACGCCGTGGGCCAGCAGCCAGTCGTCCCGGGTGAGCCCGGCGAGGCGATCGGCGGCGGCGATGTCGCCGGGGCCCTCGGCAACGTGGATGTGCACCCCCACCCCCAGCTCGGCGGCGAGGCCGGCGGCCGCTTCCAGGGTCTCATCGTGGCAGGTGAAGGCGGCGTGGATCCCCACCAGGCCCCGGCCCCCCGCCTCGAGGAAGCGGCGGTTCTCCTGGAGGCCGCGCCGGGCGCCGTCGCGCCCGTGGCGGTCGGTGATCCCGTAGGCACACACCACCCGCACCCCCACTTCGGCGCAGGCGGCGGCGATGACGTCCAGCGACCCTTCGATGGCGTGCGGGGACTCGTGGTGGTCCACGATGGCGGTGGTCCCCTGCTCCAGGGCCTGCAGGGCGCCGAGTAGGGCCGACCAGCGGATCATCGCCAGGTCGAGGGCGCAGTCCAGGCGCCACCAGACCAGCTCGAGGATCTCCTGGAAGCAGGTGGGCGTCCGCGGCGGGGCGGGCATGCCCCGGGCCAGGGCAGAGTAGAAGTGGTGGTGGGCGCACACCAGGCCGGGTGTGGTGGCAGTCACGGGCGGCCTCCCCGAGGGCGGTACGGCTCCAACCTACCGCAATGGGGTGGGGGAGGCGGCAGCCTCCAGGGTGTCGGCGTAGCATCGACGAAGTGCTGCCTGCCCGCGGTTGGCCGGTCGGGCCCTGCCGGTGTGAAGACCCGGATCCTCCCGGGTGGGGAGCAGACCCGAGGAGGGGTGTGATGCGGAGACGGTCGGTTCCATTCCTGATGATCCTGGCCCTGGTGTACGTGGTGAGCGCCTGCGGCGACGACGGTGGCTCCCTGTTCGAGGGGACTCCGGGTTCCTCCGAGGGGACCACGGGTCTCTTCGAGGGGACCCCGGGGACCGTCCCGGAGGCGATGGGGACGATCGTGGTCGAAGCGGCGGGCGAGGCCTGGGAGCTCCCGGCAGCCGTCTGCCTCACTGCCGACGGCGACGCCGACGCCGTGCTGGCGGCCGCCCAGCAGGAGGCCGCGACCCTGCACGGCCTGGTCGCAAGACAGCTCTCGGGCTGGCCGACGACCACCGCCCAACCCCCGGAGCAGCAGGAGATCTGGCTGCGGGATCTGCGGGTGGCCGGGGTCACCGCCCTGACCCTGGCCGGCCTGGCCGGGGAGCAGGCCGCCCTGGAGCAGACATGGGTGGATTACGAGCAGGGGCTCGCCGATGCCGAGGAGGGCTGGGGCCCGCCGCAGGAGATCGCCTTGCGCGTGGGCGGCTGGAGGCAGGAAGCCGCCAGTCTCACCCAGGCGATAGCCGCTCAATGCGCCGGCGGGTAGGAGGCCCGGTCTCACCCGGTCCGAGGACCGACTCGACTGGCCGCGCTCCCGCCTAGCTCGCCACCGCCGCGTTGAACTCACCGATGAGGCGGTCGATGGCCGGCACCTGGGCCTGGATCGCCTCCCAGAAGCCGGGGTCCCAGAGGGCGTTCAGCT
>CAYGYX010000058.1:0-11766 GCA_964354255.1 uncultured Acidimicrobiia bacterium | reverse complement strand
CGTAGCGGTCCAGGAACCCGTGCACGGTGGCGCAGTCGTAGTCGTACTGGTGCTTGGTCGGCTCCTGGGGCTTCGGCTCGATGAGCAGGGTGCCCTTGAACCCGATCTGGTGCTTGTACTCCACCACCATGCTCAGGAACCGGGCCAGCTGGTCGGCCTCCCGGCGCAGGCGGGTGTTGAGCAGGGTCTCGTAGCCTTCCCGGCCTCCCCAGAGCACGTAGTTGACGCCCCCGAGGCGGTGGGTGGCGTCGATGGCGTTCTTGACCTGGGCCGCCGCGTAAGCGAACACCTCCGGGTCGGGGTTGGTGGCGGCGCCGGCTGCGTACCGGGGATGCCCGAAGAGGTTGGCGGTGCCCCACAGGAGTCGCACGCCCGTGCGCCGCATGTGCCCCTCGGCGTAGGCGACCATTTCCTCGAGGTTGCGCTTCGTCTCCGCGAAGGTGGCGCCGGCCGGGGCGATGTCGGCGTCGTGGAAGCAGAAGAACGGCGTGCCCAGCTTGGCGAAGAACTCGAAGGCGGCGTCCATCTTCTGGCGGGCGGCCAGCATCGGATCCGCCCCCGGATCGAGCCAGGGGCGATCGAAGGTCCCCGGGCCGAACATGTCGCTGCCCGGCGAGGCGAAAGAGTGCCAGTAGGCCACGGCGATGCGGAGGTGGTCCTCCATGCGCTTGCCCGCCACGATGCGGTCCGGGTCGTACACCCGATACGCCAGCTCGGCGTCGGCACTGTGACCACCGTAGGGAATCGGGTCGGGAACGTTCGGGAAGAACTCCGTCATGCTGCTCCTGCTTTCGTGAATAGGCCGTCGGGCCCGGCCCGGCGGGTCGTCACCCGGTCATCATGTCGCCAGGATCGCTTCGATCACCCTCATGTTGGCCACGGCATCCTCGACCGGCACCGAGACCTCGGTGCCCTCGAGCACCGCCCGGGCGAAGAGGCTCGCCTGGATCGAGTACTGGTCCACCGCTTCAAAGACGAGCGTCTCCGTTGCCGGCGCCACCGGTGCCTCCCCGCCCGAAGTCACCAAGACGCGGGTCTCCCGGTCGGGCGGGATGTTGAAAGGGATCTCGATCTCGATCCGGCCGGCGGTGCCGAAGATGTGCACCCGCTGGTAGGGCTCGGCCCGGATGCTGCAGGCAAAGGTGGACTGGCCGCCGCCCGGGAACTCCAGGACCGCCGAGCTGACGATGTCGATGCCCATCTCCGGGTCACGGCGAACCGCGGCCTTGACCCGGGCCGGCTCCGCCGCGAAGAGCATCCGCGACAGGTTGATGCAGTAGCAGCCGATGTCCATGATCGCGCCGCCGCCGTGCTCGACCCGGTTGCGGATGTTGACCGGGTCGTCGTTGAAGTAACTGAAGAAGCTCTGCACGGCCTGCAGCCGGCCGATGGCGCCGGCGCGCACCAGCCGGGCCGTCTCGACCCAGCTCGGGTGGTGCCGGTACATGAAGGCCTCCGCCAGCTTGACGCCGGCCCCGGCGCAGGCTCGCGCCATCTGCTCGGCCTGGGCGGAGCTCATCGCCAGCGGCTTCTCGCAGAGCACGTGCTTGCCCGCTTCGGCCGCCTTGATCGTCCACTCGGCGTGGCCGTCGTTGGGGAGGGGGACGTAAACCGCGTCCACGTCGCCGGCGGCCAGCAGCTCCTCGTAGCTGCCGTAGGCCCGGGGGATGCCGAGCCGCGTCGCGGCGGCGGCCGCCCGCTCGGGGTTACGCGAGGCGATGGCTGCCACCTCGCAGCGCTCGGCGCGCTGGATGGCGGGGATCACCTTGGTCATCCCGATGTCGGCGGTGCTGAGGATTCCCCAGCGGAGGTTCTTCATGCGCGTTGCCCCGTCCTGCCCGTCACCCCCTCGCCCGCCGGCCGGCTAGCTGTGGAGCTCGGCCATCTCGGTCTTGGTCGCGGTGCCCGGGAGCTTGCCGATGATGATCATGGCCAGCACCTCGTCCTTGGTCACCTCGGCCTTGTTCACCGTGCCGACGATCTTCCCCTGCAGCATGACCGTGATCCGGTCGGCCAGATCGAAGACGCCGTGGATGTCGTGGCTGATCAGGAAGATGCCGATGCCCTCGGACTTGAGCTGGTTGATCAGGTCGTGGACCTGGGCGGTCTCCGCCGGGCCCAGCGCCGCCGTGGGCTCGTCCATGATCAGGATCCTGGCGTTGAAGTGGACCGCCCGGGCAATCGCCACCGATTGGCGCTGGCCGCCGGAGAGCGATTGCACCGCGGTCAACAGGTTCTGGAACTGGGGGTTGAGCCGGCCCATGATCTGGCGCGCCGCCTGCTCCATCGCCCGGTCGTCCAGGGTCTTCCAGCGGGTCAGCACCTCGCGACCCAGGAACATGTTCGACGGGGCGTCGATGTTCTCGGCCAGAGCGAGGGTCTGGTAGATCGTCTCGATGTTGTACTTCTTGGCGTCGCGCGGTGTCTGGATGACCGCCTTCTCGCCGTTGATGTAGATCTCGCCCGAATCGGCCGGGTGGGCCCCGGAGAGGGTCTTGATGAGAGTGGTCTTGCCGGCCCCGTTGCCACCGACCAGGCCGACGACCTCGCCGCCGTATAGGTCACAAGTGACGCCATCCACCGCGTGCACGCCGCCGAACGAGACGCGGATGTCGCGGAACTCGACCAGCGGGACCCCTCGGGAGGCTTCTCCTTCTCTGGTGGCTTCGCTTGTCATGGTCATTTCGCTCTCCGCCTGTAGTACGAGTCGACGGCCACGGCCGCGACCAGGACGATGCCGGCGGCGACGTCCTGGATCGGCGCTTCGACGCCGACGAGCGCCATGCCGGATTGCAGGGACTGCATCACCAGGGCGCCGAGCACGGCGCCCGAGGCAGTGCCCACCCCGCCGGCCAGCGAGGTCCCACCGATCACCGCGGCGGCGATCACGTACAACTCGGCGCTGGTGCCGAGGGCGCTCACCGCGGCGTTGAGGCGGGCGGTCTGCACGGCGGCGGCGAGGGCGACCAGGATCCCCATGACGATGAAGGTCCGCATGATCGTGGCCCGGGTCTTGATGCCGCCCAGCTCGGCCGCCTCGGGGTTGCCGCCGATGGCGAACACGTAGCGGCCGAAGCGGAGCCGGGTGGCCATGAAGGTCATGACCAGGGTCACGCCGATCATGATGAGCACCGGGATGGCCAACCCGAACGGGATGTTGCCGCCGCCCCGGTCGGCGGCGACCAGCGGCGGCAGGTAGTAGCGGTTGAGGTAGGCGACGGCCCCAAGGACCACCAGGCAGTAGAAGACGCCGAGGGAGACCTCGGCCCACAGCGGGCGGAGCCTCAACCCGTACTTGTGGCGCTGGCGGCGGCCGTTGGCCAACAGCGCGACGACCCCCACGCAGGCCACGCCGGCGACGATCCAGCTCCAGAACCCGCCGATGTTGCCGCGGGAGCCGCCCCCGATCAGCTGGAAGGTCTTGTCCATGGGAGCGATGGTCTGTCCCTTGGCCATCCACCAGGCAACGCCGCGCCACACCAGCAGGCCGCCGAGCGTGACGATGAACGCGGGCACCCCCACGTAGGCGACGAGGAACCCGTGCAGCGCGCCGATGAGGGCGCCCAACAGCAGGCCGGCCAGCAGGGCGATGATCCACATCGCCCAATGGTCGAAGCCGAGCCAGTCGGGGAGGATCTTGGCTTGCAGCATGGCCATGGCCATGCCGACCACGCCCAGCACTGAGCCGACCGAGAGGTCGATGTTGCGGGACACGATGATCAGCACCATGCCCGTGGCCATGATGGCGACGGTGGCGGTCTGCACCGAGAGGTTCCACAAGTTGCGGGGGGTGAGGAACGTGCCGCCGGACCAGAAGTGGAAACCGACCCAAATGACCAGCAGCAACCCCAGCATGCCGAGCAGGCGCGTGTCGACCTCGGCGATCCGCAGTAGGGAGCCGAAACGCGATCTGGGTCGCGTGGCCTCCGCGGGCTGCAGTGAGAGGGGCGGGCCCTCACTCACGCTCATGGCACCTCCCGGCCGGCGAGCAGCGAAGAATAGAACGCGCCGCGCTTCCGGGAATCCCGTGAGCGCGGCGCGTCCTGATCAACTTGCCATCAACCTGCGTCGATTAGCCACACACTTCGACGGTACCGGCGGTGACGCCCTGGCAGAGCGTCGCCACGTCGATCCAGCCGGCATCGACCACGACGTCCAGGTTGTCCGCGGTGATCGGAACCGGGGTCAGCAGGATGGAAACCATCTGGTTCCCGCCCGGCGAGTCGAAGATCACGGTCCCGGGGATGTCCGCGAGGGCGGTGCCCTGCGCGAGCGCCACTGCGGCCTCGCCGGCGGCCCGGCCCAGTTCACGAGCGTCCTTCCACACCGAGACCGTCTGGGTCCCGAGGGCGATCCGGTTGAGGGCGGCGGCGTCGCCGTCCTGACCGGACACCGGCACGATGCCGGCCATGCCCTGGGCGGCCAGAGCGGTGACCACCCCGCCGGCGGTGCCGTCGTTGGAGGCAACGACTGCATCGACCATGTTGTCGTTCTGGGTCAGGATCTGCTCCATGTTGGTCTGGGCGACCGCCGGATCCCAGTTGTCGGTGTACATCTCACCCACGTTGACGATGGCGCCGGAGTCCAGGGCCGCCTGCAGGATCTCCTGCTGGCCACCGCGAAGGAAGTCGGCGTTGGCATCGGCCGAGTTGCCCTTGATGAAGACGTAGTTGCCTTCGGGCATCACCGCGAAGATGGCCCGCGCCTGCATCCGGCCCACCTCGACGTTGTCGAAGGTGATGTAGAGCGCACCCGGGTCCTCGATCAGGCGGTCGTACGCGATGACCGGGATACCCTGCTCCAGTGCACTGGCCACCGCCGGCTTGATGGCGGTGCCGTCCTGGGCCAGGATGATGAGGGCGTCGGCGCCCTGCGCGATCAGCTGCTCCACGTCGGCGATCTGCTGCTCGGCAGACGACCCGGCGTCGGTGCTGATGTAGGTGCCGCCGGCGGCCTCGATGGCCCCCTTCATGTCCGGCTCATCCCACATGGCCCAGCGCTCTTCGTTGTAGTTGTTCCACGAGACGCCGACGATGAATCCCTCTTCGGCGGCCGTCGTGGTTGCGGCGGCCGTCGTGGTTGCGGCGGCCGTCGTGGTGGTTTCTTCGCCTTCGTCGTCGCCGCAGGCTGCCATTACCAGCACCAGGGCGACGATGGCCATTACGGCCACGAGTTTGCGATTGAGCACTTCTGAATTCCTCCCCCGAGATCGGTGTTCGGAACGGGATGGGTGAACAGTGGCGAGTCCCGTGCTCACCGTCTACTCACCCGGCTTGTGTGACGACCTCCGCCACCTCCCTAGTCATCGTGGTGTGCGGGCGGCCAAACCAACCTGCCCACATCCCTGCGGGACAGGATAGCCCCCATATGTTCGGTTATGCAACATAACCGACCCGGCCAAGTCGAGCCCGGCCAAAGGCAACCTCGATCGCTGGAGATGAGCTGCTCCGGCCTGCCCCGTCCCCATTGCGCCCTCTCCGTCACCGTCGGGCGCGCGCGACGATATAGTGAACCCTCCAACAAACCAGGGAGCCTCGGTGCGCGGCAACGACTTCAGTGGCGATGGGGGCGCCCGAAGCAGAGGGGTGGCGGCCGATGAGTTACGTCGCCACAACCTCGCGGTCGTTCTGAACCGTCTCCACCTGGCGGGACCGGTCTCTCGCTCCGAGCTCACGTCCCTCACCGGTCTCAACCGCTCGACGATCGCCGACCTGATCAGAGAGCTCTCCGAGCTCGGGTTGGTCGAGGAGGGACCTGGTCTCACGGCGTCCGGGCCGGGCCGGCCCTCTCCCATCGTCCACACCCGGCCCGAAGGTGCCGCCGTCCTCGCCGTCGAACTGGCCGTCGATTCGATCGCCGTGGCCACCGTGGGCCTGGGCGCTCACGTCTTCAACCGGCTCCGAGTCGAGCGGCCCAGAGAGCACCTCTCGCCGGAGGAGGCGGTCAACGACATCACCGATCTGGCGCGGCCACTCCTCGCGTCCCTTCCCGCTCGCCACACCCTCGTAGGTGTCGGAGTGGGGGTAGTCGGCATCACCCGCCGCTCCGACGGTTTCGTGCATCTCGCCCCGAACCTCGGTTGGAGAGATGTCCCCCTCGGGGAGATGCTCTCCGCCCAACTCGGCCTCGAGCGCCCGGTATCGGTGGCTAACGAGGCCGACCTCGGCGCGCTGGCAGAGCACCGGCGAGGGGTGCGCCCCGAGGCCCGCCATCTCATCTACGTCTCGGGAGAGGTCGGGATCGGCACCGGTGTGATTATGGACGGCGAACCGCTGCTCGGCGCGGCGGGCTACGCCGGCGAAGCGGGTCATACCCTGATCAACCCCGCCGGCCGGGCGTGCCGGTGCGGGGCGATCGGTTGCTGGGAGACCGAGGCTGGAGAGGCTGCGCTCCTGCGGCACGCCGGCTCAGGGATGAGCGCCACCGGCCTCAGCATCCTCGACACGCTGAGCGAACGAGCCACAGCCGGTGAGGGTCCCGTCCTGGCGGCGATCGCCGAGGTCGGCGGCTGGCTCGGCCTCGGCATCGGGAACCTCATCAACCTCTTCAATCCGGACGTAGTCGTGCTGGGCGGGCTCTTTCACCGGTTCTACCCGTTCCTCGAAGCATCCGTGGTCCAGGGCGCCCGGTCCCAAGCGCTCGATGCCCCCTGGGCGAGTGTGACGATCGTCCCCAGCGGCCTCGGTGCCGACGCCCCGCTCATCGGAGCCGCCGAGCTGGCCTTCTCCGACATCATCGCCGACCCCGCCCGGGTAGGCCCGGCGGCAGCCGACAGACCGGGGAGCCCTCGTCTTCTGCCCGGCACCCCACACCAAGCGCCAGCGGTTCGCTGATGTTCTCCCGCCGGCCGGTGCGCCTGCTGCTGGTGGGGGCCCTGCTGGGCGCGGCGCTGACGACGGCGCTCTTCTTCATCCTCAGCCGGGATCGATCCGAGGCAGCGTCCTGCCCGCCGATCGCGGAGAACCCCGAGTGGTCGGTGGCCCGGCGCTGGAACGAAGTGCTCCTCGACGCCATTCGCCGGGACCTCCCCGCCCCCACCCGGCACGCCCGCAACCTGTACCACGTGTCCGCGGCCATGTACGACGCCTGGGCCGTCTACGACCCCCAGGCCGGCGGCGTCTTCTTCGATGAGAACCACACGGCCGGCGACATCGCCGCCGCCCGCAACGAGGCCATCAGCTACGCCGCCTATCGGATCCTCGAACACCGCTACATAGACGCGGTGGGAGCGCCGGACACCATCGCTGAGTTCGACGCGCTGATGGATTCCCTCTGCTACCCCATCGAGGTGACCACGACCGAGGGCGACAGCCCGGCTGCCATCGGCAACCGCATCGCCGCCACGATCATCGAAGCAGGCCTGGCCGACGGGTCGAACGAGTCGGACGGCTACAGCAACGACTATCACCCGGTGAACGATCCGCTCGTGGTGAAGGAGCCCGGCGCCGAGATGACCGACCCGAACCACTGGCAGCCGCTGGAGATCGAGAACATGGTCTCCCAGAACGGCATCCTGCTCACCTCGGGCGCCCAGGCCTGCATCGACCCCCATTGGGGCCACGTCGCCGGCTTCGCCCTAACGGACGGAGGCGCCGACGGCCTCCCCATCGACCCCGGGGAACCACCCGCCCTCGGCGATCCGGCGACCGAACAGGAGTTCAAGGACCAGGCCGTCGAGGTCATCCAGTACAGCAGCCTGCTCGACCCCAACGCCGGGGTGATCATCGACATCTCGCCGGCGGCGCTGGGCGGCAACACCCTGGGGACCAACGACGGGTCGGGGCATACGGTCAACCCCGTCACCGGCCTCCCCTATGAGCCGAACCTGGTCAACCGGGCCGATTTCGCCCGCGCCCTGGCCGAGTTCTGGGCCGACGGGCCCCGCTCGGAAACGCCGCCGGGGCACTGGAACACGCTGGCCAACTCGGTCTCCGACGCCCTCGACCCCGACCTGCGGATCGGCGGCGACGGGCCCGTCGTCGACCGGCTCGAGTGGGACGTGAAGCTGTACCTGGCCCTGAACGGCGCCAATCACGACGCGGCGAGGGCCGCCTGGGGCGTCAAGGGCTACTACGACGGCGCCCGGCCCATCTCGATGATCCGCTACATGGGGAGCCTCGGCCAGTCGAGCGACTCCGAGGGCCCGTCCTACCACCCCGAGGGCCTCCCCCTGGTCCCCGGCCTCGTCGAGGTGATCACTGCCGAGACCACCGCCCCGGGGCAGCGCCACGAGGCCCTCGCCGGTCACGAGGGCGAGATGGCGGTCTATGCCTGGGCCGGCCGCCCGGACGACTCGGAGACGGAGGTTGGCGGGGTGTCGTGGGTCCGCGCCGTCAATTGGGTCCCCTACCAGCTGCCCACCTTCGTGACCCCCTCCTTCCCCGGATACGTGTCGGGGCACAGCACCTTCAGCCGGGCCTCGGCCGAGGTGCTGACCGCCTTCACCGGGAGCGAGTTCTTCCCGGGTGGGCTGGCGGAGTGGACTATTCCGGCGGGCGCGTTCCACTTCGAAGCAGGGCCAGCCGAGGACGTCGTGCTGCAGTGGGCCACCTACTTCGATGCGGCGGATCAGGCCGGCCTATCGCGCCTCTACGGCGGGATCCACGTCCGGGAGGATGACTTCGTCGGCCGGATCATGGGCGCCACCGCCGGCCGGGCGGCCTGGGCCCGGGCACAGGAGTACTTCGCCGGAGAGGCCGATGCGGAAGCTTGACAAGGGGGCCATCGGCTGGTTGGCCGCCGGAATGGCCGGCGGGGCGGCGGTGGCGCTGGCGGTGATCTTCGGCGCTCGTGCCCTCTTCGCCGCCGACGAGCCCCCGACGGCCTTCGAACCCCCGCGCCTCGTCGAGGAGACCTCCACCGCCGGGATCGAGCACAGCTACGACGGCGAGTTCCAGTTCTTTGTCGGCGGGGGCGTCGCCGTGTTCGACTGCGACGAGGACGGCCGTCCCGACGTGTACCTGGCGGGAGGCGCCAACCCGGCGGCGCTGTTCCACAACGAGAGCGCCGTTGGGGGCACCCTCCAGTTCTCCCCGCTCCCCGACCCGGCCACCGATCTCACCGGGGTGACCGGCGCCTACCCGCTGGACATCGACGGCGACGGTCACCTCGACCTGGCCGTGCTCCGTGTGGGCGAGAACCTCCTGCTCAGGGGCCTGGGCGAGTGCCGGTTCGAGCGGGCGAACGAAGCCTGGGCCTTCGACGGCGGGGGCGCCTGGACCGTCGGGTTCAGCGCCAAATGGGAGGGGGCGGCAGCCCTGCCCACCCTGGCCTTCGGCAACTACCTGGCGCTCGACGACGAGAACCAGCCCACGTTCGCCTGCGAGGACAGCGTGCTGCTGCGCCCCGACGGCGACCGCGGGTACCCGGAGGCGTCACCCCTCTCCCCCGGCTGGTGCACCCTGTCGATCCTGTTCAGCGACTGGGACCGCTCGGGCCAGATGGATCTCCGCATGGCCAACGACCGCCACTACTACCGGGACGGCGAGGAGCAGCTCTGGCGCGTGGCCCCCGGCGAGGCCCCCCGCCTCTACACCCACGACGAGGGCTGGCAGGCGCTGCACATCTGGGGCATGGGGATCGCCAGCCAGGACCTCACCGGCGATGGGCTGCCCGAGGTGTTCATTGCCAGCCAGGGCGACAACAAGCTGCAGACCCTCGAGGAGGGCGCGGCCGGGCCGAGCTACTACGACATCGCCATCCGGCGCGGCGTCACCGCCCACCGGCCCTTCATGGGCGACCAAACGCTGCCCTCGACCGGCTGGCATCCCGAGTTCCAGGACGTCAACAACGACGGCTTCATCGACCTGTACATCTCCAAGGGCAACGTCGAGGCGATGGTGGAGTACTCGGCCGACGACCCCAGCAACCTGCTGCTGGGCCAGCCCGATGGGACTTTCGTGGAGAGCGCCCGGGCGGCCGGACTGCTCAGCTTCGGCCGGAGCCGGGGCGCCGCCCTGGCCGACTTCAACCTCGACGGCATGCTCGACCTCATCGAGGTCAACCGGCGCGAGAACGTGAAGGTGTGGAGAAACGTCGGGTGGGGGGACGCGACGTCGCCGGCGCCCATGGGCAACTGGCTGGCGGTCCGGCTCGCCCAGCCGGCCCCCAACGTGGATGCGATCGGCGCGTGGATCGAGGTGAAGGCGGACGGGCGCACCACCCTGCGGGAGCTCACCGTGGGGGGAGGGCATGCCGGCGGGCAGCTCGGCTGGCTCCATTTCGGGCTGGGCGACGCCGGGTCGGCCGAAATCCGCGTGCAGTGGCCCGATGGGGAGACCGGGCCCTGGCAGCGGGTCGAGGCCGACACCTTCGTGATCATCGAGCGTGACGCGACGGAGCCTTCCAGGTGGAGCCCCGACCGGGAGAGCACGGCCGAAGGGAGCCAAGCCTGACGGCGCGCCTTGCCCACATCGACCTCCCCGACTTCGGCATGCCTGCGGAGAGGCCGGCCATCCCGGTGAGCGTGTACCGGGAGAGGATCCGCCGGCTTCGGGAGCGAGCGTCGGCCGGCCCCTGGGACCGGCTGGTGGTCTACGCCGACCGTGAGCACAGCGCCAACCTCGCCTACCTCACCGGCTTCGACCCCCGCTTCGAGGAGGCGGTGCTGGTGCTGGGGCCCGACCGGGACCCCGCCCTCCTGGTCGGCAACGAGTGCTACGGCCCGGCCGGCGCCGCCCCGGTCCCCCTGCGGCGCCACCTGTTCCAGGACTTCAGCCTGCCCGGCCAGCCGCGGGACCGATCCCGCCCCCTGCCCGAGATCCTCGCCGCCGAAGGGATCGGCCCGGGGAGCCGGGTGGGGGTCGTTGGCTGGAAGCGGTATGCCGACCCCGCCGCCCTGGACCTGCCCGCCTACCTTGTGGACGCGCTACGGGCGCTCACCGGCCCGGCCGGGGCCGTGGGCAACGCCATCGACCTGCTGATCAACGCCGCCGAGGGCTTGCGGGTAGTCAACGAGGTCGAGCAACTGGCGGCCTTCGAGTATGCCGCCTGCCAGACGTCGCAGGGGGTGCGCCGGCTGCTGTTCGGCCTGCGGCCCGGGATGCGGGAGAGCGAGGCGGTCCGGTTGTTGGAGTGGAACGGGATGCCGCTGTCGTGCCACCTGATGCTGTCCGGCGGCGAGCGGGCATCCCTGGGCCTCCTCAGCCCAAGCGACCGCCCGATCCGCCGAGGCGACCCCTTCACCGTCGCCTTCGGCGTCTGGGGCGCCCTCAACTGCCGGGCCGGGTTCGTCATCGAGGACGCCGCCGACCTCCCGGCCGGCATCGCCGACTACGTGGAGCGCCTGGTGCGCCCCTACTTCGAGGCGGTCGCCGAGTGGTACGGGGAACTGCGCGTGGGCCAGACCGGGGCGGTGCTCCAGGAGGTCGTGGACCGGCGGCTTGGGGACCCGTTCTTCGGGGTCTCCCTGAACCCCGGCCACCAGATCCACCTGGACGAGTGGGTCAACTCCCCCGTGTGGCCCGGGTCGCCGGTGGAACTCCACTCCGGCATGGCCCTCCAGGTGGACATCATCCCGGCGACCGGCACCGAGTACTTCACCACCAACATCGAGGACGGAGTCGCCCTGGCCGACGAGGCCTTGCGCGCCGCCTTCGCCGCCCGCTACCCGGAGGCGTGGGCCCGCATCCAGGCGCGGCGCCGTTTCATGGATGAGGCGCTGGGCGTCCGCCTGCACCCCGACGTCCTGCCGTTCTCCAACATCCCGGCGTATCTCCCCCCGTTCCTGCTCTCGCCCAGCCGGGCGATGACGATGGCCTAGGAGGC
>CAYGYX010000057.1:0-12219 GCA_964354255.1 uncultured Acidimicrobiia bacterium | reverse complement strand
TCAAGGAAGCGTCAGCACCTCGGGGCCGCGAGCGGTGATGGCCACCGTGTGCTCGAAGTGGGCCGACAGGCTGCCGTCGGCGGTGACCACCGTCCAGCCGTCGTCGAGCAGGCGGGTCTGGCGGCCGCCCAGGTTGAACATCGGCTCGATGCAGACCGCCATGCTCCGCTTGAGGCGCAGGCCCTTGCCCGGCTCCCCGTAGTTGAGCACCTGCGGCTCCTCGTGCATCTGGCGGCCGATGCCGTGCCCGGTGTACTCCTGCACCACCCCGAGCCCGGCGGCGACCGCCACCGCCGAGATGGCGTGGCCCACGTCGCCCAGGCGCCGACCGTCGCGGCACTCCTCGATACCCGCCCACAAGCCCTGCTCGGTGACTTCCAGCAGGCGCCGCGCCTCGGGGGGGATCTCCCCGATGCCCAGGGTGACCGCCGCGTCGCCGTGCCAACCCTCGAAGACGGCCCCGACATCGACCGAGAGGATGTCCCCCTCCCGCAGCACCCGCCCGTCGGGGATGCCGTGCACGATGGTCTCGTTCAACGACAGGCAGATGTGGGCCGGGTAGCCGTGGTAGTTGAGGAAGGAGGGGAGGCACTGCCGCTCAGCAATGATGCCGGCGGCGAGGCGGTCGAGGCTCAGCAGGGTGACCCCGGGGCGGGCGGCCTCCCCCACCTTGGCCAGCACCTCGGCCACCACCCGGCCGGCGCGCCGCATCCGGGCGAACTCGGCGGGCCCCTTGTAGGTGATCATGCCGCGGCGAGCGCGGCGGCGATCCTGGAGAAGATCTCCTCGATGGTCCCCATCCCCTCGACGGGGCGGAGGATGCCATGCTGGCGGTAGTAGGCGATGAGCGGCTCGGTCTGCGCCCGGTAGACCGACATCCGGTTGCGCACCGTCTCCTCGGTGTCGTCGCTGCGGCCCTCGAGCTCGGCCCGCCTCAGCAGGCGGCGCACTACCTCGTCCTCCCCCACCTCGAGGCTGAGCACCATCTCGAGGGGCCGGTCGCCGACCGCGCGGTCGAGAGCCTCGGCCTGACCGGCGGTGCGGGGGAACCCGTCGAGCAGGAACCCGCACCCGGCGTCGGCCTCGGCGAGGCGCTCCTTGACCATGGCGATGACGATCTCGTCGGGGACCAGCTCGCCGGCGTCCATGATCACCTTGGCCCGCCGGCCCAGTTCGGTACCCCGGGCCACGTGCCCGCGCAGCATCTCCCCGGTGGAGATGTGGGGGATGCCCAACGCCCGGGCGATCATGACCGCCTGAGTGCCCTTGCCGGCGCCCGGCGGGCCGACGATGAGCAGCCGCCGGCCCATCAGGTGAGGAACCCTTCGTAGTTGCGCATCATCAACTGGCTCTCGATCTGCTTCATGGTCTCCAGGGACACCCCGACCACGATCAAGATGGAGATGCCGCTGAAGCCGAGGCTGATCCCCCAGATGATCGAAATCACCGAGGGGAGCACGGCGATGCCGGCCAGAAACAGGGACCCCGGAAGGGTGATCCGGCTGATGATGTGCTGCAGGTACTGGGTGGTCGCCGACCCGGGACGGATGCCGGGGATGAACCCGCCCTGGCGCTGGATCATGTCGGACTGGCGCACCGGGTCGAACTGGATGGCGGTGTAGAAGTAGGTGAAGAACACGATCAGCAACCCGAACAGGATCACGTACCACCAGGATCGGGAGCTCACCAGGTTGTTGTTGATCCAGTTGCGGATGGAACCCCAGAAGCCGCCGCTGGGGATGGAGGTGACCAGCATCGCCGGCAGGTAGAGCATGCTCGAGGCGAAGATGATCGGGATGACCCCGGCCGTGTTCACCTTGAGCGGGATGTAGGTGCTCTGTCCGCCGAGCACCCGGCGCCCCCGCACCCGCTTGGAGAACTGGATCGGGATCCGCCGCTGGCCCTGGTCCACGAAGATGATCCCCGCCGTCATTCCCAGGAACAGGAGCATCACGATGCCGAAGCGGATGGTGGTGGTGGACTTCAGCACGGCGTAGAACTGGGAGGGCATCTGGCTGACGATGCTCACCATGATGATCAGCGACATGCCGTTGCCCACCCCGCGCTGAGTGATCAGCTCGCCCAGCCACATGATGAAGGCAGTGCCGGCGGTGAGGGTGAGCACGATGAGGAGCACCCGGCCGGCGTCGTACTCGGGAATCAGGTCGATGCCGCCGGTGAGGGTGCCCCGGTGGAACAGGTAGGTGAGGCCGGTGGATTGGAGCAGGGCGAGCAGCACCGTCACGTAGCGGGTCCACTGGGTGATCACCTTGCGCCCGGTCTCCCCCTCCTCCTGCAGCTTCTGCAGACGGGGGATGACCACCGCCAGCAGCTGCATGATGATCGACGACGTGATGTAGGGCATGATGCCCAGGGTGAAGACCGAGAACGCCTCCAGTGCCCCGCCGGAGAACAGATTGAGCAGGCCCATGATGCCCGCCTGCTCGCCCAGGGCGGCGAACTCCCCGACCGCGTCCAGGTCGACCCCGGGGACCGGGATGGCGGTGCCCAGCCGGTAGACGAGGAAGATGAGGAGAGTGAAGAAGATCTTGTTCCGGAGGTCGCGGATCCGGAACATGTTGCGGTAGACGGTAAGCATCTAGGCCCGGCCCCCTGCTGCGGGAACGAACGAGGATATCGCACCCGGGAGGGACGGCCCCAACCCGGCGGCGGCCTCGCCGATCACTCGATGACCTCCACCGTTCCCCCCGCCGCCTGGATCCGCTCCACCGCTCCCACGCTGAAGGCGTGGGCGCGCACGGTGAGGCCCTTGGACAGCTCGCCCTCGCCGAGCACCTTGACCCGGCCCCGCTTCTTGACCAGGCCGCGGGCCCGCAGCTCTTCGGGGCCCACCGTGGAGCCCTGGCGAAACTCGTTGAGCCGCTCCACGTTGATCACGGCGAAGGACTCCTTCTCCGGCCGCTTGAAGCCGCGCAGCTTGGGGAGACGACGGTAGAGGGGCATCTGCCCGCCCTCGAACCAGCGGGGCATGTTCTTGCGGGCCTTGGAGCCCTTGGTGCCCCGCCCGGCGGTCTTGCCCCGGCGGCCGGCCTCGCCCCGACCGACCCGGATGGGATCGCGCCGGGAGCCGGGGGACGGCTTCAGGTGATGCAGTTTCATGACTCTTCGACCTCCACCAGGTGGCGCACCCGGGCGATGAGCCCACGCACCTCGGGACTGTCCGGGCGCTCCACGGTGTGGCGGATCCGGCGCAGCCCGAGAGTGCGGATGCAGGCCCGGGTTTTGGGCTTCTCCCCGATGGTGCTGTGCACCAGGGTGATCCGCAGGGTCTTGTCCTCAGCCATGGCCGGTGACTCCTCGCTCACGACCCGGACCCGGGCTGGGCCCGCATCATCTCGGCGGTGCGGTAGGCGGCGAGCAGCCCCGGCGGGGTGACCTCCTCGGCGGTCTTGCCCCGGCGCCGCGCGGTCTCATCGGGACGCTGCTGGGAGAAGAGGGCATCGATGGTGGCCCGGGCCACGTTGATGTGGGTGGGGGAACCCAGCGACTTGGCCAGCACGTCGCGGATACCGGCGGCTTCGAGGATCTGGCGCATCGCCCCGCCGGCGATGACCCCGGTGCCGGGGGCGGCCGGCTTGATGAGCACCCGGGAAGCACCCTGCCGGCCGACCGTCTCGTGGATCACCGTTGTGCCGGCCATAGGGACCAGCTTCATTTCCTTGCGGGCCGCCTCCACCCCCTTCTGGATGGCGGCGGGAACCTCACGGGCCTTGCCGTAGCCGATGCCCACCTTCCCGTTGCCATCGCCGACGGTGACCAGGGCGGTGAACGAGAAGCGCCGGCCGCCCTTGACCACCTTGGCGACGCGGTTGATGGCGATGACCCGCTCGTTGAACTCAGATGCCTCTTTGCCGCGCTGCGTGGTCAAAACTCCAGCCCTTCCTCTCGCGCCGCATCTGCCAGCGCCTTCACCCGACCGTGGTAGGCGAAGCCTCCCCGGTCGAAGACGACCCGGCCGATACCGGCCTCTTTGCACCGGGCAGCGATGAGCTTGCCGACCTCGGCGGCGGTGGCCGCCGTCAAGGTGCGCCCGCGCAAGCCGGCCTCCTGCGACGAGGCGGAGGCCAGGGTGCGGCCCCCGTCGTCGTCGATGACCTGGGCATAGACGTAGCGGTTGGAGCGGAACACCGCCAGCCGGGGCCGCTCGGCGCTGCCCCGGATCTTGCGGCGCACCCGGAAGTGCCGGCGCGGCCGTCCCCTGAGTCTCATGGCACTCATCGCCCGGACACTCCTGCCTTGCCCGCCTTGCGGCGCACCTTCTCGTCCACGTAGCGGATGCCCTTGCCCTTGTAGGGCTCCGGCGGGCGCACCCGCCGGATCTCGGCGGCCACCTGGCCGACCCGCTCCAGGTCGATGCCCCGCACCAGGATGCGGGTGGACTCGGGCACCTCGAAACCGATCCCCTCGGGGGCCGCCACCCGCACCGGGTGGGAGAAGCCCACCAGCAGCTCGAGGGTGTTCCCCTGGAGGGCGGCACGATAGCCGACCCCGACCATCTGCAGTTCCTTGACGAAGCCTGTGGAGACGCCGGCCACCATGTTGGCCAGCAGGGCCCGGCTCAAGCCGTGCAGCGCCCGCGACTGCCGCTCGTCGTTGCGGCGGCTCACGACGATCCGGCCGTCCGCCACCGCGAACGAGATCCGGTCGCTGAAGGTGCGGGACAGGGTCCCCTTGGGGCCGGTCACGGTCACCGTCGAACCCTCGGCCGCCACGGTGACGCCGGAGGGCAAGGGCACGGGGGCATTGCCGATGCGGCTCATCACCACACCTCGCAGAGGATTTCGCCGCCCAGGCGGCGGCGCCGCGCCTCACGGTCGGGCATGAGGCCCTGAGAGGTGGAGATGATCACCACGCCCAGGCCGCCCCGGGTGCGGGGCAGCTCGTCGGCGGCGGCATAGACCCGGCGGCCCGGTCGGGAGACTCGGCGCAGGCCTTGGATCACCCGGCTCCGGTCGCTGCCGTAGCGGAGGCGCACTTCCAGCTCCCGCTTGTTGCCGGCAGCACGCACGCCGTAGCCGGCGACGTAGCCCTCGGCGGCCAGGATGCGGGCGATCTCCTCCCGGAGATGGGAGGACGGCATGGCTACCGACTCGTGCAGCGCCAGGTTGGCGTTGCGCAGTCGGGTGAGCATGTCGGCGACGGGATCGGTGAGCATGGCTACCACGCCGCCTTTCGCACCCCGGGCAGCTCACCGCGATGGGCGAGGTCGCGCACGCAGATGCGGCACATGCCGAACTGGCGCAGGTAGGCCCGGGGACGCCCGCAGCGGCCGCAGCGGGTATAGGCCCGCACGGCGAATTTGGGCGGGCGCTTGTTCTTGATGATCAGCGACTTCTTGGCCATCACGCTCCTGCCTGCTGGTGGCGGAAGGGGAAACCGAAGGCCTCGAGCAGGGCGCGGCCGCCCTCGTCGTTGCCGGCGGTGGTACAGATGGTGATGTCCATGCCCCGCACCTTCTGCACCTTGTCGTACTGGATCTCCGGGAAGATCAACTGCTCGGTGACCCCGAAGCTGTAGTTGCCCCGGCCGTCGAAGGAATCCGGGTTGAGCCCGCGGAAGTCGCGGATCCGGGGGATGGTCACCTGGATGAGGCGGTCGAGGAACTCCCACATGCGGTCGCCGCGCAGCGTGGCCGAGGCACCCACCGCCATGCCTGCCCGGAGCTTGAAGTTGGCGATCGACTTGCTCGACTTGTTCACTCGCGGCTTCTGCCCGGTGATCAGCGCCAGGTCGGCGACGGCCCCGTCGACCACCGTCTTGTCGGCGACGGCGTCGCCCAGGCCCATGTTCACCACGATCTTGGAGAAAGTGGGGACCTGCATGGGGTTCGCCAGGCCGAGGCGGTCCTTGAGGGCGTCGTGCACCTCGGCGTGGTAGCGCTCCTTGAGGCGGGGGGTCACAGGTCACCTCCGCATTTGGCGCACACCCGGCGCTTGTGCCCGTCGGCGTCGAAGCGGGCGGAGAGGCGAGTGGCCCCACAGGAGGGGCAGACGATCATGACGTTGGAGATGTCGATGGGCATGTCCTTGTCGATGATGCCGCCCTGCATGGTGCGGCCCCGCGGCTTCGAGTGCCGCTTGGCGGTGGCCACTCCCTCCACGATGATCTTGCGGTCCTTGGGCATCACCACCGCGACCCGGGCCTGACGGCCCTTGTCCTTGCCCGAGATGACGACGACGGTGTCTCCCTTGCGCAGTCGCATCACAGCACCTCCGGCGCCAGCGAGACGATGCGCATGAACCGGCGCTCGCGCAGTTCCCGGCCCACGGGGCCGAAGACGCGGGTGCCTCGCGGCTGCATCTGATCGTTGATGAGCACACAGGCATTGTCGTCGAAGCGGATGTAGGTGCCGTCGGGGCGGCGGCTCTCCTTGCGGGTCCGCACCACCACCGCCTTGACCACCTCGCCGCGCTTCACCGAGCCGCCCGGGATGGCGTCCTTGACGGTAGCCACGATGATGTCGCCCAGGCCGGCGTAACGGCGGCCGGAACCGCCGAGCACTCGGATGCAGAGGACCTCGCGGGCCCCGGTGTTGTCGGCCACCTTGAGGCGGGACTCCTGGGCGATCATCGGGCACGCTCCACGATCTCCACCACCCGCCAGTGCTTGGTCTTCGACAAGGGACGGGTCTCCACCACCTTCACGGTGTCGCCGAGGCGGGCATCGTTCTGCTCGTCGTGCGCCTGCAGGCGGCGGCGGCGCTCCTGGGTCTTGGCATACATGCGATGCCGGACCGACATGGTGATCTCGACGGTGACCGTGCGGTCACGGCCGGCGGATACCACCACTCCGGTGCGCACCTTGCGGACACTGCGCTCAGCCACGAGATTCCCCCTCCTGCTGCTTGAAGTAGGCCTCGATCTCCTGCTGCCGCATGACCGTGGAGATGCGAGCCATCTCGCGACGCAGGTCGCGCAGTCGGGCCGTCTTGTCCAGCTGGTTGGTGGCCAACTGGAAGCGCAGGTTGAACAACTCCTCCTTGGCCTCGGCCAGCCGCTCCGCCAGCTTGTCGTAGGGGAGGTCGCGCAGGTCGGACGCCTTCATAGCTCCTCCCTCTTGACGAACTTGGTCTTCACCGGCAGCTTGTGCCCGGCGACCCGCAACGCCTCGCGCGCCAGGTCCTCAGGCACGCCGGACAACTCGAACATCACCCGACCCGGCCGGACCACCGCCACCCAGTACTCGGGGTTGCCCTTGCCCGAGCCCATGCGGGTCTCGGCGGGCTTCTGGGTCACGGGCTTGTCGGGGAAGATGTTGACCCACACCTTGCCGCCGCGTCGGATCTTGCGAGTCATGGCGATACGAGCCGCCTCGATCTGGCGGGCGGTGATCCACGCCGGCTCCATGGCCTGCAGCCCGAAGTCGCCGAAGGACACCTTGGTGCCGCCTTTGGCGTTGCCGCGCATGTTGCCTCGCTGCATCTTGCGCCACTTGGCCCGCTTGGGCATCAGCATGACTACTCACCCTCCCCGACGGTCCCGGCCCCGGGGGCCGGCTTGCGGGCACGCGGCTTGCGGGCCGGCTTCTCGACCTCGGTGACGGCCGGCGCCTCGGGAGCCGGCTTGCGGGCACGCGGCTTGCGGGCCGGCTTCTCGACCTCGGCCTGCGCTTCCTCGGCCTCGGCCGCCGGCGCTACCCCGGCCGCGGCCGCCTCGGCCGCCTCGACCACCGCCGCCACCAGCGACGTGGCGACATCCCCCACCGACTCCTCGGCGAGGGCGGCCTCCGGCACGAACACGCTGACCTCGCCGACCACGCCCTCGGGTATGGCCGGGATCTCCTCGGCGGCCAGTGGGGCGACGGTGATGGGAGCGTCCCCGGTCACCGGCAGCACTTCGAGGATCTCCGCCGCCTCGCGCCGGGCCTCCTCGAACTCACTACGGGCGGTCCCGGCATCGACCCGCTTGCCCCCGCCCGCCTCGATGAGGCGCTTGCCTTCGGGGCGCCGCTTGCCGCCCCCGGCCTCCACCAGGCGCTTGCCCCCGCCGGCCTCGATGAGGCCGCCCCGGCGCTCCCCGGCGGCCGCCTCGGCACGCGCCTTGGCGGGAGCCCGGCGCCCGGACGGGCCGCCGGTAGCCAGGGCCGCCTCGGCGGCGATCTTCTCGCGAGTGGCGGACAGCGACGGCATGACGTCGCCCCGGTACACCCAAACCTTGACTCCGATGGCCCCCACTGTGGTGCGGGCGGTGGCCGTGCCGAAATCGACGTCGGCGCGCAGGGTGTGCAGCGGGACCCGGCCCTCCCGGTACCACTCCCGGCGTCCCATGTCGGAGCCCCCGAGGCGGCCCGAGGCCTGCACTCGAACCCCCTGGGCGCCCGCCTTCATGGCCGTCTGCACGGCACGCTTGAGCGCCCGCCGGAAGGAGACCCGGCCCTGCAGCTGATCGGCAATCCCCTGGGCGAGCAGCTGGGCGTCTGTCTCGGGGCCCTTGACCTCAACCACGTTGAGCTTGATCTCGCGGTTGGTCAGCTCCTCGAGCAAGTGGCGCAGGCGGTCGACCTCGGCGCCACTGCGGCCGATGACCACGCCCGGACGAGCGGTGTGGATGTCGATCTGCACCTTCTTGTCGCCGATCCGCTCGATCTCGACCCGGGACACCGCCCCTCGCAGCAGTTCCTTGACCAGCAGATCGCGGATGCGGGCATCCTCGAGAACCTGGGCGGCGTAGCCCTTGTCGCTGTACCAGCGCGACTTCCAGTCGGTGGTGATACCGAGGCGGAGCCCGTAGGGGTGGACCTTCTGACCCATCAGCCTTCCTCCCCTTCTCCCCGTTGATCTCCGACGACGATGGTGACGTGGCTGGTGCGCCGCAGGATGCGGCTGGCCCGGCCCCGGGCCCGCGGCCGCATGCGCTTCAGCGTGGGGCCCTCATCCGCGAAGGCAGAGACCACGACCAGCTCCCCGGCATCGAGGGC
Source organism: uncultured Acidimicrobiia bacterium (assembly GCA_964354255.1). GTDB lineage: Bacteria > Actinomycetota > Acidimicrobiia > Spongiisociales > UBA11373 > VGBK01. The sequence goes on along the minus strand of CAYGYX010000057.1, from coordinate 3,282 downwards.
GTGGTTGTGGCGGGCGTTGGCCACCGCCGACTCCAGCACCTTGCGGACCGGGTGGGTGGCCCCGCGATTGGTGAAGTCGAGCACCTTGCGCGCCTCCTCCACGGGAAGCCCGCGCACCAAGTCGAGCACCCGCCGCACCTTGTAGGGCGAGTGCATCAAGAACTGCGCCCGTGCCTGTACCTTCATCTACTTCTTCCTCGCCGACCTGTCGCCGCCGTGCCCGCGGAAGGTGCGGGTGGGGGCGAACTCGCCCAGCTTGTGACCCACCATCGCCTCGGTGATGTACACCGGGACGTGCTTGCGTCCGTCGTGGACCGCCAGAGTGTGGCCGACCATCTCCGGGATGACCGTGGAACGTCGGCTCCAAGTCCTGATGACTCGCTTGTCCCCGGACCGGTTGGCGCGTTCGATCTTCACCAGGAGGTGCTCGTCCACGAACGGCCCCTTGCTCAGGCTGCGCGGCATGGTTACCTCCTGCCCTTCCGGCTGCGCCGCCGCACGATGAGGGCGTCGCTGGCCTTGTGCTGCCGGCGGGTGCGTCCTTCGGGCTTGCCCCACGGGCTCACCGGGTGGCGTCCCCCGGAGCTCTTCCCCTCGCCGCCGCCGAGGGGGTGGTCAATGGGATTCATGGCCACGCCCCGGGTCTGCGGACGGATACCCCGCCAGCGACTGCGGCCCGCCTTGCCGCTCTTGACCAGCTCGGCTTCGGGGTTACCCACCTGGCCGACGGTGGCCCGGCAGTCGAGCGGCACGTTGCGCATCTCGCCGGAGGGGAGCCGAAGCAGGGCCAGGCCCCCTTCCTTGGCGATCAACTGGATGGCCGAGCCGGCCGACCGGCCCAGCTTGGCGCCGCCGCCCGGCCGCAGTTCCACGGCGTGGACCACAGTGCCCGACGGGATGTTGCGCAGCGGCAGGGCGTTCCCCGGCCTGATCTCGGCGCCGGCCCCGGAGGCGAGCACGTCGCCCACCTCCATACGCAACGGGGCCAGGATGTAGCGCTTCTCCCCGTCGTGGTAGTGGAGCAGGGCGATGCGGGCGTTGCGGTTGGGGTCGTACTCGACGGCGGCCACGGTGGCCGGGACTCCGTCCTTGTTGCGGCGGAAGTCGACGATGCGATAGCGCCGCTTGTGGCCGGCCCCGCGGTGGCGTGCCGTCCGCCGCCCGTAGGCGTTGCGGCCCCCGCTGCTGGAGCGCACGTCGAGCAGGCTCTTCTCCGGCTCGGTCTTGGTTACCTCGGCGAAGTCGGACACCGTTCGGAAGCGGCGGCCTGCCGACGTCGGCTTGTACTTCTTGACGGCCATGCTCACACCCCGAAGATGTCGATGCTGTCGCCCTCGGCGAGGGTGACCAGCGCCCGCTTCACGTCGGAACGTGTGCCGAACGTCCAGCCGGTGCGCTTCCTCTTGCCCTTGCGGTTCATGGTGTTCACCGCCACCACATTCACCTTGAAGATGTCCTCCACCGCCCTCTTGATCTCGGTCTTGGTGGACCGACGATCGACCAGGAAGGTGTAGGTGTGGGTTGCGTCGATGAGGTCGTACGACTTCTCCGAGACCACCGGGGCCAGCACGACATCGCGGGGGTTCTTCACGAGCCGCCCCCCTCCTCGCGCACGAAGTCGTCCCCGGCTACCTCGAAGCGGGCCGGCCCGCCGGCCATACCCACCGTCTCCCGAGTGAAGACCAGGGTGTCGGCCCAGAGCACGTCGTAGGTCGCCAGGCGCCCGGTTTCGGTGAGCACCACCTGCGGCAGGTTGCCCAGGGAGCGGGCGGCCACCTCGTCGCCCTTGCCCAGCACCACCAGGGCCTTGCCGGAGACCTCCATGGCCTTGAGGAGGGCGATGGCCTGCTTGGTCTTCGGCTCGGCCCAGTCGAAGGACTCGACCACCTTGACCTGCCCCTCGGCGGCCCGGGCGGAGAGGGCGCTGCGCAGCGCCAGGCGCCTCATCTTCTTGGGGGTGCGCTGGCGGTAGCTGCGCGGATGCGGCCCGAAGACGACACCGCCGCCGCGGAACTGCGGGGAGCGGATCGAGCCCTGGCGGGCCCGGCCCAGGCCCTTCTGCCGCCACGGCTTGCGGCCGCCGCCGCGCACCTCGCCACGAGTCTTGGTGTCGGCCGTGCCCGACCGGGCGGCGGCCAGCTGGGCGGTGACCACCTGGTGCATGACCGCCACATTCGGCTCGATCCCGAACACGGCGGGGTCGAGCGTCACCTCACCGATGGGATCCCCGGCCGAGGAGAAAAGCGCCGCGGTCACCTTGTCAGCCACTGGCCTTCACCGCCTCTCTCACCAGCACCACCGAGCCGCGGGAGCCGGGCACCGCCCCACGCAGCAGGAGCAGGCCCCGCTCGGCATCCACTTCGACCACCTCGAGGTTGAGCACCGTGCGTCGCTCGGCGCCCATGTGCCCGGGCAGGCGCACGCCCTTGAACACCCGCGATGGGGTGGCGCAGGCGCCGATGGAGCCCGGGGCCCGGTGGACGCGGTGGGCGCCGTGGCTGGCGCCCTGGCCGGCGAAGTGGTGCCGCTTGATGACCCCGGCGAAGCCCTTCCCCTTGGAGACGCCGGCCACGTCGGCCCGGCCCCCCTTGGCCAGCACATCGGCGACCGAGATCTCCTGGCCCACCTCGTAGGCGCTCGGGTCGTCGACCCGGACCTCGACGAGGTGGCGATGGGGAGGCACCCCGGCGGCGGCGTAGTGCCCGCTCAGGGGCCGGTTCACCTTGCGCTCGGGCAGCTCCCGGTAGGCGATCTGGATGGCGCCGTAGCCGTCGTGGTCGGCCGACTTGACCTGGACGACACGGCAGGGCCCGGCCTTGATGACCGTCACGGGAATCGCCCGTGCCTGGTCGTCGAAGACCTGGGTCATACCCAGCTTCTCGCCGAGGATGGCCTTCACGTCTTGATCTCTACTTCCACGCCGGCCGGCAGGTCGAGGCGCATGAGCGAGTCGACCGTCTTCGGCGTCGGCTGAAGGATGTCGATGAGCCGCTTGTGGATGCGCATCTCGAAGTGCTCGCGCGAGTCCTTGTCCTTGAACGGCGAGCGGATAACGCAATAGCGGTGTATCTCGGTGGGCAGCGGCACCGGGCCCTTGATCTTGGCCTGGGTACGGATCACCGTCTCGGCGATCTTGCGCGCCGATTCGTCGACCACCTCGTGGTCGTACGCCTTCAGGCGGATCCTTATCCTGTGCTCTTCAGCCACGGCTGCACCCACTTACCTATTTGATGATTTTGATGACGCGGCCGGCGCCGACGGTGCGGCCACCCTCCCGGATGG
>CAYGYX010000056.1:0-12247 GCA_964354255.1 uncultured Acidimicrobiia bacterium | reverse complement strand
AGTCGCTCGATAGGGACCGACCGGCCAACCCTCACCGCGCCCGGCGGGCTGCGCCGGCTCCCGTCGAGGCCAGCAGCACCCCGGCGGTGACCAGGATGACCCCCAACATCTCGCCGGCACCCAGGGACTCGTCGAGGAAGACCCAGGCGAGGGCGGCGATCTGCGCCGGCAGGCTGGTGTTGATCACCGCCGACTCCAGCGCGGAGAGCCGGCGCAGGCTGAGGTTCCACCAGGTGAAGGCAAGGGCGGTGTTCACCACGGCCAGCCAGGCCACGATCAGCCAGGCGCGGGCCGAGACGGCAGGCAGCCCCTCCATCGCCCCTCCGGCGGCGAGGAGGACCACCGCCCCCGCCGCCATGCTGACCGCGGTCACCACCAGGGGCTCCGCCTCACCCCCCCGGTTGACGGCCCGCCCGAGCAGGGAGGACCCGGTGTTGGCGGCGAGCCCGAGCAGGGCCGCCGCCATGCCGACCACCGTTGCCCCCAGCCCTCCCGAGAAGAAGGCCCAGGCCCCGGCGGCCACCAGGCCCGCCCCGGCCAGCTGGCGGGGCCGGGGGGCTTCCCCGAGAGACCGCGAGGAGAGGCCGGCCACCAGCAGCGGTGTCATCGCCAGGACGAGGCTGGTGGTGGCAGCCGGCTGGTGATCGATGGCCACGAACATGGCCCCCTGGGTGAGGGCGTAGAGCACCACCCCGAGCACGGCGAGGCGTGCCAGGAAGCGGCCGCGCAACCCCAGCAACCCGCGGCGATGGCGGGGGACGGCCGCCGCCCAGCCGAGGAGGAGGAAGGCCGCCAGGGCGTAGCGGAGAGCGGCGAAGGAGACCGGCGGCAGTCCCTCATCGTCGAGGCCCCAGCGGATGAGCACCCAGGACGAGCTCCACAGGAACGTCACCAGCAGGGCCAGGGCGACGGCCCCGAGGTGAGAGCGAGGCCGGTGACCGGCCACTGCACCTCCAGATCGGCACGCGCAAAACCGTGCCGGCCTATCCCCTCGAGGCTTTTCCCCGCTGAGGTGCTGGCCCGCCGCGGCGGGCCGTCTGTGGCGCTCGGACCGGGCCCTGCAAGCCAGGCGGAACCCTAGCCACCCTTCGACCGACGGGAGCAGGCTAGCGGCCGATGGGGTGCCGGGGCCGCCGGGTCGGGCCCGTCCTCAGCCTGCCCCCGCCATCTCCACCGCTTCCACCAGGGTGGCCGCCACCGGCACTCCGGTCGCCGCCAGCACCGCCCGGGGCTGCGAGCCCCCGTCGTAGAGCACACACCCCACCCCCACCGCCCGGGCGGCATCGGCGTCGTCGGTGACGTCACCGATCACCGTCATCGCCTCGCGCCGCACCAGCTCAGGGAAAAGCCTGGTGAGCTGGCCGACGTGCCCGGCCAGGTGCTTGGACTTCGACGCCCCCGGGGTGCCCCGGTGGCCGTCCACTGCCAGCATGCGGTCCTCAAGCCCGAAGAAGCGCACCGCCGGGACCAGGCGGTCGTGCCACCACATCGAGAGCACCGACTGCGTCTGCCCGCGCTCGGCCACCAACTCCACCGCCCGGCGGGCATCGACCGTCAGCCGGGCCTGGTCGAGCAGGGCGTGGTAGGCGGCGTGGAAGTCGTCGTCGATCGAGCGCATCTCCTCGGGAGGGACCGGCCGCCCCAGCAGGCTCTCGTAGAAGCGGGGCAGGGGCCGCTGGTACACCGCCCGGTAGGTGTCGACGTCGATGGGGGACACCCCGATCGCCCGCAGCGAAACGTTCACCGAAGCCACGACGATCTCCAGATCGTCGAAGAGGGTGCCGTTCCAGTCCCAGACCAGGTGCCGCATGTTCGACGGACTCTAGGACTACCGTCGGCCCTCGAAAGACGCTGCGCCGATGCCGCCCTACGAACTAGGCAATCCCGCCCTCGACCGCCAGATCCGCCGTCTGGTGGGCGCGGCCGCGCCCTCCGGCGGCGGGGTACAGCCCGACGCCGATCTCGCCGAGGAGCTGATCGTCACCGCCCTCAAGCTCCTGCGGGACCAGGCCGACCGGGCGGACCTGCGGCTCATCAACACGGCCGTCAAGGAGCTGCGTTATGCCTTCCTGGTGTTCTCCCGGTACCAGGACGTGCGCAAGGTGGCCATTTTCGGCTCGGCCCGCACTCCCTCCGGCGATCCCAACTACGCCCTCGCCCAGCAGCTGGCGGCGCACCTGGCCTGGGAGCGGGGGTGGATGGTGATGACCGGAGCCGGGCCTGGGATCATGGAGGCGGCCAACCGGGGAGCCGGCGAGCGTTCCTTCGGCGTCAACATCCGCCTCCCCTTCGAGGACGAGGCCAACCCCTACGTGCCGCCGGACAAGGTGGTGAACTTCCGCTACTTCTTCTCCCGCAAGGTGGTGTTCGTCAAGGAGGCCAACGCCTTCGTGCTGTTCCCGGGCGGTTTCGGTACCCTCGACGAGACGCTGGAAACCCTCACCCTGATGCAGACGGGTAAGAGCGACCTGCACCCCGTGGTGCTCATGGAGGCACCGGGGACCGGCTACTGGCGGGAGTGGCTCAACTTCGCCGCCGGCACCCTGGTGCCGAAGGGGATGATCACCGAGGGCGACCTGGACCTGTCCCGCTTCACCACCAGTGTCGCCGAGGCGGCCGAGGAGATCACCCGCTTCTACGCCAACTACCACTCGCAGCGCTACGTGGACGGGCGCCTGGTCCTCCGCCTCCTCCATCTCCCCACCGACGAGCAAGTGGCCGAGCTCAACGACCTCTTCCCGGACATCCTCGTCACGGGCCGGATCGAGGCCATCGAAGCCACCCCGGCCGAGGCAGAGGAGGGCGATCATCCGTGCCTGCCCCGCCTGCGCCTCCACTTCAACCGGCGCAGCCTGGGCCGCCTGCGGGCCATGATCGACCACCTGAACGCCCTGGTGCCCTGACCGGGGGCCGGCCACGCCGAGTAGCCTGTAGCCGATGCGAGAGATTCTCGCCGACCTCGTCGCCGAACAGCAGGCACTGGACCAGCTGCTGCAGCGTGCCCCGGACCGCGATTGGAAGCGCCAGACCCCGGCCGGGGGTTGGACGGTGCAGGACACGATCAGCCACCTGGCCGCCACCGAGGAGCGGGCCCTGCGGGCCATCGCCGGCGACCGCAAGCTGGCCGCCGAGATCAAGGCCGCCGGCGGGGTTGACACCTACAACCACCTGGGAGTCGAGGCCGGGCGGAGCAAGCGGCCCCAGGAGGTCATCGAGTGGTGGCGCCACAGCCGGGCGGCGGTGGTCGAGGCCCTCTCCCGCACCCCCCTCCAGGCCCGGGTGTCCTGGTACGCCGGGCCGATGGGGGCCCGCACTTTCGCCACAACTCGGCTCATGGAGACCTGGGCGCACGGCCTGGACGTCGTGGCCGCCCTGGAGCGAGAGGTGGCCGACACCGCCCGTCTGCGCCACATCGCCTGGTTGGGCTGGAAGACCCTGCCCTACGCCTTCTCGCGGGCCGGGGAGAAATACAAGGGGCCCATCCGGGTGGAACTGGTCGGGCCCGGGTACGCCCGGTGGGTCTTCGGGCCCGAGGACTCGGACCAGGTGATCCGGGGCCAGGCCGGGGATTGGTGCCGCCTGGTGGTACGCCGCCTCCCGAAAGGCAAGGAGAAGGACCTGGTGGCCACGGGCCAGCTGGCAGCCACCGCCCTGCGCGTCGCCCGGGCGTACGTGTGATCGGGCCCCTCATCGGCATGGTGCACCTGGGGCCTCTCCCCGGCGCGCCGCGCTTCTCCGGGGACCTCGACGCCGTCCTGGCCGCCGCCCTGGCCGACGCCCGGGCCCTCGAGGAGGCCGGTTTCGACGCCGTCCTCGTGGAGAACTACGGCGACGCTCCCTTCTACCCCGACGACGTTCCCAAGGTCACGGTGGCGGCATTGGCCCGGGCGGTCACCGAAGTGCGGCACGCCGTCCCCATGCCGGTGGGGGTGAACGTCCTGCGCAACGACGCCCTCGCCGCGGTTGCCATCGCTGCCGCCACGGGGGCCGCCTTCATCCGGGTCAACGTGCTGACCTGGTCGATGCACACCGACCAGGGGCCGATCGCCGGCCGGGCCGCCGAGGTGGCCCGTCTGCGCGCTTCGCTCGGCGCACCGTTGCAGATCCTCGCCGACGTGTTCGTCAAGCACGCCTCCCCGCCGCCCGGGCTCACCCTCGAACAGGCGGCCGCCGACACGTGGGAGCGGGCCGGCGCCGACGGCCTCATCGTCACCGGGGCGGCCACCGGGCAGCCCGCCTCGCTCGACGATCTGCGCAGGGTGAAGGCGGCAGCCCCCGGCGCCCTCGTCTACGCCGGCTCCGGGGTGACCGCCGAGTCGGTAGCCGAAGTGCTACGGGCGGCCGACGGGATTATCGCCGGCACCGCGCTGAAGCGGGAGGGCGTCACCGCCTCCCCCGTCGACCCTGGCCGGGCGCGGGCCTTCGCCGCCGCCGCCCGCCGCTGAGCCGCCCTCCGCCGGCCGGGTGAGCCGGAAGCCGTGCTTCAGCAGGAGGTTGAGCATGGCCGGGGCGGCCTCGGGGAACTGCACCGGCTGGAAGGCCTCGCCCAGGCCGGAGAGGAACCCGACCATGGCCTCGACGATGTGGGCGTGGGAGATGGTGTGCAGGTTGCAGTGCGGGCTGCGGCCGAAGGCCACCAGGCGGGTGCGGATCTGCCCGCCCCCGCGGGCCGGACTCATGCGCAGGTAGTGGCCGGTGAGGTCGCCGACCACCTCCTCCAGCGGCTCGGCGTAGAGCCAGTCCACTCGTCGCAGCAGTGAGTGCAGCACCTCGCGGCGCCGCAGCCCGGGGTTGAACTGAGCTTCGCCTTGCTTCACCTCCCCGATGAGGACGTCCACCATGCCCGGGTGAAGCTGCAGCACCGGGTCCTCGATCAGCAGGAGGCGGGCATCGGGGCCCTCGGGCTCGGCGGCGTAGACGTCGCCGGGCAGGCGCAGTCCCATGACGTCCACGTCGGTGATCGACTCGAAGCCGCCGTCGGGCGCCCGACCCTGGATGCCGAACTCGGTCAGGGTCAGATAGCCGCAGAGGCGCAGGTAGGCCTCGACCAGGCTGACGCCGATGTCCATTGCGGGGGAGTCTGGCAGAAAGGCCGCCAGGGGCGGTCGCGCGCCTCGATGCCGCGGCTGCCGCCCCCGGCCCCGCCCCGGGTCGGCCCCGCCCGGTACCCTCCGCACGATGTCATCCCTCGAGCTGTTCACCCGGCCGGTGGCAGAGTGGTTCCGCGCCACCTTCCCCGGCCCGACCCCCGCCCAGGAACAGGGGTGGGCGGCGATCGCCGCCGGCCGGCACACCCTGATCCACGCCCCCACCGGCTCCGGCAAGACGCTGGCCGCCTTCCTGTGGGGCCTCGACCGCCTCTTCGCCGACCCTCCCCCCGTCGAGCGGGGGCGCTGCCGCCTGCTCTACGTCTCCCCGCTGAAGGCCCTGGCCTACGACATCGAGCGCAACCTGCGCGCCCCCCTGGCCGGCATCACCCGCACCGCCGAGCGCCTCGGCACCCCGGCGCCCTCCCTGACCACCGCCATGCGCACCGGCGACACCCCGGCCGACGAGCGGCGCCTGATGTCGCGGCATCCGCCCGACATCCTCATCACCACCCCGGAGAGCCTGTACTTGATCCTCACCTCGTCGGCCCGCGAGATCCTGGCACCGGTGCGTTGGGTGATCGTCGACGAGATCCACGCCGTCGCCGCCACCAAGCGAGGCTCCCACCTGGCCCTCACCCTGGAGCGCCTCGAGGAAGCGACCACGGTTGCACCGCAGCGCATCGGCCTCTCCGCCACCCAGCGCCCGCTGGAGGCCATCGGCCGCTTCCTAGCCGGGGGAACTATCGAGAAGGGCAGGTGGCGCCCCCGCCCGGTGACCATCGTGGACACCCCCCGGGACAAGCTCCTGGAACTGGAGGTCGTGGTCCCGGTCGAGGACATGACCCACCCCGAGCAGGCGGCCCCGCCGCCGGCCCCCGGCGAGGCATCGCCCCGCCGCTCCATCTGGCCGGCGATGTACCCGCACCTGCTGGCGCTGGCCCTGGCGCACCGCTCCACCATCATCTTCGTCAACAGCCGGCGCCTGGCGGAGCGCCTCGCCACCCACCTGAACGACCTGGCCGGCGAGGAGGTGGCCAAGGCCCACCACGGCTCGGTCTCCCGGGAGCAGCGCCTGGCCATCGAGGAGGGCCTCAAGTTGGGGACGCTGCGCTGCGTGGTGGCGACCTCGACGCTGGAGCTGGGCATCGACATGGGCGCGGTCGACCTGGTCGTCCTGGTCGAATCGCCCGCCAGTGTGGCCCAGGGCCTGCAGCGGGTGGGCCGGGCCGGGCACCAGGTGGGAGTGCCCAGCCGGGCCAGGGTGTTCCCCAAGCACCGCGGCGACCTGCTCGAGGCGGCGGTGGTGGTGCGACGCATGGAGCAGGGGCTGATCGAGGAGACCCGCATCCCGGCCAACCCCCTCGACGTCCTCGCCCAGCAGGTAGTGGCCATGGTGGCCGTCGGCCCGCAGCGGGTCGATCGGGTCTACGACCTGGTGCGCCGGGCGGCGCCCTACTCGGGGCTGGGTAGAGCCTCCTTCGAGGCGGTCCTCGACATGCTCGCCGGCCGCTACCCGTCCGACGAGTTCGCCGCGCTGCGCCCCCGCCTCAACTGGGACCGGGTCCAGGGAGTGCTCACTCCCCGGGGCAACGCCCGTTTGCTGGCGGTCACCAACCCGGGCACCATCCCCGACCGCGGCCTGTACACGGTGGTGCTGCCCGAGGGCGGCCGGGTGGGGGAACTCGACGAGGAGATGGTCTTCGAGAGCCGGGTGGGCGACACCTTCGTCCTCGGCTCCTCCGCCTGGCAGATCGCCGAGATAACCACCGACCGGGTGGTGGTGGCGCCCGCCCCCGGGGCCGCCGCCCCCCGCCTCCCCTTCTGGAAGGGCGACACCCCGGGGAGGCCCCTGGAGATGGGTCGGGCCCTGGGGGCCTTCGTCAGGGAGATCGGAGCCCTCGAGCCGGCGGCGGCACAGCGGGTGCTGCGCGACGAGTACCACCTCGATCCGTGGGCGGCGGCCAACCTCGTCCAGTACCTCGCCGAGGAGCGGGCCTCCACCGGCGCCCTGCCCACCGACCGCAGCATCGTGATCGAGAAGTACCGCGACGAGATGGGCGACTGGCGCCTGGTGCTCCTCTCCCCCTTCGGGGCCCGCCTCCATGCCCCCTGGGCCCTGGCCGCCTCCCGCCGGATCCGCGAACGCCACGGCCTCGAGGCCGAGGCGGTCTGGTCGGACGACGGCATCATCCTGCGCTTCCCCGACGCCGATGACACGCCCGACCCGGCCGAGCTGCTCCTCCAGCCCGACGAGGTCGAACGGCTCGTGGTGGACGAGGCCGGGCGCAGCGCCCTGTTCGCCGCCCGCTTCCGCGAGGCGGCGGCCCGCGCCCTCCTCCTCCCCCGCCGTCGCCCGGGCCGGCGCACCCCGCTGTGGATGCAGCGCCGCCGCGCGGCCGGCCTGCTGGCCGCCGCCGGCCGCTACCCCGCCTTCCCCATCGTGCTCGAGGCCTACCGCGAGGTGCTCCAGGAGCACTTCGACCTCCCCGCCCTGCAGGAGGTCCTCGCCGACATCACCGCCCGCCGAGTGCGGGTGGCCATCGTCCGCACCACCGGGCCCAGCCCGTTCGCCTCGTCGCTCTCCCTCGACTTCATCGCCTCTTACCTCTACGAGTACGACGCCCCGCCCGCCGAACGGCGGGCGGCCGCCCTCACCATCGACCAGAACCTGCTGCGCGAGCTGCTCGGAGAGCCGGAGCTGCGCGAGCTGCTCGACCCGGAGGCAGTGGCGGCGGTCGAGGCGGAGCTGCAGCACCTCACCCCCGGCTACCAGGTGTCGGGGGCCGATGGTGTGGCCGACCTGCTGAGCCGCCTCGGCCCGCTCACCGGCGAGGAAGTGGCGGCCCGCTGCTCCGACGAGGACCCGGGGGCACTGCTCGCCGCCCTCTCCGCGCAACACCGGGTCATGGCCGTAACCCTCGCGGGCATCCCCCACTGGACGGCGGCCGAGGATGCTTCCCGCCTGCGTGATGCCCTCGGCGTGCCGCCCCCCGCCGTCGTCCCGCCGGCTTTCCTCGAGGCGGTGGCCGATCCCCTGGGCGATGTGGTCGGGCGCCATGCCCGCACCCACGGGCCCTTCACCGTCGCCGGGGCGGCCGCCGCCCTGGGACTGCCGCCGGCGGTGGTAGCGGACACCCTCGCCCGCCTCGAGGAACAGGGCCGGGTGGTGCGGGGGGCCTTCCTCCCCCGCGGGGAGGGACGGGAGTGGGTGGATGCCGAGGTGCTGCGCCGCCTGCGGCGCCGCTCCCTGGCCCGCCTCCGCCGCCAGGTGGAGGCGGTCGACGCCGTCGCCTATGCCCGCTTCGCGGTGGGCTGGCACGGCATCGGCGGGAGCGACCCCTCCTCCGGGGCGCTCGCCGAGGCGGTCCGCCGCCTGCAGGGGGCCGCCTTCCCTGCCTCCATCCTGGAGCCGGACATCCTCCCCTGCCGGCTCGACTACCGGCCCGACCTGCTCGACGCCCTCACCGCCGCCGGCGAGGTGATCTGGCTGGGGCGGGGGCCGCTCGGGGCCGGAGACGGCCGGGTAGCCCTGTACCGGCGCGCGGAGGTGGCCGCCCTGGCCTGGCCGCCCGCCTCGCCCGCCCCGGAGGGTGAGGCCTGCGAGGCCATCCGGGCTCACCTCGCCCGACGCGGCGCGTCCTTCTTCGCCGACCTGTACCGGGCGGTGGGTGGGGGCGACCCGGCCGCCACCCTCGCCGCCCTCTGGGACCTGGTCTGGGCCGGGGAGGTCGCCAACGACACCCTGGTCCCACTACGGGCCTTCCTCGCCGGCCGCCGCGCTCAACAACGCCTCGGCCGCGGCCGCCTGCCCACCGATGCCCCGCCGGCCGGCAGCGGCCGCTGGTACCTGGCGTCCGACCTGCTCGACCGCCCGCCGACGCCCACGGCCTCGGCTGCCGCCCGCGCCGGCCAACTGCTCGAACGCCACGGCATCGTGGTCCGCGACGCCGTCCTCGCCGAGGAGGTGCCCGGCGGCTTCGCCGGCCTTTACCCGGTGCTGTCCGCCATGGAGGAAGCCGGTCGGGTGCGGCGCGGCTACTTCGTGGAGGGCCTGGGCGGGTCGCAATTCGCCCTGCCCGGGGCCCTCGACCGCCTCCGGGTCGGGGAGGCCGACGGCGTCACCATCCTCGCCGCTGCCGACCCGGCCAACGCGTACGGTGCTGCTCTTCCCTGGCCTGATCACCCGGCCGGCCAGCCCTCCCGCTCCGCCGGGGCGCACGTGATCCTCCTGGCCGGCCGCCTGGAGGCTTTCGTGGAACGAGGCGGCCACCGGGTCCTTACCTTCTCCGACGATCAGGACGACCGGGCCGCCGTGGCCGAAGCCCTGGCCGGCCTGGGCCGCCGCCTCCGCCGGCGCGTGCTGTCGACGGTGAACGGCGAGTCCGCCGAAACGTCGGTGCTGGCCGCGACCCTGGCCGCCGCCGGCTTCGTCCCTTCCTACAAAGGGATGGCGCTGCGCCGACCCTGAGCCGGTCCCCCGAACCGGCAGAGCTCAGTCGAGCACCGACCAGAAGGCAATGCCCGGGAGCCGCCACCACCGGCGGGGGTCGGCTTCCAGCGCGGCGACTCCGGCGAGGGCGCGGTCCGAGTGGCGGTGGGTGACGAACCACGGGGGCTTGGGGTACAGGAGGAAGGGGGCCTTGACCACCGTCTTCTGCGGCCGGTCCACCAGGCGGGCATTGTGCACGAAGCCCAAGCCGCTGCCGATGTCGGCCGGGGTGTGCCCCGGGAAGGCGCCCCACGGTATGGACCCGAAGACGAACCCGGCCGCCGACCAGATGTTCACCGCCACCACCCCGTAGCGCAGCCCGGCCAGGGCGGCGTCGTAGGCGGGCCCCATGTCTCGCGCCGTAGAGCGATCGACGATAACGGTCGCATCCAGGGTGCCGGCGAGCCGCTCGTTGCAGAAGGACACTGCCCGATCCAGGTACTCCACCGCGGTGTCGCCCGGCAGCAGGGTGGTGGCTGCCAGCGGGCACCACGGCTCCTCCCGGAAGACGAGGTGGTCGACTTCGGGGTCGACGTCGATCAGCAGGGCGGGGGGAAGCACTCCGCCCTCGCGCCGCCCGAACGTCTCCACGCGGTCGTGGGACGCCAGGTAACGGTCGTAGGTGGCTTCGGCTCCCGGGTAGTAGGCCCGCCGCGGCGGCAATGAGCGGAGCACTTGCCGCAGGTGCTCGAGGAAAGCTTCCCGCTGTGGCCAGCGCTCGGGAAGGACCACCACCCGGGCGGAGTTGCAGTTGAAGCCGACGTTCTGAGTGATCTGGGTGGCGACGTCCTCGGCTCGCAGTCGCAGTGCCCGTTCCGACCACCGCCCGGGGATCACGATGACCGGACTCACATTGCCCAGCTCACAGGTGACGGGCTTGTCGAGGATCGGCGTGCCGGCCGCCTTGCGGGCCGCCGCCCCGGGCCCCCAGACGATGGCGTCGTAGCTGCCGGCCGAACCGGTGATGTGCACCCCGCTCACCGCCGGGTGGCGCACCAGGTAGTCGCCGTTCTCGGCGCGGCCCCCGTACGCCGTCCGCACGAAGCCGGCGGCGATGAAATCGGCGAAGGCCCGCTCGAAGTGCGGGCCCATGTACTCGGCCACCCGGCTGAACTTGATCAGGACCGTCGTGCCCTCCACGAACAGCTTGTGGACCACGTCGAGGAAGCTGATGGCGACCACGTTCCCCGCCCCCAGCACCAGCGACACCCCGGCGGGGGGCGTCGTCCCCTTGGTGTAGAAAGCCCCCATGCTCGCCTCGAGGTCCGCCCGGGCCACCCGGGGGTCCACCCACAGGTCGGCCGTGACCCCGGCGAAGAGCAGGCGGTCGTAGACGTTCACCGGGACTACGCGCAACGTCACTTGCCCGTCGGGCCGCACCCGCACGGCCGACCCGGGCAGGGGGACCCGCCCGCTCCGGCGGATCCCTTCGAGCGTGTCGAGCATGATCCGCATGGTCCGCAGCATCGACACGACGGTGGCCACCCACTCCTCCCCCACCTGCGGGCCGACGAAGCCCTTGACGGCGCAGGTGTCGGCCAGCAGGCCCGGAGCGGCGGCCCAGGTGCCGGCGCAAAGGGAACGCAGATAGGTGATGCGGTCGTCGAGCGACAGGGCGGCCCAGGCCGGGGCCCGTTCGGTCAGGGTGGCGAGGGCCCGATCGATGTCGGTGTGCGAGGTCGCGACGCGAGGCGGCGGCGTTGACACGGTTGGGGTAGACATGGCGGCGATGCTACGCCCCAGATCCCGGCCGGTGCGGCTCGCCCGGGGCGCTCTCTGCCTGCGCAGCCGCCTCGGCGCGGCCCCAATTGCGCCGTGGCAACGCCGAAGCTGACGGTGCGGGGCGGCCACCCCGGCCTGCTCGATCTCCCCTGGGATCGCCCCATGGCGGACTGGCACCAGCCCGCCGCCTGGACCTGCCCAAGGGAATCTCCCGCCACCGGGTCCAGGACTTCGGCTTCGAGGACGGCATCCACGCGCTGAAGGAGCTGCCCCTGTCCCCGGCCCGCCACGAGTACTCCGTGCTCCGCCGCCTGGAAGACCTCGGGGCCCCGGCGGTGCGACCGATCGGGCCGGCCGAGCGCCCCTGGCTGGACCCTCACGAGGAGGCCTCGGCCGCCCTGGTCACCGCCTACGTCGAGTGCGCCTTCTCGTATCGGGAGCTGCTCTCCGGCTGGGGCTTCGGGGAGCGGCCCAACCAGATGCTGGATGCCTTCGCCGGCCTACTGGTGGAGCTACACCTGCTCGGCTGCCACTGGGGCGACTGCTTGCTCTCCAACGTCCTCTACCGCCACGACGCCGGGGCCATCCAGATGACCATGGTCGACGCCGAGACGGCCCGGCTGCACGCCTCCCTGTCGGACGGCCAGCGGGAGGACGACCTCGAGCTGATGGTGGAGAACGTGGCCGGCGGCCTGGGCGACCTGGCCGCCGAAGCGGGCATCGACCTCGACCTGGCCGACCTGTTCCCCGGCGAGGACTTGCAGGCCTCTGAGCGTATGAGCTGGTCAGGTGGCGAGACAGGTTCGAATCGGTTAGCTGATGACAGGTCTCGTTCTGGGTGTGGTTTGGCTGGTTTGGTGCCTGCTTGGTCTGGTCGTGTGGTGAGTCTGGGCGGAGTGAGCGGTCACCGGTCGATTCGGCGTCTACTGCTGGGGCCGCTTGAAGT
>CAYGYX010000055.1:0-12904 GCA_964354255.1 uncultured Acidimicrobiia bacterium | reverse complement strand
CCGTTGGAGGACTGGCTGCGGGCCACCGTCGCCTGGTACCGGGAGCAGGGGTTGGCCTGAGTCGTCGGCGACCGCTCAGTGGTCCCGGGCATAGGCGGCCAGGTTCCGGAGGAACCCGAGGTTGTCGGTTCCGGGAGGCATGAGCCGCACCGGCTGCAGCATGCCCAGGTCGGCCAGCACCAGCAGCTCTCCCCCCGCCGCCCCGTAGGCGACGAGGCCCGCCGCCGGGCGCCTGCCCGACTCCGCCAACACCAGGCCGTCGGTCATGCGGAAGGGGACGCCGTTGTCGACGATCATCCCCAAGATCGGGGCGCCCTGCGTGAGAGGGTGCTCGGTCGATACGGGGGCGGCGGCTCCCGGCACAGTGCCGTCCTCGTAGGCGACGCCGAACCGCTCGGCCAGGGGATTCAGCCCGCCCCAGTCCTCGTTGAAGCCGTAGGTTCGCCCGAACACCACCCGCCGGGCGCTGTTGACCAGCATCAGCAACCCACCGTCCTCCACGTAGTCGGTAAGGACCGCGATCTCCTGCGCGGTCCACCCCTCGTCGTGCGGGCCGTCGTCCCTTTCGGCGTAGTCGATCATCGGCAGGACCACTACCAGAGACACATCCTCGAGATCCTCCGGGGCGATCGGCCGGCCGTACGGCACGGTGTCGATGTCGAAGCCCTCCCAGGCCAGCGCATACGCCAGGTCCACCAGCATGGGTCCGGACATCTGGGCGACCTCGGTGTGGCTGCCGATGATGAGGGCGTGGCGGTCCGGGTCCGGGGCCACCCGCAAGTCGGGCAGGTCGCGGCCGGTCTCGGTGGCGGCCAGGAGAGTCAGTGCCGCCACCTGCCCCACCTGGTCCGCCTGGGCGGCCGCCGCCTCCCAGGTGTCGTAGGGGGTGTGCCCGTAGCCGCCGGTGGGGCCGCCGAGGGCAAGGCCGGCCTGAGGGAGGAAGGCGCTGAACATGGTGTTGTCCGAGGAGAGGCTCTGGATATCGGCCACCTCGTCGACGGTGATGCCGTGCGCGGCGGCGAGTTGCTCCAGGTAACGGGCGAAGGTGAGCCGGTCGTCGCCGAAACGGCTGTGCGACCAGCTGTCCAGCACCAGGTACCCCGGGGGCGTCTCCACGACGATCGCATCGAGTCCCACCGCTCCCAGGGCCCGATCGAGCAGCTCCTGGTGGGTGTCGGCGAAGTGGAGCGAGCCGTAGAGGCCGATCTCCTCGCTGCCGAACCAGACCAGGTAGAGGTCGACGGGGGGCTGGGTGCGCCCCTCATCGAGCACCCGGGCCAGGTCGAGGAGCAACGCGGCGTTGAGGCCGTTGTCGACGCCCCCCGGGGAGTTGGCGCTGTCGATGTGGGCTCCCAGGATGACCGCGTGCGAGGGGTCGGCCCCAGGGATCCGGGCGACCAGGTTCCCCGAGCTGCCGGGAGAGAAGACGTCGGCGTCCCAGACGAGGCGGCCCGACTCGACCCTCGCCAGGTCGTCCCAACCGGTGATCCCGGCTCCGGCGCAATCCTCCAGGCGGACGTTGAGCACCGGCGGGACGGCCTCGGTGGTGACGTTCTCCAGCACCTTCCCGTCTCCGGCCAGGTAGCCGGGTTGGGCACCCGGGCCGGCGGCCGAGTCGGTGACCAGCACCAGCCCCGTTGCCCCGCCGTCGATGAGCGCGGTGAGCAGCTCGGACCCTTCCGGCACCGGGCGAGAGAACGGGTTGATCATCTCGTAGTCGACAAGCACGATCGCACCGCTTACCCCGGCGCCGGCAAGCGCGGTGATCTCCTCTTCCGAGCGAACCACCACGACCTCCCCCTCCGCCGTCACCGGGCCCGGCTCCGAGTCGTTGAGCCCGCCGTCGGAGTCGAAACGCCGCGCCTGGGCAAGGTCGTAGCGATGGCCCCGGGGGGCGTCGGCGGCGACTTCGACTTCCTGCCCGCCGATGGTCAGGTAGAGCCGGCTCTCCCGCAGTTCGGTGGAGACGAAGACCGAGAAGCTCTGCCGCTCCAGTTTCAGGCCCAGGCTCCGGAGGTAGGGGAAGCCGCCGAGCACCCCGGCCACGAAGTCCAGTGCCTCGGCCTCCCCGCTCGTAGCCGAGTTGCGCCAGCCTTCGTGCGGCCTGATGGAGGTCAGGGCGGCCAGGTAGTCGAAGATGAGGCGCACCTCGTCGGGGAGGGCGAGGGTGGTGGTAGTGGTCGTAGGCCCCGGCGTCGTTGAGGTCGTGGTCTGCGTCGGCGCTGGCGCCGAGGTTGTGGCGGCGGGCATGGTGGTGGTCGACGCCGACTGCGCGCCGTTGGGAGCAGCGGTGCAGGAAGCCGCCAGCACGACGGCCAGCAGGGCCGCCGCCGCCCGGACGGCCCCGATCCGAATCCGGAGGCTCTTCCTCACGCGCTGCTCTCTCTGGCGGTCCGACCCAAGGCCAGCCTACGCCGGCCCGCGAAAGGCGTCGCCGGGGGTCTCCCCCATGTCGGCCGCTGCCGGGGGCGAGCCGGAGGCTGTCACACCCGTGGAATACCTTGTCGATGTGGATGCCGACGCCCTCGCCTCCGCTCCCATCGACGATTTGACCGAAGCGATGGCCCAGCTGCACGCCGCCGCCTGCGCCATCCAGAGGGCTCAGCTCGAGGTGGTATCGGCCTTCGACCGCCGGCGACTCTGGGCGGAGGACGGCGCCACCTCCATGGCCGCCTGGCTGGTGGGCCGGCTGGGCGTCTCCTACGGCACCGCCGCCGCCTGGTGCGAGACCGCCGACCGGCTGCGCTGGCTGCCGCGCCTGGCCGGTGCATTTGAGGAAGGCCGGCTTTCCTGGGACCAGGTGCGGGCCGCCGCCGAGGTGGCGACGGTGGCCACCGACGAGGCGGTGCTGGCCGATGCCCTGGGTTCGTCCGCCGCCCGGCTCGAACGCGCCGCCCGCCGCAGGCGGGAGAGCTCCCGCCGGGCTGGTGAGGTGGTTCGCTCGGTGCGCTGGTGGTGGGAGAGGCGGGGTGTCCAGTGGCGCCTGAGCGGCCTGCTCGCGGCCGAGGAAGGCGCCGTGGTCGAGCGGGCGCTGGCCGCCATTGCCGACCGAGCCCCCCGCCGGGCCGAGACCGGGCTGTACGACCCATACGAGGTGCGAGCCGCCGATGCCCTGGTCGAGCTGGCCGAGGCCGGTCTCGCAGTCGGCGACCCTGCCCCGGTCACCCTGGTCGTCCACGTGGAGGCCGAAGTGCTGGCCGCGGCCTCCGGGACGGCCGAGGTGGAAGGCGGCCCGGTGCTGTCGGCCCAGGCCGCCCGGCGCCTGGCCTGCGACGCCCGGGTGCAAACCGTCGCCGAGGGCCCCGACGGCTCCACCCTGGGCATCGGCCGGGCCGCCCGCACCGTCCCGCCCTGGTTGGCCCGCCAGGTGCGCCACCGCGATCGGGGGTGCCGCTTCCCTGGCTGCGAGCGCACCCGCTGGGTGCACCTGCACCACCTGATCCACTGGGCGGAGGGAGGTGGCACCGATCTAGACAACCTGGTGACCCTCTGCGGGCATCACCACCGCCTGGTGCATGAGGGCGGCTGGCGGTTGGCCGGCCACCCCGATCGGCAGCTGACCTTCCTCCGCCCCGACGGCCGGGCCTTTCGGCCGGGCCCCGACCCTCTACGGCCGGAAGTCCGGGCGAGGCTGGTGGAGCCGCTGCTCCCCACCGGTCCCGATCCGCCCGGTTGAGCCGGCGGTACCCTCCGGCCTATGCCGCCCTCGCTGGCTGCACTTCTCGAACGGTGGCGGCACCGCCCGACCGTCCCCGGCCGCCTGGTGGTGCCCCCCGGCCTGCGCGCCCTTTTCCTGGGGGGCCTGGCCGCCGACCGGCCGGTGCTGGCCATCGTCCCCGGGGAGCGGGAGGCCGAGGAGCTGGCCGAGGACGCCGCCCTTTTCGGGGAGGCGCGACACCTGCCCGCGTGGGAGACCCTGCCCTTCGAGCACGTCTCCCCGAGCGTGCAGGCGATGGGGGCGCGGGCGGTCGCCCGCCACCGGCTGGCCTCCGGGCTGGTGGTGGGCTCGGTGCGGGCGGTCACCCAGCGGGTGAGTCCCTCGGCGGTGTCTCCGGTGGTGGTCCGCCCCGGCGACGAGCTCTCGTTGGAGCGCCTCACCGCCGAGCTCACTGCCGGTGGTTACCACCGCACCGACCGGGTGGAGGCGCGCGGGGAGATGGCGGTGCGGGGCGGCATTGTGGACGTCTACCCGGCCCAGGGCCCGGGGCCCCGCCGGGTGGACTTCTGGGGCGACCGGGTGGAGGAGGTACGGGCGTTTTCGGTGGCCGACCAGCGCTCCACCGACCGCCTCGATGAGCTGGTGACCTACCCGGCGCGCGAGGTGCGGCCCGACGCCGGGGTGCGGGACGCCGCCGCCGGCTTGGCCGGCCGGGAGCCGTGGGCCGCCTCCACCTGGGACCGCCTGGCCGACGGCATCTGGTTCCCGGGGATGGAGTCCTGGCTCCCGTGGCTGGCGCCGGAGCGCACCGCCCTGGACGAGGCGCCGGGGACCGTGGTGCTCTTCGACCCGGCCCGCAGTGCCGACCGCGCCGCCGAGTTGCGGCGCGAGGAAGCCGACCTGGCCGCCGCCCTGGCCCCCACCTGGGGGGCAGGGGCCCCGGCCGCCGGGGACCACCCGGTGCTGTACCTGCCGATGTCCCTGCCCGCCGATCGGCTGCTCGAGGCCCCGCCTCTCGCTGCCGGCCCGGGTGAGGAGGCCCTGGCCGTCTCCGGGTTCGACGCGGTCCCGGGCGACGCCGAGTCGGTGGCCGCCGCCCTGCGCCGGCTCTTGGGACGGGGCACCCAGGTGGTGGTGGCCATGGACGGTGTCCCCGCCGCCGACCGGGTGGCCCGGGTGCTGGCGGAGAACGGGGTGGGCCTGCCCCGCCGGGCGGCGGTGGAGGGACGGGAGAGCATCGTGCTCGCCACCGGCGTGCACCACGGCTTCGTCACCGAGGCGATTGCCGTCCTCGGGGAGCAGGAGATCGCCGGCCGGCGCCGGGCCCACCGGCGGGTGGGCCCTCCCCGCGGCGGTGCGGGGCCGGTGGGCTATGCCGACCTGAGCCCCGGCAACTACGTGGTCCACCACCGCCACGGCATCGGCCGCTTCGAGGGCCTGGTGACTCAGACGGTGGCCGGCATCGAACGGGACTACCTGCTGGTGGCCTACGCCGGGCAGGACCGCCTCTACGTGCCCACCGACCAGCTGGCGGCGGTGCGCGCCTACACCGGGGGTGAGGCCCCCCGGCTCTCCCACATGGGCGGGGCCGACTGGGAGCGCACCCAGGGGCGGGTGCGCCGGGCGGTGGCGGCGGTGGCCGAGGAGGTAGTGGCGCTGCACCGGGACCGGGCGCGGGTGGAAGGCCACGCCTTCCCGCCCGACACTCCCTGGCAGGCCGAGCTGGAGTCGGCATTCCCCTTTGAGGAGACGGCTGACCAGCTGACGGCTGTGGCCGAAGTCAAGGAGGACATGGAATCCGCCGAGCCCATGGATCGCCTCGTGTTCGGGGACGTCGGCTTCGGCAAGACCGAAGTGGCGGTGCGGGCCGCCTTCAAGGCCGTCCAGGACGGGAAGCAGGCGGCGGTGCTGGTGCCCACCACCCTGCTCGCCCAGCAGCACCACCAGACCTTCTCCGACCGCCTGGCGCCTTACCCGGTGCGGGTGGAAGTGCTCAGCCGCTTCCTCACGGCGCGCCAGCAGCAGCAGGTGCTGGCCGGCCTCGCCAGCGGGGAGGTCGACCTGGTCATCGGCACCCATCGCCTCCTCAGCGAGGACGTCCGCTTCCGCGATCTCGGGCTGCTGGTGGTCGATGAGGAGCAGCGCTTCGGGGTGGCCGCCAAGGACCGCATCAAGGCGCTGCGCACCTCGGTGGACGTGCTCACCCTGACCGCTACCCCCATTCCCCGCACACTGGAGATGGCGCTCACCGGCATCCGCCGGGTGAGCCGCATCGCCACCCCTCCCGAGGACCGCCACCCGATCCTCACCTTCGTCGGGCCCTACGACTCGCAGACGGTGTCGGCGGCCATCCGCCGGGAGATGCTGCGCGAAGGCCAGGTGTTCTACGTCCATAACCGCATCGAGTCCATCGACTCCGCCCTGGCTCGCCTCCGGGCCCTCGTCCCCGAGGCCCGCTTCGCCGTGGCCCACGGCCGCATGAACGAGGGCCAGCTGGAGCAGGTGATGCTCGACTTCTGGGGCGGTGCCCACGACGTGCTGGTGGCTACCACCATCATCGAGTCCGGCCTCGACCTGCCCCAGGTGAACACCCTCATCGTCGAGCGGGCCGACCTGCTCGGACTGGCCCAGCTCTACCAGCTGCGGGGGCGGGTGGGGCGCTCCAGCCAGCGGGCCTATGCCTACCTGTTCCATCCCCAGACGCTCTCCCTCAGCGAGGATGCCTATCGCCGTCTGGAGGCCATCGGCGAGTTCGGCGACCTCGGCTCGGGCTTCCAGCTGGCGATGCGCGACCTGGAGATACGCGGGGCGGGGAGCATCCTGGGCAAGGTGCAGTCGGGGCACATCAGCGCCGTCGGCTTCGACCTCTACGTGAGCCTGGTGGCCGAGGCGGTGGCCGAGCTCCAGTCGGGGCGCACGCCCGAGCCGCGGCCGTCCGAGGTGCGCATCGATCTGCCCGTCGATGCGCACCTGCCCGACGACTACGTGGGCGACCAGGCGGCCCGCCTCGAGGCCTACCGGCGCCTGGCCGCCGCCGGCGCACAGGAGGCGGTCGACGACGTAGTGGCCGAGTGGGAGGATCGCTACGGACCGCTGCCGCCGCGGGCCCGGGCCCTCATCGAGATCGCCCGCCTGCGAGTCGAGGCACTGCGGGTGGGCCTGGTCGAGGTGGTGCGCCTCCGCCACGAAGTGAAGCTGGCCCCCGTGGAGCTGAGCGCTTCCCAGGAGGTGCGGCTGCAGCGGCTGGCGCCGCGGGCGGTGCTGCGCTCCGGGGAGCTCTTCATCCCGACGCCGGAGCGATCGCCGGCGACGGCGCTCACCGGGTTCATCCGTACAATGTGGCCTCCCGATACCCAGGAGTGAATCCTTTGCGCAAGCTCGCCGCCGTCCTGCTCGCCCTCGCACTGGTGGCCGGCTGCGGCGGGGACGAGGACATCGCCGGAGTCGGCGAGGCCGTCATCCGCCTGTCGGATATCGAAGCTCTCTTCGAGGGGGACACTCCCAGCGACGACGTCTTCCGCGACATGCTCTTCAGCAAGATCGCCGTCGAGGCGCTGGGTCAGGCGTTGGCCGCCCAGTATGGGGCTGCCGCCGATGCCGCCCAGGCCGAGGAGTACGTGACCCAGCTCGAGGAGTACCTGGCCGAGGAAGGCTATACCGCCGCCGACTACCTCGGGGTGGAGAATGCCTCCAGCGAGATGCTCCGTATGCATTCCGAGGTGCTGGCCGTGCAGGAGGCGGCGCTAGACCAGCTGACCGTGGACACGGAGGTCGTCGACGAGCTGTTCGCCGACCCGGCGACCATGACCAGTGTGTGCGTCGAGCACATCCTGGTGGAGACCACGGAGGAGGCCGAGGCGGTCAAGGCCCGGCTCGCGGCGGGCGAGGACTTCGCCACCGTGGCGGATGAGGTCTCGCTGGACACGAACACCGAGGGCGGTGACCTCGGCTGCACCTCTGCCGGCAGCTACGTCACCGAGTTCGCCGAGGCGGCGCTAGCGGCCCCCCTCGGGGAGGTCGTCGGCCCGGTGGAGAGCGACTACGGGTTCCACGTCCTGGTCGTGTCCGAGCGCACCGTCCCCACCCGGGAGGAGTACCTGGCCGATCCCCGGGCGCTGCTCAGCGAGAACCAGCTCAGCCAGATCTGGGCCACGTGGATGGCCGAGGTGATGGAGGAGGCCGACCCCTGGGTGGCTGCGGAGTACGGCACCTGGACGCCAACGGGCATCGACGCCCCCGTCGAGACCACCACCACAGGATGAGTCCTGTGCGCCCGCTCGCCGTCCTCCTGCTCGCCTTCGCTCTGCTGGCAGGTTGTGGCGGCGACCAGGAAGTCGCCCGGGTGGGTGGCACCGCCGTTCATCTCTCCGATATCGAGGCTCTTTACGAGGGCGGCGCCGTCCCCACCGTCGATTTCCGCCTTGCCCTGTTCCGCGTGATGGCGGTCGAGGTGTTGAGCCAGGCGCTGGAAGCCGACTTCCAGGTAGCGATAGAGCCGGCCCAGGTCGACGAGCAGCTGGCAGGGCTCGAGGCGATGCTCGCCGAGTCCGGGTCCACCGCGGCCGAGTACCTGGGGGTGGCCAACGCCTCCGACGAGATGCTCCGCTTCAACGCCGAGGTGCTGGCTCTGCGGGAGGCTGCCCTCGATCAGCTGGTCGTCGACCCGGACGTGGTCGAGGGGTTGTTCGCCGACCCGGCCACCATGACCACGGTGTGCAGCCGGCACATCCTGGTGGCGACTGAGGAGGAAGCCGAGGCGGCCAAGGCCCGATTGGCGGCGGGTGAGGACTTCGCCGCGGTGGCCGCCGAGGTCTCGCTGGACACGGGGAGTGTGGGCGGGGACCTCGGCTGTGTCTCCGCCGGTGCCTTTGCGCCCCAGTTCGCCCAGGCTGCCATGGCGGCGGTCATCGGCGAGGTCACCGGCCCGGTGGCGACCGACTTCGGGTTCCACCTCCTGGTCGTCTCCGAGCGCACCACCCCCACTCGTGAGGAGTACCTGGCCGACCCGCGGGCGCTGCTCACCGACGACGACCTGAGCAGCATCTGGTCGAACTGGTTCAAC
Source organism: uncultured Acidimicrobiia bacterium (assembly GCA_964354255.1). Taxonomy (GTDB): domain Bacteria; phylum Actinomycetota; class Acidimicrobiia; order Spongiisociales; family UBA11373; genus VGBK01. The sequence goes on along the minus strand of CAYGYX010000055.1, from coordinate 4,184 downwards.
GACCGGCTGCAAGGCGCCGACGCCAGCGTGGCCGAGCGCTACGGCAACTGGACGCCCATCGGCATCACGGCGCCGGCCGCGGAGACGACCACCACGGCCGCTCCCGGCGGATGATCCTCCTCGCCGGTCTGGGGCCGGCCGGCCTCGACCGGGTCGAGGCCGGGGTCCGGCGCCGCCTGCTCGATCCGGGGGTGGCGGTGGTGGTGCGCACCCTGCAGCACCCCGCGGCTGCCGAACTGGCCGGGCGGCGGACGGTGGAATCGTGCGACGACCTGTACGAGAGCGCTGCCGACTTCGAGGACGTCTACCGGGCCATCGCCCGCCGGGTGCTCGAACGGGCAGCGGCCGGGCCGGTCGTCTATGCGGTCCCCGGCAGCCCGTTGGTGGGGGAGCGCTCCGTGGCCCTCATCCGCGAAGCGGCGGCCGCCGCCGGCCTCCCGGTCGAGATCGCCGGGGGCGAGTCGTTCCTGTCCCTGGTGCTGGAGCGGGCCGGGGCCGACCCACTGGAGCGCGGCCTGCAGGTGCTCGATGGCCATAGCCTCCCCGGGCCGCTGCTCCTCCACCTCCCCACGGTGATCGCCCAGGTCGACACCGCGGCGGTGCTCTACGAGGTGCGCGATGCCCTGCTCCGGCTCCTCCCCCCGGAGACTCCGGTGACCCGCCTGGCCGACCTGGGCGGGCCCGAAGAGAGGGTGGAGGCCCTCACCCTGACCGACCTGGGGGCGGGCCACGCCGGCCTGCGGGTCTCTCTGTTCCTGGACCCGGTGCCCCCGGGCTGGCCGGGGCTGGTGCAGACCAGCGCCCGGCTGCGCCGGGAGTGCCCCTGGGACCGCCGCCAGACCCACCACAGCCTGGCCCGCCACCTCATCGAGGAGGCCTACGAGACGGTCGCCGCCCTCGAGGCCCTCCCGCCCGACGCCCCGGCCGGCGAGCCCGACTACCCCGGCTACGTCGAGGCCGAGGAGGAGCTGGGGGACCTGCTCCTGCAGGTTGTCTTCCACGCCACCCTGGCCGCCGAGGCCGGCGTCTTCGGGGCCGAGGAGGTGGCCGAGGGCATCCGCCGCAAGCTGGTGCGCCGTCACCCGCACGTCTTCGGCGAGGTCGAAGCGGCAACGGCCGAAGCGGTGCTGGCCAACTGGGAGCAGATCAAGCGCGCAGAGAAGGGCCGGGAGTCGCTGCTCGACGGGGTGCCGGAATCCCTGCCCGCGCTGTCGCGCGCCCATGCCCTCCAGGCGCGGGCGGCCACCGTCGGCTTCGACTGGGCCGATCTGGCCGGGGTGGTGGCCAAGGTGCGGGAGGAGCTGGAGGAGGTGCTCGCCGCCGGCGCTCGCACCGCCGACGAGGTAGGGGACCTGCTCTTCTCGGTGGTGAACCTGGCCCGGCATCTCGGCGTCGACCCGGAGCAGGCGCTGCGCGGGGGCGCCGCCCGCTTCGAGCGGCGATTCCGTGTCATGGAGAGAGAAGGTACGCTGGCCGGGCTGACCCTTGAGGAGATGGACCGTCGGTGGGAGGCGGCGAAGGCCGCCGAATCCGATCCTGGAGGTTCGGCGCGGTAGGTGATAGTTTGTGAGGCTCAAGGAGGGCCCGTGTTCCAGATTGCACAAGTACGGGCCCGCGAGGTCCTCGACTCCCGTGGGAACCCGACCGTCGAGGCCGAGGTGCTGCTCGCTGGCGGAGCCTTCGGCCGGGCCGCGGTCCCCTCTGGGGCGTCGACGGGGGCACTCGAAGCCATCGAGCTTCGGGACGGCGGAGGCCGCTACGGCGGCAAGGGCGTCGAGCGGGCCGTCGGCCACGTGAACGAGCGCATCGCTCCTGCTGTGGCCGGCATGGATGCCACCGACCAGGAGGCGGTCGACCAGGTCATGTGCGACCTCGACGCCACCCCCAACAAGGCCGGCCTGGGCGCCAACGCCATCCTGGCGGTCTCGCTGGCGACGGCCCGGGCTGCCGCCGCGGCCGTCGGCCTGCCCCTGTTCCGCTACCTCGGCGGGCCCTCGGCCCGGGTGCTGCCGGTGCCGATGCTCAACGTCCTCAACGGCGGGGTGCACGCCGCCAACGCCGTGGACATCCAGGAGTTCATGGTCGTCCCTGCCGGCCTGCCCACCTTCCGGGAGGCGCTGCGAGCCGGGGTCGAGGTGTACCACGCCCTCAAGAAGGTCCTGGCGGGGCGCGGCCTGGGCACCAATGTGGGCGACGAGGGGGGTTTCGCCCCCGACCTGGCCCGCAACCGCGACGCCCTGGAATTGCTGGTCGAGGCGGTTGGGGCCGCCGGCTACGAGCCGGGGCGCCAGGTGTCCTTCGCCATCGACGCCGCCGCCTCGGAGTTCCACCGGGACGGTCGTTACCACCTCGAGGGACGGGGCCTGACCTCGGAGGACATGGTGGAGTATCTCACCGGCCTGGTGGCCGACTTCCCGCTGGTCTCCATCGAGGACGGCCTCGCCGAGGGCGACTGGGAGGGGTGGGCGCTGCTCACCCGCGCGCTCGGTGACAGGGTGCAGCTCGTCGGGGACGACATCTTCGTCACCAACGAGGAGCTGTTGCGCAAGGGGATCGCCGCCGGGGTGGCTAACTCCGTCCTGGTCAAGGTGAACCAGATCGGCAGCCTCTCCGAGACCCTGCACACCATGGAGCTGGCCGAGCGCTCCGGCTACCGGCGGGTGGTCAGCCACCGCTCCGGGGAGACCGAGGACTCCTTCATCTCGCATCTGGCGGTGGCCACCAACGCCGGGCAGATCAAGACCGGTGCCCCGGCCCGGGGGGAGCGCACCGCCAAGTACAACCAGTTGCTGCGCATCGAGGAGCGCCTCGGCGACCAGGCGCGCTATGCCGGTTGGGACCCGTACGGAGGTATCGCCCGGTGATGCAACGGCGTCGGACCCTCTCGGGCCTGCTGGCCCTGGCTGCCCTGGTGGCGGTGGTGGTCACCGCCGCCGGCATCTTCCCCTTCCGCCAGATCATCGCCGACCGCCGCACGGTCTCCCTCGCTCAGGAGAAGCTGCTGGCGCTCCGAGAGGAGAACAGCCACCTGGAGGCGGAGGTGGCTGGCCTGGAGTCCGACGTGGAAGTGGAGCGCCTCGCCCGCGAGCAGTTCGGGCTGGTCCGCCCGGGCGAGGCCGCCTTCGTGGTGGTCCCCCCGGAGGGGGAAGAGGCGCCGAACCCGGAGCCGGAGCCGACCCTCGACCGCCCCGGGGAGCAGCCCTGGTGGCGCGACCTCTGGGACTTCCTCACGGGCGGCGACCTGGTCCGGGATGGATGACGACGCCCTCGTAGCGGCCCAGATAGGCCGGCCGCTGCGCTCTGTCGCGGTGGCCGCCCTGCGTTGCCACCTCGGTCTGCCGGTGGTGGTCCTGGTACCCCCGATACTCGACGACGGGACCCCCTTCCCCACCCGCTACTGGCTCTGTTGCCCGCTCGCCCTGCGCAGGGTAGGGCGCCTGGAGTCGGCGGGCGGGGTGGCGGCCATGGAGCGGAGGGCCGCCGCCGACCCGGCCTTCGGCCTGCGCTTGCGGGAGGCGCATCGGCGCTACGCCGCCGAGCGCAACGCCGCCGTCGTCGGAGAACCGGACCCGCGTCCCTCCGGCGGCGTGGGGGGAGCGCGCGAAGGGGTCAAGTGCCTCCACGCCCACTACGCCGATCACGCCACCGGCCACGACAACCCGGTGGGCGAGGCGGTGGCTCCGTGGGTCGAGCCGCTCGACTGCGCCGAGCCCTGCGTGGTGGAGGCGGCCGGCCGGGCGGTGACCAACTCCCGCTGGCGGGAGCCCAGGTGAGGGTCGCCGCCGTCGACGTCGGCACCAACTCCACCCGGCTGCTCATCGCCGCAGTGGAGGAGGGGCGCTTGCGCCCCTTGGAGCGAAGGGTGGTCGTCACCGGCCTGGGGGCCGGGGTGGACTCGGCGGGACGCCTGGCCGAGGCGGGGGTGACCCGGACCCTCGAGGTGCTCGCCGCCTACGGGGCCGCCGCCCGGGCTGCCGGCGCGGTGGGCCTGCGAGCCGTGGCCACGTCGGCGGTGCGCGATGCCTCAGACCGTGCCAGCTTCTTGGACCGCGCGGAGGAGGCGCTGGGGGTCCGCCCGGAGGTGATCGGCGGGGAGGAGGAGGCGGTCCTCTCCTTCCTGGGCGCCGCCGGCGGGGTGGCCGGGCCGGCCCCCTACCTGGTCATCGACGTCGGTGGGGGCAGCA
>CAYGYX010000054.1:0-13056 GCA_964354255.1 uncultured Acidimicrobiia bacterium | reverse complement strand
GCCGCTCCCGACGGCCACTCCCCCCACCCCCTCAGGGCAGGGCGTTGGCGCGGGCCACCGCTCCCAGCCAGTGCGCGCTCGGCCGGGGGGTGCGCTGCTGGGTCTCGCGATCCACCCGGATGATGCCGAAGGTGGGACCGAAGCCCAGCGCCCACTCGAAGTTGTCCAGTGTGCTCCAGTAGCAGTAGCCCAGCACGGGGACTCCGTCGTCGAGGCAGCGGCCTACTCCCTCGAGGGCTCGGCGGACGTACTCGATCCGGCGAGCGTCGTCGGCGACGGCCACGCCGTTCTCGGTGATCAGCACCGGGAGGCCGGTCGCTCGATGGGCACGCCGGGTGACGGCCTCGAGAGCCTCCGGCCAGAACTCCCAGCCCATCTGCGTCAGCTCGGCCCCGGGTGCCGGCCCCACCGGGCCCACACTGCCCACCCTGATGCGGGTATAGGCCTGCACGCCCACGAAGTCGTCCCCCTCGACAGCCTGCAGGAAGGGGTCCTCGTCGGACCCCCGCAGGGCCTCCAGGGTCTCCTCCGCGCCCGGCTCGCACGGCTGGTAGTCGGCCATGGACAGCGTCAGGCCCACCGCGGCGCCGGGGAGCACCCCCTTCACCGCCTCCACCGCCTGCCGATGGGCGGCAACGAGCACCTCCTGGGCCGCCCGGTATCGGCCTGGATCCTGCTCCCCCGGCGGGAACAGCCCGGTCAGGTGGCCCATGCGGCTCACGATGTTCGGCTCGTTGATGGTGCAGACCCACCGCACGGCGGGCGCCAGGGCACGCCCCGCCGCCTCGGCGAAGCGGGCAAACCGGGTGGCGGTGGCCGGCTCGGCCCAGCCACCCAGGGCGGCCACCCAGCGCGGGGTGGTGAAGTGGTGCAGGGTGACCACCGGCTCGAGGCCATGCTCCCGGCAGGCCTCTGCCATGCGCCGGTAGTGGCCGAGAGCCGCTCGGGAGACTTCCCCCTCCTCCGGCTCGACCCGGCTCCACTCCAGCGAGAAGCGATAGGCGTTGCAGCCGAGGGCGGCAACCAGGGCGAGGTCACCGGGGTAGCGGTGGTAGTGGTCACAGGCGTCGCCGCTGGGCTCGACGCAGGGAGTGCCTGGCGTGTGCTCCCAGGCCCACCAGTCGTTGTTCCAGTTCCCCCCCTCCACCTGGTGGGCGGAGGTGGCAGTACCCCAGAGAAAGCCGCGGGGGAAGACGGTGGCCAATGCCTAGCGGCCCCGGAAGTCCGGCGGGCGCTTCTCGAGGAAGGCCCGCACCCCCTCGATCACATCCTCGGACGCGGAGCACAGCGCCTGGGCCTGGCTCTCGTACTCCAGCGCCTCGTCGAAGGACATCTCGAAGGCCCGCTCCAACCCCACCTTGGTGAACTGCTGGGCCCGCGGGGCGGCCGCGGCCAGCTCCGCCGCCACCTCCGCCGCCCGCCTCCGCAGATCGCCCGGCTCCACCACCTCGGCGACCAGGCCGTAGCGGAGGGCTTCTTCCCCGACGACCATCCGGCCGGTGAGCGCCAGCTCCTTCGCCCGGGCCAGGCCTATCCGCCGGGGCAACAGCCAGGTGCCGCCGAAGTCCACCGTGAGGCCGCGGCGCACGAAGATCTCCGAGAAGCGCGCCCGGGTGGTGGCGATCACCACGTCGCAGCCGAGGGCCAGGTTCATGCCCGCCCCCACGGCCGCCCCGTCGACCGCCGCCACCGTCGGCTTGGGCGACTCGTGGAGAGCGCGGGCCGCCCCCGCCACCCGCCGCATCGCCGCATAGACGCCCCCCGGCCCCGAGCCCAGGTCAAACCCGGCCCCCAGGTCGGCACCCGAGCAGAAGTCCTCGCCGGCCCCGATGATGATCAGCGCCCGCTGCTGGGAAGCCTCGAACTCATGCAGGCGGGCCCCCAGCGCGCCCCACTCGGCGGACGGGATGGCGTTGCGCCGCGCCACGTTGTCGATGGTGAGCCAGCGGATCAGGCCGTCGTCGCTGATGGGGAACATGCCGGGCAATCTAGCCGCCATCCCTACCATGCTCTTGATGGCTTCCGCCTCGACCTCCGAGCCCGCTGCCGACACGGTGGCATCCTCCCTCGGCCCCGCCGCGGCCGCCGGCGAGGCGGAGGCGACGGAGGCGGTCAGCCTGGTTCAGCCCTACCAGGCCCGCAAGCGCTACGTGTGCCCGGGCTGCCAGGGGGCGATCGAGAAGGGGGAAGGCCACCTGGTGGTCGTGCCGGAGCACACCCCCGACCTGCGCCGGCACTGGCACCGCGCCTGCTGGCACCGGGAGCGGCGCCGCCGCGACGGCCGGTCCGGCTGAGGCCCCGCCGAGCCCCTCAGCACACCCCCGGCAGCCAGCGCAGCCCGACGCCCTCGTGGCGCACGCACACCGTGACCAGGTCGAAGCGTCCCGGCACCGGCCGCAGGCCTTGCCCCGCCCGGCGGAACCGGGCCGCCTTGGCCGGGGTGAACTCCTCGGCGGGGTCCCGGCCGAGGAGGGTCTTCACCTCTACTGCCACCAGCAGGCTGCCCCAGGCGACGAGTAGGTCGATCTCGTCGGCGCCGACCCGCACGTTGCGGGCGAGCACGCGGGCGCCGCGGCGCCGCAGGAAGTCGGCGGCCAGGTCCTCGCCGAAGGCCCCTACATGGACTCGGCGGAGGGCGGCCGCAACTCGGGGTGCTCGACCTCCTCGATGTTCACGTCGCGGAAGGTGAGCACCCGCACCCGCTTGAGGAAGCGGGCGGGGCGGTACATGTCCCATACCCAGGCGTCTTCCATGTCGATCTCAAAGAACACCGCACCACCGGCCTCACGGATGCGCTGGTCGACACGGTTGGCCAGGTAGAAGCGCCGCTCGGTCTCCACCACGTAGCGGAACATGGGGAGGACGTCGCGATACTCCTGGTAGATCTGCAGCTCTACGTCGGTCTCGTAGCGCTCGAGATCCTCTTCACTCATTGCGTCTCCTGCAGGTCCGGGGCGGACCGCCGGGGGGGCGGCCGCGGGATGGACGGCGGCGATGATACCCGTCCCCTGCAGCAGCCCTCCGGCCTATCCCAGCGCGTGATCTAGCAGACGGGTGTGACGCGCCGGCAGGGCCTCAGAGGCCCCCCCAGCGGCTCGGGGGCCACACCCTGACGAAGGCCTTACCGACGATCTCGCTCTCAGCGACGGGCCCGAAGACCCGGCTGTCGCTGCTCGACGAACGATTGTCACCCATGACGAACACCTGGCCTTCGGGCACGGTGAGCGGCCCGTAGTCCGGCATCGACGACCCCTCCTTCAGGTAGGACTCGTCGAGGCCCGTCCCGTCGACGTAGACGCGGTTCTGCCGGATCTCGATGGTTTCCCCCCCCAGGGCGATGATCCGCTTGATGAGAGCGGAGTCCGGCGAGGAGAGCCCCAACGATTCGGCCACGTGGCGCACCAGGGCGCCGAAGATCGTCTCCCCGTCACCGTTGTCCTCCATGGGCGAGTCGAAGACGATCACGTCGCCCCGGGCCGGGTCGCCGAGGCGGTAGGCCAGCTTGTTGACCATCACCCGGTCGCCTTCGAGCAAGGTGTCGTTCATGGAACCCGAGGGGATGAAGAAAGCCTGCACCAGGAAGGTCTTGATGAGAACGGCGACCACCAGGGCCACGACGATGAGGATCGGCAGTTCCTTCCAGAAGGAGTGGCCGGAGCCTCTCTTCTCGCCCCGCTTGCCGGCGGCCGCTGGCGTCCCTTCCGGCCCCAGCGGGCTGGTGGGCTCGCCCCGCGCGTCGACGGCCTCATCGCGCGCCTGTCGCCCATCCCCATTCACTACCGGCCCACCCGTCGCGAACGGGTCGGCCGGGGAGAGGGGCTCAGAGGAGTTGCCGGCCGGGAGCACATCGCCCTCGCCGTCGGCCGGCAGGCGGGTGGGCGGGCGGCGCGGCGCGTCCTCAGGGAGACCGGGCGCCGGAGGGAGAGTCACAGCAGCGACGTTACTGCGGGCAGGGAGCTGCCGGTACCACCGCGGCGGGACGCCGCCGGGCTGCCGGGCATCCTCAGTCGCGCTTCTCTTTGATCCGAGTGGCCTTGCCTACCCGCTCGCGCAGGTAGTAGAGCTTGGCGCGACGCACATCGCCTCGCCGTATCACCTCGACCCGCTGGATGATGGGAGCGTGGACCGGGAAGACCCGCTCCACCCCCACTCCGAAGCTGACCTTGCGGACGGTGAAGGACTCCCGCAGGCCACCGCCGCTGCGGGCGATGACGACGCCCTCGTAGGCCTGGACCCGCTCGCGGCCGCCCTCGACCACGCGCACGTGCACCCGCACCGTGTCTCCCGGCCCGAAATCCGGGAGGTCGGAGCGCAGGTGGGCAGCCTCGACCTGATCCAGCGTGTCCATCGGGAATCCCCTTCGCGCCAAGGTGGACGGCGGAGCGCCGTCCGGCGGCGAGAGTCTAGACCCCGCTCTCGCCCTCTGCGAAACCCGGGGGGAGCAGGTCGGGCCGTCGTTCCCGGGTGCGGCGCAGGCGCTGCTCCCGGCGCCAGGCCTCGATGCGGGCGTGATCGCCCGAGAGCAGCACCTCGGGGACCCGCCAGCCGCGAAACTCGGCGGGGCGGGTGTAGAGGGGCTCCTCCAACAGGCCATCGCGGAAACTCTCGGCACCGGCCGATTCCGGGTTGCCCAGCGCACCGGGGAGCAGCCGGGCGACTCCCTCCACCACTGCCGCTGCCGCCACCTCACCTCCGGCCAGCACGAAGTCCCCCAGCGACGCCTCCTCCTCCACCAGGTGCTCGGCCACCCGCTCGTCCACCCCTTCGTAGCGGCCGGACACCAGCGCGAGAGCGTCGAGGCGAGCCCAGCGGTCCATGGTGGCCTGGGTGATCGGCGCCCCCGCCGGTGTGAGCAGCACCCGGTGGGTGCCGGCCAAGGGCTCCAGGGCCGCGGCGAGCGGCTCCACCATCATCACCATCCCCGGCCCACCCCCGAAAGGGCTGTCGTCGAGCTGCCGGTGGCGGCCGAGGCCGTGCTCGCGCAAGTCCACCAGGTCGATCGTCAGCAGCCCGGCCTCCACCGCCCGCCCGACCACTCCCACCCTGAGAGGAGAAGTGAAGTACTCGGGGAACACGGTCACCAGGGTTATGCGCATCCGGGCCAGCGTATCGGCTCCCTGCCGAAGCCGGGCGCCTTGCCCTCCCCCGCCGCCCGGCGGGTGGTTGGTATCGTCGCCTCATGACTCCCGCCGGCCTTCGTTGCGCCCTCACCGCCGTCCTGTGGGTGCTCGCCGGGACCGCCCCCGCCGCCGCCGCAGTGGAGGGGCCCTGCGCCGCCTGGTTCAACGGCGTCGAAGCCGATCGTGTCGGCTCGCTCTCCTCACCGCTCCTGTTGGGGGCCACGGAGTCCCTGGCCTTCTCGGGCACCGATGACGGCGCCACTCACCGCGCCGAGGTCTCCGTTCTCCTCGGGCCGGTGACCCTGGGCCGGGCGGCCTCGTCCCAGCCCACTGCCGCCCGCGAGTTCGCGGCGTCGCTGGACCTCTCGGACGTGGCGCCCTACGGCGTAGGCCTCCTGCGGATACGGGCCACCACCGACAACTGCACCGTCGAGGCCTGGCTGCGGGTAGGAGGGCGCCTCCCCTTGACGACGCTCGCCGGCGTCGGTGGAGTGGCTCTCGCGCTCGCCGGCCTCACCGGGCAGGCGGCCGCGCTGATCGCCCGCCGACGCTGGTCGCCATGGGTGGCCGGTACCTCCGGCCTGTTCACCGGGGCGGGGGCTGCCCTGCTCGGCCAGCAATTCGGGCGCCTGCAGATCTCGTACTGGTCGCTGGCCGCCTGCCTGGCCCTGGCCGCGGCCGTCGGCCTGGGGCTCGCCCTCCCGCTGCGGCGCCGGGGAGCGAGGGACCAGGCGGAGCCGACCGGCCGGGCCGGGCCCGCCGGGCAGCGGCCCGGCACCCTGCCCAGGGCAGAGACGCCGCTCCCGGCCCCGGAGGCCATCGCCCGGCCACTCCCGGCCGCGGCGCCGCCCCGGCCGGAAGAGGGCGTTCCCTACTGGTGCTACGTGATGGCCGACACCAAGGTGCTCCACCTCGACGACCACACCCGGGCGGTGGCGACGCTGCACCCCGGCACGTGGTACCTGGCCAAGCGAGAGGTGAGCAGCTGGGCCCAGGTGGAAGCGGCCGCGGGGGTCGAGGGCTGGGTCCCCTGCCGGGCACTCCACCGCGAGGGCTGAGGGCCCCGTTCTGCCGATCAGCCGGGGTGACGGCGGACCGTCGCCTCAGTGCGCAGCTCGTACAGCGTGGTACGCCTCGCCGGCACCCGGCCCGCCGCCAGGATGGCTCGCTCCATGGCTTCAGGAGTGACCCCGGAGCCATGGGCCGCCCCCGCCGCCCGGGAGATGCCCTCGTCCATCAGCGTCCCTCCCAGGTCGTTGACCCCGGCCCGGAGCAGGGCGGCGGCCCCATCGAGCCCCAGCTTGACCCAGGAGGCCTGGAGGTTGGGGATGAGGCCGTCGAAAGCGAGCCGGGCCACGGCGTGGACCACGACCACCTCGTCCCAGGTGGGGCCGGGGCGGGCCCGGCCCTGCCGGTAGATGGGCGCTTCCATGTGGACGAAGGGGAGAGGCACGAACTCGGTGAAGCCGCCCGTCGTCTCCTGGATGCGCCGCACCACCCCCAGGTGGCGGGCCCAGGAGGCCGGGGAGTCGACGTGCCCGAACATGATGGTCGCGGTGGTAGGGATCCCGAGGCGGTGGGCGGCGACGACCACCTCGGTCCAGCGAGCCGTGTCGATCTTGTCCGGGCAGAGGGCCCGACGGACCGCATCGTCGAGGATCTCGGCGGCCGTGCCCGGCAGGCTTCCCAGGCCGGCGTCCCTCAGCCGGCGCAGGAAACCGCTCACCGGCATCCCCAGGCTCTTCGCCCCCTGCCAGACCTCCAGAGGGCTCAGGGCGTGCACGTGGATGCCCGGGGCGGCGGCCCTCACCGCTTCGATCACCTCCAGGTAGAAGTCGCCGGTGAAGGCGGGGTGGATGCCCCCTTGCAGGCAGACCTCGGTGGCCCCCTGCTCCCAGGCGGCGGCCGCCCGCCGGGCGATCTCCTCCACCGCGAGCAGGAAGGGGGCCTCCCGTCCGGCGGAATCCCGCGCCCCGCGCGAGAAGGCGCAGAAGCCGCAGCGGTAGACACAGCGGTTGGTGTAGTTCACGTTGCGGTTGGCCACATAGGTGACGGTGTCCCCCACCGCCCGCCGGCGCAGTTCGTCGGCCACCACCGCCACCGCCTCCACCTCGTCGCCGCGGGCCCTCAGCAGCACTTCGATCTCGGCGGCGGTGGGACCCTTCCCCGCGAGAGAGCGCTCCAGGATGGCGCACAGCACCGGTCGGACGCCCCCCGGACTCCGTCCCCGGGCCGCCCAGGCCGGGTCGGCCCACTGGGCGGACAGGCGGCCGGCGGCCGGCGGGATGGGGAGGTCGCGGCCGGGGGCCCAGGCGTAGCGGGGCCGGGCGGCCCCCGCCGCGTCCACCAGGTCCAGGTAGGCCTTCAGCACCGGGGCGGGCAGATGGCCGGCCGCCTCCTCGTAGGGGAGCCCGGGCGGGAAGGCGGTGCGCTCCACCAGCCGGTGGCCCCCCAGGGCAGCGCGCAGCTCCCCGAGGCGCTCGGTGTCCCAGTCGCGCAGCAGCAGATCGCCGGCCCCGGCCGTCACTGCCGCCCGCGCCTCGCCCACCGTGTCGACGAAGACCGACACCACCGCCCCGGCCCCCCCGGCCACCGAAACCGCCGCCCCGACCCGGCTGCGGCCGGTGCGAAGGTAGGCGGCCCGGCAGCGGCGCAGCGCCGCGGCCACCCGCCGGCGGCCGCCCCGGTCGGCCACGGTGATGCGCCAGCCGGGGATCCCGGCCGCGGCCAGGGCCACCGCCTCGTCCGGCCCGACCACCCAGGCTGCGGCGTCAACCGCCAGGCCCGTGGCGGCCACCGGCAGCAGCCCGGCGGCCAGGACCGCCGCCACCTCGGCCGGGCCGGGGGCGGGCATCTCGAGAGTGGTCGTCCCCTCGCGGCGGCAGGTGGCCGCCCGGGCGGAACTGGGTGCCCGGGCAGGGCGCAGCCGGCAGTAGGTGATCATCGGGTCAGGCCCTCATGCGGTGTGGCGAGAGCGTAACCGTCGTCGTCGGCGGCGACCCGGAGACGGGGCAGCAGGCCCGGGTCGATCCACTCCTCTGTCAGGTACTCCGGGTACACCGGCAATCGGGGCACGAGACGGAAACCGGCCCCCTCGGTGCGGGCCCGCAGTTCGTCGAGATGGGGCCAGGGAGCCTCCGGGTTCACCCAATCCGGGGTGAGCGGGGAAACCCCGCCCCAATCGTTCACCCCCGCCTCCAGGTAGACCTCGAAGCGGTCGGTGAGGTTGGGGGGCACCTGGATGTTCATCTCCGGGCCGAGCACCCAGCGGGCCAGCGCCACCACCCGGGCCAGGTAGGCGGGGGTGGGCTCCGGCCACGGCTGCATGGGGGTCCCCACCTTGGCCCGGAAGTTTTGCACGATCACCTCCTGGATCGCCCCGGTCTCGGCGGCCAGGGCGGCCAGGGCGAAGATGCTCTCCACCAGCTCCTCCCCGGTCTCCCCGATCCCCACCAGGATCCCGGTGGTGGTGGGGACGCGGCAGGCGGCCAGCGCCCGCAGGGTGGCCAGGCGCCGGGCCGGTTCCTTGTCGGGGCAGGCGTGGTGCGGCCATCCCGGCTCCATGAGGCGCGGGGAGACGCTCTCCAGCATCAGGCCCATCGACGGGCACCAGCGCCGCAGCGCTGCCACCTCCCCCTCGTCCATGATCCCTGGGTTGGCATGGGGAAACAGCGCGGTACGGCCCACGATCGTCTCGGCGACGCGAGCCGCGTACTCGATGGTGGTGCCGCAGCCGTGGCTTGCGAGGAACTGCCCGGCCGCCGGCCAGCGCTCCTCGGGCCGGTCCCCCATGGTGAGCAGGGCCTCGGTGCAGGAGAGCGCCTCACCGGCCGCGGCGATGGCCAGCGCCTCCGCCGGTTCCAGGTAGCGCCCGCCCGCCCCGGGCGGAGAGGCGAACGCGCAATAGGCGCATTGGTCCCGGCACAGGGTGGTGAGGGGGATGAACACCTTGCGGGAGAAGGTCACCACCCGCCCCTTGCCCTCGTCCCGCCGGCGCCGCGCCTCGGCTGACAGGCCACCCAGGTCCCCCTCCCCCCGCAGCAGGGCGGCAGCTAAACCGGGGTCCGGGGCTGGGAAGGCCACGGCCGAGGACGGTATCACGCCGTGCCGCGTGAGCCGGCGGACCCCGTAAAGTGGCGAACAGCACCCGCACGGAAGAGAGGGAAGATGAAGGACGGCAAGACCCGGGTGGGCCTGATGGGCTTCGGGCGCATCGGACGCAACATCTTCCGCCAACTGGAGGACCACCCCGACATCGAGGTGGCGGCCATCGCGGACATCGCCGACCCCAAGGCCCTGGTCTACCTGCTCAAGTACGACTCGGTCTTCGGGCGGTTCCCCGGCAAGGTGGCACTCGACGAGGCCGGCAACCTGGCGGTGGACGGCCGGGCCATCCCCATGTTCCAGGCCAGGGACCCCGGCGACGTGGACTGGGCCGCCCTCGGCATCGACATCGTGGTCCAGGCGACCCGCAAGCACCGCAGTGCCGCCGCGTGCCGCCAGCATCTAGCGGCGGGGGCCAAGCGGGTGGTACTCGCTTCCACCCCGGAGGACCCGGCCGACATGGACACCCTGATCATGGGGGTGAACGACGAGGTGTTGACCGCCGAGGACACGATCGTCGCCCTCGGCTCCAACACCTCGAACGCGGTGGCACCGGTGCTCAAGGTGCTCCTCGACACCTTCGGCGTGGAAGCGGCGCTGTTCACCACCGTCCACGCCCTGACCAACGACGCCCGGCTCGCCGACGTGCCCAGCTCCACGCTGCGCGGCAGCCGCTCGGGAGCAGAGAACATCATCCCCGGGCCCACCAACTCCCCGGAGATCGTGGAGCGGGCGCTGCCGCAGCTGCACGGCAAGGTGGCCGGCCTGGCCCTCAACGTCCCGGTGCAGGACGGCTCGAACGTGGACCTGGTCGCTTTCCTCTCCCGGGCGACCACCGCCGCCGAGATCAACGACGTCCTGCGCACCGCCGCCGAGGGCTCGAGCGTCCTGGCCTACACCGACGAGCCCATCGTCTCCTCCGACATCATCGGCAGCGAGCACTCGGCCACCGTGGACGGGCTCTCCACCCTGGTGATGATGGGGACCATGGCCAAACTGGTGATCTGGTACGACAACGGCTGGGGCTACGCGGCCCGGGCCGTGGAGCTGATCGAGAAGTTCGCCGCGTTCGACCGCGAAGGGGTGAAGTGATGACCCGGGTAGCCATCAACGGGTTCGGGCGCATCGGCCGGACCGTGTTCCGGGTGATCGTGCAGCGCCCCGAGGCGGGGATCGAGATCGTCGCCCTGAACGACCTGGCCGACGACGAGATGGCCGCCTACCTGCTCCGCTACGACACGGTCATGGGTGAATTCCCCGGCAAGGTGACGGTGAAAGACGGCTTCCTGGTCGCCGGGGGGCACATGGTGAAGACCTTCACCATCAAGGACCCGGCCCAGTTGCCGTGGAAGGAGCTGGGGGTGGACGTCGTCATCGAGTCCACCGGCGTGTTCCGCACCCGAGCCGAGGTGGCCAAGCACCTCGAGGCAGGCGCCAAGCGGGTGATCCTCACCGTGCCGGCCAAGGACGAGCTCGACGCCACCGTGGTGCTCGGGGTCAACGACGACGACCTGGAGGCCGACGACCGCATCGTCTCCAACGCCTCCTGCACCACCAACTGCCTGGCCCCCATCGCCAAGATCCTCGACGACGCCTTCGGCATCAAGCGCGGGGTGATGACCACGGTCCACGCCTACACCAACGACCAGCGCCTGGCCGACGTGCCCCACAAGGACTTCCGGCGCAGCCGGGCCGCCACGCTGAACATCATCCCCACCACCACCGGCGCTGCCAAGGCAGTGGGCCAGGTGCTGCCCCGGTTGAAGGGCAAGCTCGACGGCATGGCGATGCGGGTGCCGGTGCCCGACGGGTCCACCGTGGACCTGGTGGTGGAACTGGAGCAGTCGGTGACGGTCGAGTCGGTCAACGCCGCCGTGGCCAAGGCCGCCGCCGGGCCGCTGCGCCGCATCGTCCAGTACTCGGAGGCGCCCCTGGTGTCCAGCGACATCATCGGCAACCCCCACTCGAGCATCTTCGACGCCCCCTCCACCCTGGTGCTGGGCGGCAACAAGGTGAAGGTGATCGCCTGGTACGACAACGAGTGGGGCTACTCGCAGCGGGTGGTCGACTTGATCGAGCGCCTGGCCGCCTTGCCCCTGCCGGTCTAGCCGGCCCTTCCCCAGCTGCGCCCGGGCCTCGTAGCCCGGGCGCAGGCGCGCCCGGCCCCCGGGCTCAAGGGACCCTCACCCGGTTCGTGGATGAGGCGCTAGCGTCCTCGGCAGTGACCGACTACGAACGGATCTTCCATCCGAAACGAATGGCCATCGTCGGCGTCTCCGCCGACAGCCGCTCGGTCGGGTTCGGGAACGGGATCCTGCTGGCCTGCCGGGCCATGGGCTTCGCCGGGGAGATCCTCCCCGTCAACCCCAAGGGAGGGACCTTCGCCGGCCAGGAGATCTACCGGAGCGTGGAGGACATCCCCGGCACGCTCGACTTCGCGGTGATCGCCGTGCCCGCCGAATCGGTGCCCGAGGCCCTGGAGGCTTGCCGCCGGAAAGGGGCGGCGGGGGCGGAGGTCGTCACCGCCGGGTTCGCCGAGCTGGGCACCCCGGAAGGGATCGCCCTAGAGAGGCGAGTGCGGGAGATCGCCGCCACCGGCATCCGGGTGATCGGCCCCAACTGCTTCGGGGTCTACTGCCCCAGCTCGGGGCTCACCCTCTTGCCGGGGCCCGACCTATCCCGGGAGAGCGGACCGGTCGCCTTCCTGTCGCAGAGCGGTGGCATGTCGATCGACTTCGCCCACGCCGGGAAGTGGATGGGCCTGCGGTTCAGCAAGGTCGTCAGCTTCGGCAACGGCGCCGACCTCCGGGAGACGGAGCTCCTGCGCTACCTGGGAGACGACCCGGAGACGGGGGTCATCGCCATGTACGTGGAGGGAGTCGAGGACGGCGACGCTTTCTTCGAGGCGGCGCGGGCCGCCGCCCGGCGCAAGCCGGTCGTCGTCTACAAGGGAGGCCTCTCGGAGGCAGGAGGGCGCGCCGTGGTCGGCCACACCGCCTCCCTGGGAGGGACCCGGGCGATCTGGACTGGAATCCTCCGCCAGGTCAACGCGGTGCAGGTGCACGACCTGGCGGAAATGGCCCAGGCCTGCTTGGCCTTCTCGCTGCTGCCGGCGCGCCCCTTCCGGGGGATCTCCGTCGTCGGCGGTGGCGGGGCGCTCGGGGTGGCGGCCGGGGATGCGGCCGAGGCACACGGGATCGCCATTCCCCTTCTGCCCCCCGGGCTGCAGAGCCGCATCGACGCCTTCTTGCCCAAGCCCGGCTCGAGCGCCGGCAACCCCATCGACGTCGCCAACCCGTTCTTCCCCCCGCCAGCGCTACGGGAAGTGCTGCACCTGGCCGCCGAGGACGACCGGGTGCAGCTGCAGATCGTGACGTCCCTCCTGTACCACTACAAGTCCCAGGCGCTGGTGACGGGCAAGGCCCTCGCCGAGGTCGCCCCCTTCCGGGACCTGGCCGAGGTCGTCGGGGAGGTGATCGAGCAGACGGGGAAGCCGGTGGTGGTCGTCCTCCCGAGCCCGAAGAGAGGGCTCGACGACCTGGACGTCCTCGAGGTGCTGGCGCGGGCGCGGGAGGCCTTCCTGGGGAAGGGCATCCCCGTCTACGACGAGATCTCCGACGCCCTGCGGGCCGTGGGGCACGTCAACACCTACTACGGGCGGCGACATGGAGAGTGACGCCCGAGGGCAAGCGGCCCAGATCATCGAGGACGCCCGCGTCCGCCAGCAGCGCGTCCTCTCCGAGCACGACGCCAAGCGCGTCCTGTCCTGCTACGGCATACCGGTGACGCGAGAGGTCCTCGCCAACAGCAGAGACGAGGTGTTGGCGGCCGC
>CAYGYX010000053.1:4410-13246 GCA_964354255.1 uncultured Acidimicrobiia bacterium | reverse complement strand
CGATCAGGTGACCCGGCCGCCGGCGGGGAAGCCCCGGTAGGCCTCGCTCTCCAGGCCGGCGGCGAGCACCTCCAGCGCGTCCCAGGCCTCGAGATAGGAGGTGTAGAGGGGGGAGACCGCCAGCCGCAGGGTGTCGGGAGGGCGGAAGTCGGTCACCACGCCGGCCTCGGTCCGCAGCCAGCGGCTCAGGGCGCGGCCCTCCGGATGGCGCAGGGCGAGGTGGGAACCGCGGCGCTCCGGATGGCGGGGGGTGCCCAGGCCGAGGCCGAGAGGAGCGAGGCGGGTGTCGTAGCGCTCCAGCATCATCGTCGTAGCCGCCACGCTCTTGGCCCGGATGGCGGGGATCCCCGCCTCGGCGACCAGGTCGATGCCGACGCCGGCCGCGGTGAGGCCGAGGATGGAGGGCGAACCGGCCAGGAACCGGGTGATGCCCCGGGCAGGCCGGAAGGAGGGTTCGAAGGCGAACTGGTCGGCGTGACCGAACCATCCCCACAGGGCGGGCCGTAACGGCCCCTGCAGGGCGCGGCGCACGAAGAGGAAAGCCGGGGAGCCCGGGCCCCCGTTGAGGTACTTGTAGGTGCACCCCACCGCCAGGTCGGCTCCGCAGCCGGCCAGGTCGATGGGGACCACCCCCGCGGAATGGCTCAGATCCCACAACACCAGCGCCCCGTGGCGATGGGCGGCCTCGCCGATGGCCGCCAGGTCGGCCAGGGCGGCGGAACGGTAGGCGGCGTGGGAGAGGCACACCAGGGCGACCCGGTCGTCGAGCACCGCGGCGAGGTCGGCCGCGGTGGGTCCCGCGATGGGGTCACCCTCGACCAGGCGCAGCTCGCAGGCCCGCTCCCGGGCCAGGCCTTCGAGCACGTAGCGATCGGTGGGGAAGTTGGCCGCGTCGGTGACCAGAGCCCGCCGCTTGGGAAAGGCGTCGAGGGCGGCGGCGGCGAGGCGGTAGAGGTTCACCGAGGTGGAGTCGGCCAGTATCACCTCCTCGGCCGCGGCGCCGAGCAGGGGAGCGAGACGGGCGCCGACCCGCGCCGGCAGGTCGATCCACTCCTCCCAGGCCTCCACGAGGCGGCCGCCCCACTCCTCGGCCACCACCCGGGTCAGCGCTTCGACGGTGGCCCGGGGGAGGCGCCCCAGCGAGTTGCCGTCCAGGTAGGTCGGGCTGCCCTCCGGGATCACGAAGCGGTCGCGGAAGGGGCGGAGCGGGTCGGCACGGTCCTGGAGGGCGGCCTCGTGGCGGGTGGTCATGGGGCGAGGCAGGCGTAGAGGGCGTCGGTGAGTGCCCCGACGCGGGTGACCTCGCCGGGGGCCGGGAAGCACAGCTGGTTGGCCACGTAGCCCACGGCCAGCCGCCGCCCGGGATCGGCGAAGCCGACCGACCCTCCCAGGCCGGCGTGCCCGAAGGCGGACGGCGAGGGGCCCAGGTCGGCGAACGGGGTGGGCAGCTGGTAGCCGAGGCCGTAGCGGGTGTCGAAGAGCAGCACCAGGTCGGGCCCGCTCCGCGTCTCCGTCGAGTAGAGGGCCACCGAGCGCTCCGAGACGATGCGCCGTCCCTGCCGCGAGCCCCCATTGGCCAGGGCGTCGTACATGGTGGCCAGGGCGCGGGCGGTGCCGATGCCGCCTCCGGAGGGGAACTCGGCCGACCACATCTCCGGGCGGTTGAACAGGCCGCCGACCCGGGCGAGGCCGCTGTCGCCGCTGAAGTGCGCCCGGCCGGTGAGGGTGTCGGGGGTGAAGAGCGACAGGTAGGCGGCCATCATCGGATCGGTCACCGGCGGGGAATCGACGAGGAGAGCCACCCGGCTCCGTGCCGTGTCGGGGAGGCCGATGAACAAGTCGAGGCCGAGCGGCCCGGCCACCAGGGCGGCGAAGGCCGTTCCCAGGGTGCGGCCGGTGGCCCGGCGCACCACCTCCCCGAGGAGCAGGCCGAAGGAGACCCCGTGGTAGCCGTGCGCGGTCCCCGGCTCCCAGGCCGGGGCGGCGGTGGCGAAGGAGGAGGCGATCGCGTCGAGGTCGAGCCACCAGGCGGGGTCTTCGATCACCGCCTGGTACCCGGGGAAGTCGATGACGCCGGAGGTGTGGGTGAGCACGTGGCGCAGGGTTAGCGCGCCCTTGCCCTCCGCGGCGAACTCGGGCCAGTAGGAGGCGATGGGTGCCTCGATGTCCAGCACGCCCTGCTCGGCCAGGGCCTGGATGGTGAGGGTGGTGGGACCCTTGGTGGTGGAGAACACCACCGCCATGGTCCCCTCCTCCCAGGGCACGCCGGGGCGCGCCTCCCCGGCCCACAGGTCGGCGACCGGCCGGCCTTCGAGGTAGGCGCAGAAGGCGGCGCCCACCTCCCCGCGCTCGGCGAAGTTGGCGGCGAAGGCCGCGCGCACGGGCTCGAAGCCGGGGGCCAGCGTCCCGTGGATCTGCACGGTCATGGGGCGGGGGCCGCCGCGCCGCAGGCGGCGGCCAGCTCGGCGGCCCGGTGGGTGCTCTCCCAGGAGAAGGTGCCCTCGCCCCCCTCGCCGGGAGTGCGGCCGAAGTGGCCGTGGTAGCTGGCCGGCTCGAAGATGGGCCGGCGGAGCCCGAGGTAGCCGATGATGCCCCGGGGGGTGAGGGGGAAGGCGTCACGGACCAGGCGTTCGATGGCGGCCTCGTCCACCGTCTCGGTCCCCGCGCAGTCGACCGCCACCGAGGTGGGGTCGGGCATGCCGATGGCGTAGGACAGGTGCACCTCGCACTGCTCGGCCAGGCCGGCGGCGACCAGGTTCTTGGCCACGTGGCGAGCCATGTAGCTGGCGGAGCGGTCGACCTTGGTGGCGTCCTTGCCGGAGAAGGAGCCGCCCCCGTGCGGGGCCCAGCCGCCGTAGGTGTCCACGATGATCTTGCGGCCGGTGAGGCCGGTGTCGGCGGCGGGCCCGCCCAGGGAGAACGGGCCGCCCGGGTTGACGTGCACCGCGATGCCGTCGTGCCACCAGGCGGCGAGAGCAGGGCGGAGCACGTGCTCCACCACGGCCTCGGCCAGTTCTCCCTGCCGGTCGCTCCACCGGGGCTCGTGCTGGGTGGAGAGCACCAGCGACTCGACCTGGAGAGGGCGGCGGCCCTCGTAGGCCACGGTCACCTGTGCCTTGGCGTCGGGCCGCAGGCCGGGCACCCGGGCCTCCCGGCGGGCCCTCGCCTGGTGGGCGACCAGGCGGTGGGCGAGGACGATGGGCAGGGGCATGAGCTCCGGGGTCTGCCGGGTGGCGTAGCCGATCATCATGCCCTGGTCGCCGGCGCCCAGCTCACCGTCGCCGTCCATCGCGCGGGCGATGTCGGCCGACTGGCGGCGCAGGTACAAGCGCACCGTGGCTCGGGAGGGGTCGAAGCCGGTGGCCCACGAGTCGTACCCGGCGGCGGCGATGGTGCGGCGCACCACCGCCGGGAGGGCGCGCCGGGCGGGCCGCGGGGTGGCGGTGACCTCCCCGGCGAGGATCACCCGGCGGCCGCTGACCAGCACCTCGCAGGCCACCCGGGCTTGCGGGTCGCAGCGCAGCACGTGGTCGAGCACGGCGTCGGCGATGCGATCGGCCACCTTGTCGGGGTGGCCCATCGAGACCGATTCGGAAGTGAAAGTGCGGCGGCGCGACGGCATGGTGAAGTTCTCGGCGATCGACCGGCGAGGATAGCCGCCGGGCGCGACCCGGACGCGGACCCGGCGCGACGACGACTCGAGCGGGCTAACCGGGGAAGGGCTCCCCCCAGTGCTCGCGATGCAGGACCTCGGGATCCGGGCGGCGCCGACGCGGTGCCCGCCCGGCCCCGTCCTCGGCCGGATGGCCGACGGTGACCACCCCCAGCGGGATGACCCCCTCGGGGAGGCCCAGCAACTCGGCCAGGCCGGGGAGGGCGTGAGCCCCCAGGAAGCCGGCGGCCAGGCCCTCGTCGACGGCGGCGAGCAGCAGCAGCGTCAGGGCAGCCCCCCCGTCCACCCACCACCAGGGGACCGTGAGGGCCGCGGGGTCCTTGCCGGGCCCGGCATACCGGCGGCGGTAGGCGGCGGGCTCCACGCACAGCACCAGGTGGGCCGGCGCCGGGGAGAGCCACGGCTCCCGGCCGCGGGCCAGCCAGGCTTCCTCGTGACCGAGGTGGGCGACGGCGGCCCGGTGCTCGGCATCGGTGACCACGACCAGCGAGATGCCCTGGGAATACCCGGCAGTCGGGCCGCGCAGGGCGGCCCGGGCGATGCGCTCCAGGGCGGCCGGGTCGATGGGGTCGGGCCGGTAACGGCGCACCATGTGCCGGCGGGCCACGACCCGGCGGTGCTCCACGGGTCAGCCCCCACCAGCCCAGTTGGGAGCGCCCATGAGCAGGTCGCGGGCGGCGGTGGGTCCCCACGACCCGGCCGGGTACGGATGCACCGGCAGGTCGACGTCGAGGATGGGCGCGTAGAGGCGCCACGCCTCCTCCGCCTCGTCACCCCGGACGAACAGGCTCTGGTCGCCCTCCATGATGTCGAGCAGCAGGGTCTCGTAAGCCTCCGGGATGGGGCCGAAGGCGTCGGCGTAGGCGAAGCGCAGGGGGACGGTGCGCAGGCGGGAGGTGTCGCCCGGCTCCTTCACCTCGATCTCGAGCTCGAAGCCCTCGTCGGGCTGCAGGTTCAGGTAGAGCACATCGGAGTGAGCCACGCAGTGGTCGCTGACCCCGTGGTAGAGGCAGACCGGCGGGGGGCGGAAGGTGACTGCTACCTGGGTGCGGCGCTCGGCCATGGCCTTGCCGGTGCGCAGGTGGAAGGGGACACCCTGCCAGCGCCAGTTGTCCACGAAGAGGGTGGCGGCGGCGTAGGTGGCAGTGCGCGAGCCGGGGCTCACCCCCTCCAGGTCGCGGTAGGCCCCGAGGTGCTCCCCGGCGACCGTGCCCGCCTCGTACTGGCCGAGCACCAGCCGGGCCGGGTCGAGGGGCCGGATGGAGCGAAGCACCTTCACCTTCTCCGCCCGCACCGCGCCGGCCTCCATGGAGACCGGGGCCTCCATGGCGATCAGGGTGAGCACCTGGGTGAGGTGACTCTGCAGCATGTCGCGCACCGCCCCGGCCCGGTCGTAGTAGCGGGCGCGGCTGCCGACCCCGGCCGACTCCGCCACCGTGATCTCCACCCGGTCGATGCGATCGCGGTTCCACGATGCTTCGAAGACCGGGTTGGCGAAGCGGAACACCAGGAGGTTCTGCACGGTCTCTTTGCCCAGGTAGTGGTCGATGCGGTACACCTGGGGCTCGGCAAAGTGCTCATGCAGCAGGCGGTTGAGGTCCCGGGCGGCGGCCAGGTCACGCCCGAAGGGCTTCTCCACCACGAGACGGGCCCAGCCCGGGGCGCCGGCCAGGCCGGCCTCGCCGAGGCCGGAGATGGTGGCGGGGAAGGAGGCGGGCGGCAGGGCGAGGTAGAAGACCCGGTTCCCGGGCAGGGCGTGCTCCGCCTCGACCTGGGCTATCCGGCCGGCGAAGGCACGAAAGTCGCCGTCGGCGGGGAGCGGGGCGTAATGCAGGCGTTGGGTGCACCAGGCGGCGGCGGCGGGCCCGCCCAGGCCGGCGGCGACGAGGGCCTCCCCGGCCCGCTGACGGAAGGCGCCATCCCCCAGGTCGCGAGTCCCCGCCCCGAGTACCACGAATTCGAGGGAGTGGCTGTTGGCCAGGTGGTAGAGGGCGGGCAGCAGCTTGCGGGAGGCCAAGTCGCCGGTGGCCCCCAGCACGACGAAGAGGTGCGGTTCCGGGCGTTGCCTCATGCCCGGTAGCTGCCGGACGCGGCGGGGCCGCCGCGGCCGGTCCAGTCGGTGTGGAAGTACTCGCCCCTGGGGCGGTCCAGGCGCTCGTAGAGGTGGGCCCCGAAGTAGTCGCGCTGCGCCTGGATGAGGTTGGCGGGGAGGCGGCCGGAGCGGTACCCGTCGTAGAAGGCCAGGGCCCCGGCGTAGGCGGGCACCGGGATGCCGGCGGCCGCCGCCCGGGCCACGGTGCGCCGCCACCCGCCCTGGGCACCGGCGAGCTGCTCTGAGAAGTAGGGGTCGAGCAGCAGGCTGGGAAGGCCCGGGTCCTGCCGGAAGGCCCGGCGCACCTCGTCGAGGAAGGCCGCCCGGATGATGCAGCCCTGGCGCCAGAGGAGGGCGATGCCGCCGTGGTCCAGGTCCCAGCCGTGCTCCCCGGCCGCCTGCCGGAGGAGCATGAACCCCTGGGCGTAGGAGACCAGCTTGGAGGCGTAGAGGGCCTGCTCCAGGTCGGCGAGCACGGCTTCCGGGTCGTCCTCCAGCGCCGGGGCGGGCCCGGCCAGGGCATGGGACGCCCGGTGCCGGTCGTCGACCATGGCGGAGAGGAAACGGGCGAACACCGCTTCGGCGGCGAGGGTGGCCGGCACCCCCAGTTCCAGGGCCGCCTCGGCGGTCCAGCGCCCGGTGCCCTTCTGCCCGGCCGAGTCGAGGATGTTCTCCAGGACGGGGGTGCCTACCTCCCGATAGCTCATGATGTCGGCCGTGATCCCGATCAGGTACGAGTCGAGCCGGCCCCGGTTCCAGGCGGCGAAGGCCGCTTGCATGTGCTCTGGGGAGAGGCCCAGGCCGCGCCGCATGACGTCGTAGGCCTCGGCGATCAACTGCATGTCGCCGTACTCGATGCCGTTGTGCACCATCTTGACGAAGTGCCCGGCGCCGTCGGCACCCACCCAGTCGCAGCAGGGGGTGCCGTCGGCCACCCGGGCGGCGATCGCCTGCAGCACGGGGCGGAGCAGAGGCCAGGCGGCCGGCGAGCCGCCGGGCATGATCGAGGGCCCGTGCCGGGCCCCCTCTTCCCCTCCGGAGATGCCGGCGCCGACGAAGAGGAGGCCGCCCGCCTCGGCGGCGCGCACCCGCCGGATGGTGTCGGCGAAATGCGAGTTGCCCCCGTCCACGATCACGTCGCCCGGGTCGAGGAGGGGCAGCAACCCGGCAATGGTGTCGTCCACCGGTTGGCCGGCCCGCACCATGAGCAGCACCCGGCGGGGCGGGGCCAGCCGGCCGGCCAGCTCCTCGAGCGAGTAGGCAGGCAGGATGCCGGTTGCCGCCGCCGGCCCGGAGAGGAACTCCTCGGTGCGGGCGGCGGTGCGGTTGTAGACGGCGACGGCGAAACCGTGGTCGCTGATGTTGAGCGCCAGGTTCTGGCCCATGACCGCCAGGCCGATCAGGCCGACGTCGGCGCTGCCCGTCACCGATCCTCCTGCTGGGTGGGAGCAGGGTACCCCGCCCGGCGGGTCATCACCCGGGCAGGGCCGGCATGGACGGGTCGAAGAGCCAGGCCTGGAAGAGGTCGTCGAGCTGCCGGCCGCTGAGCTCCTCGGCCAGCGAGATGAAGTCGGCGGTGGCGGCGTTGCCGTAGGCGAAGCGGTCGGCCCAGGCGCGCAGGATGGCCCAGGTGGTGTCGTCGCCGACCTCGACCCGCAGGGCCACGAGGGTGAGCCCGCCGCGCAGGTACACCGAGTCGGCGAACATCTCCTCGCCGGACGGGCCCGGGTCGCCGGGGAGGGGGTGAGGCCCGGAGGCGACCCAGGCGTAGGTGCCGGCCACCTCCTGCCGGTAGGCCTCTGCTCCAAGGGTGTGCTCCACCCAGAGCCATTGGGCGAAGGTGGCGAAGCCCTCGTTGAGCCAGATGTCCTGCCAGGTGGCGGGGGAGACGCTGTCCCCGAACCACTGGTGGGCCAACTCGTGGGCCACCACCGCCTCGGCCCCCAGTGTCCAGGGCCGGGCGTCGAACAGGGTCTCGAGCGGCTCGCGGCCGAAGACGCAAAGGGTCTGGTCCTCCAAGGCGCCGGGGAGACCGGGGACCACCGCGTGCCCGTACTCGGCGAAGGGGTAGGGGCCGAACAAGCCGGTGAAGAACTCCATCATCTCCCCGACGCGGGTGAGCGGGGCGGGTGGTTCGGCGGCCAGGTCGGCCGGCAGGTAGTCGCGCAGCAGCACGCCGGCGACCGTCCCCCGCTCGACGCGGGTCAGGTCGCCCACGACGACGGTGGCCAGGTAGGTGGCCATCGGCTCCGGCATGTCCCACACGAAGGTCGCCGCGCCGTCGCCGGCCAGCACCTCCACCAGCGAGCCGTTGGCGGCCACGGCGTTTCCCTCCGGGGCGGTGATGCGGAAGGTGAAGGAGGCCTTGTCGCTGGGGTGGTCGTTGCAGGGGAGCCAGGTGCGGGCACCGTCGGGCTCGGCGACCACATAGGTGAGGTCGCCCTCCTGCACCCACCCCAGGGGGAAGCCGAGCGTGTTGAGGTTCTGGGGGGTGCCGTGGTAGTTCACCGTCACGGCGAAGTCCTCGCCGGCCGGCAGCGCGCCGGCGGGGTCGATGATCAACTCCGCTCCTTCGCGAGCGAACCCGGCCTCGCCGCCGTCGACGGTGACGGCGTCGACGGTGAGGCCGAGCAGGTCGAGGTGGAAGCGGTCGAGGTCGTCCCGGGCGGCGGCGGTGATCACGACCCGGCCCATGAGGGTGTTGCCGACCGGATCGACCGTCAGCTCGACCAGGTAGTGCTCGACGTCGTAGCCGGGGTTGCCCAGTTCGGGGAAGTAGGGGTCGCCGATGCCCGCCGGGCCCCCGGCCGCCGTAGTGCTGGCGGTTGGCGTGGTGGTGGTCGCCTCGACGGGGGTGGTCGTGGTGGAGGAGGAGGTCGTCGCCGGCGCCGCGGAGGTGGTGGCCGGAGCGGTGGAGGTCGTCGAGATGCCCGTGCCGTCGTCGGTGCAAGCGGAGGCGCACAGGGTGACGGTGAGCAGGAGGACGACGGCGCGGAGCTGGATCATCATCCCAGCTTACGGCCTGCCCGCTTCTCGCGGGGGGAGAGCCGATGCCCGCGTCGGCCCGCCGG
>CAYGYX010000053.1:0-4310 GCA_964354255.1 uncultured Acidimicrobiia bacterium | reverse complement strand
TACGGCCTGCCCGCTTCTCGCGGGGGGAGAGCCGATGCCCGCGTCGGCCCGCCGGTCGTCCTAAGTTGGGGGCGTGGACCAGACCGCCGATCGTCTCTTCCGCCGGGCGTTGGAGGCCGCCGCCAAGGCACTGCGCGACCTGAAGGCCGATCAGGTGCCCGCCGACCTGCGCCGGGTGGCGGGCCGCCCCTTCCCCCTGCCCCCGCCGCTGGCCGCTTCCTTGCTGAAGGGCATCGACCGTTACGACTGGCTGCGGGAGAAGGCGGGGGAGGCGTGGCCGGAGGCCGACGCGAAGGCGGCGGGACCGGACCAGGCATCGGCTCTGCTGCTCTTGCGGCCTCCGGGGTGGACGGCGCGGGTTGCCGCCCTGGCCGCCGGGTTGGGCGGCGAGGAGGCGCGCAGCGCCGGCGAAGACCTGGGGCGACGCCTCCAGGCGGCCGAAGGCGAGGCCGAGGAGTGGAAACGGCGGGCACGCGCCGAGAAGCAGAAGGGCCGGCGGGAGGCCCGCGAGGCGCGGGAGCTGCTGGGCGGCGAACGGGCGGCCCGGCAGGCGCTGCAGGCGGCTCCCGCTCGGGTGGAAGCCGCTCGCGAGGAGGCGGTGGAGGGCCTGACGGCAGAGGTCGGGGAGCGGACTGACGAACGCGACGCAGCCCGCCGCGAGAACCGCCGGCTCCGCCAGGCGCTGGCCGATCAGCGCCGGGGCAGAGCGGCGGCCGAGGCGCAGCTGGCCGAGGCGAGCGGGTCGGAGTCGTGGGGTGGCGATCCCCTGGACCTGGCCGCCCACCTCGATCGAACCGCCGTCATGGCCCGCCCTCCGGCGCCGGGAAGCCACCCCCTCCCCTCCGGCGACGACGGGGCGACGCTGCGCCTGCCGCCACCGGTGCGCCCCGACCAGAAGGAGGCGATCGACTGGCTGGTGAAGCGGAGCGAGGCGACCGCTTTGATCGTCGACGGCTACAACGCGGCCTTCCAGATCATCGGGGCCCGGGATCCGGCCGGGGGCAGGGAGCGAATGCTGATGGTGCTGGACAGGCTGCGGCGGGTGGCGCGCGGCGCCGTCCGGGTGGTGGTGGTCTTCGACTCCGGCCTGGAGGCGGCCTTGGACGAAGTTCTCCCCGGACCGGTGGAGGTGCGCTACACCACCGGGGCCGGCGGCGCCGATCGGGAGATCGCCGAGTTGGCGGCGGGGCTGGGCGGCGCCCGGGTGGTGGTGAGCAGCGACCGCGAGGTGCGCGAGGCGGCGGAGGCCGCCGGGGCGCTGGCGCTGTGGTCGGAGGCGTTGTCCGATTGGTGGAAGCGGCGCTGAGGATCCACCGTCTTGCGCGGAGAAGGCGAATCTGTCACAGGCCCTCCGTATGTTGTTCCTGACGGCCGCATCGGTTGCCGGGTGGCCGGAGACGACAGAGGAGGTGCCATGCTCATCGACTGCAACGAGTGCGTTCGGCAGCACACCGGGGCGTGTCGCGACTGTGTGGTCACCCATCTGCTGGCCGATCTCGCCGGTCCCATAGAGGTCGATGCGGAGCAGGCCGAAGCCCTCGGGGTGCTGGCCGAGTGCGGGCTGGTCCCGGAGCTGCGCTTGGTGCCCCGGGTAGCGCACGGCTGATTCGCCCTACGCTGACGGGGTGGACCTGGTCGCCGCCCTGCGCTCCGCCGCCGCCCGGGCGGGCCTGACGGGTCTGGGCATCGCCTCAGTCGCCCCCTTCCACGACACCCACCGGGCCATGGAGGAGCGAATCGAGACCGGCCTGCACGGCGGCCTCCGCTTCACCTACCGCGACCCGGTCGCGGCGACGGACGTACGGGTGTCGTTTCCCTGGGCGGAGCGGCTGGTGGTGGGCTCCTGGGGCTACCTCCCGGCGGCCGGCTCGCCGGGGCCGGCCGGGGCGGGGACGGGGAGGGTGGCGCGCTTCGCCACCACCGACCAATACCGGCCGCTGCGGACGGGCCTGGAGTTGGTGGCCGATGTGCTGCGAGGCGCGGGCCATCGGGCCGAGGTGCTCTGCGACGACGGCCGCCTGGTGGATCGGGCGGCGGCGGTGCGGGCCGGGCTCGGCTGGTGGGGCAAGAGCACGATGGTGCTGTCCGCGGGGCACGGCCCCTGGCTGCTGCTGGGGAGCGTGGTCACCGACGCCGCCCTGCCGGAGAGCTCGCCGACCCGGCGCAGCTGTGGGACCTGCACCGCCTGTCTGCCCGCCTGCCCCACCGGTGCCCTGGTTGCTCCCGGCGTGCTTGACGCCCGGCGCTGTCTGGCGGCCCTGGCTCAGGGGCCGGGCGCCATCCCCCCTGCGTACCGGCGGGCGATGGGCGACCGCCTCTACGGCTGCGACGACTGCCTGGAGGCTTGCCCTCCCGGGCGGCGCCTCCTGGCCGCCGCGTCCGAGGAAGTTGGGCGGGTAGACCTCGTGGGCCTGCTGGCGGCCGACGACGCCGCTCTCCGGCGGCGCTTCGGCCATTGGTACATGCCCGGCCGCCGGGCCC
Organism: uncultured Acidimicrobiia bacterium; assembly: GCA_964354255.1. Lineage (GTDB taxonomy): Bacteria > Actinomycetota > Acidimicrobiia > Spongiisociales > UBA11373 > VGBK01. The sequence continues at coordinate 1,829 of CAYGYX010000053.1, read as the reverse complement.
GCTACCTGCGCCGCAACGCCCTGGTCGCCTTGGGCAACGCCGGGGGGGGAGAGGCGAGGAGGGTCGCGGAGCGCTATCTGGAGGACGCCGACCCCCTGCTGCGGGCCCACGCCGCCTGGGCCCTGGGGACGCTGGGCGGCCCGGGCGCGCGGACGGTGCTGGGGAAGGCGTCGGTTCGGGAGGGCGACGTCTCGGTGCGCGAGGAGATCCGCCGGGCATCGGCCGAGGCCGACCGGGGCCCTGGGGCGGACGGCACCCGGCGGGGCGGTAGCGTGCCCTGATGCTGCTGGTGGCCGATATCCATGGGGCCAGCCAGGCGCTGGCGCGGGTAGCACGCTCCGGGGAACCGCTACTCGTGCTGGGCGATCTGCTCGATCTGTTCGACTACCGCACCGGCGAGGGCCTGATGGCCGAGCTGGTGGGCCGCGACCTGGTGCTCCAGTACCTGCGCCTGCGGGAGCGGGGAGAACCGGCGGCCGCCCGAGCCGTCTGGCAGGCCTTCGATGAGGGGCATCCGGAGGAAGTCGCCGCCCGCTTCGAGCAGCTGGCGCGGGCCGCCTACGCGGAGGTGGCCGGCGCGTTGGCGGGGGCCGAGGCCTACGTGACCTACGGCAACGCCGACCGGCCCGGCCTGCTGCGGCGCAGCCTCCCGCCCGGCGTGCGGTTCGTGGACGGCGAGGTGGTGGAGATCGAGGGGCTCCGGGTGGGTTTCGTAGGCGGCGGGCTCACCTACCCCGGGAAGAAGTCGGAAGAGGAGCTGGCTGCCGAGCTGGCCGGCCTGGGTGAGGTGGATGTGCTCTGTACCCACGTCGCCCCCGCCGTCACCCCGCTTGGCCGCGACGTGATCAGCGGCCGCGCCAAGCACTCCCGGGCCGTGCTCGACTACCTGTTGACCAGCGGTCCGCGTTGGCACTACTTCGGCGACGTCCACCAGCCGCAGGCGTTGTCCTGGCGGGTGGGGGAGACGCTATGCCGCAACGTGGGCTACTTCCGGGCCACCGGGCGGGCGGTGCGCCATGGGTGAGATCGACCTGGAGAGGCTCGCGGCCGGGTACGCCCACCGTCGTACGAGCGACGGGGCAAGGCGGCGGGCCGGGGCAGCCGCCGTCGCGGCGGGACTGGGCCCGGGGTCGGTCGCTCTCGACGTCGGCGGAGGCAGGGGCGATCACGCCGAGGTCCTGGCGGCCGCCGGCGCCCTGGCGGTGGTGGTGGACCGGTCCTGGGCCATGGCCCGGGCGGCGCGGGACCGGGGGCTGCCGGCGGTGGTGGGGGATGGGCGCTGCCTGCCGCTCGCCGAGTCGACCGCCGACCTGGTCTACTTCCACCTCTCGCTGCACTACGGGGACTGGCAGGTGATGCTGGCGGAGGCAGCCCGGGCCGCCCGGCCGGGCGGGCTGGTGGTGGCCTGGACGTTCTCCCGAGAGCACTTCCGGCACAGCCTGCTGGCCCGGTGGTTCCCGGCGATCGTGCCCCTCGACGAGGCCCGGTTCCCCGACCCCGACCTGCTCGCTGCCCGGATGCGGGCTCTCGGGCTGGAAGGGGTAACTCAAGTTGCCGAGACGGAGGTGGTCTCCCGTTCGGCCGGGGACTGGCTGGCGGCGGTGCGGGCCGGGTTCATCAGCACTCTGCAGCTGCTCGACCCGGTGGAGCTGGACGCGGGCCTGGCCCGCTTCGAGCAGGAGCACCCCGACCCCGACGAGGTGCTGCACTACCGGCTGTGGTACCGGGGGGTGTCGGGGCGGAGGCCGCGGTCTAGGTGATGAGGTAGTGGCAGCCCAGGGGAGGGCGATGACCGGGACCCCCGGATCGCTTCGGGATCCTCTCCAGAT
>CAYGYX010000052.1:9027-13319 GCA_964354255.1 uncultured Acidimicrobiia bacterium | reverse complement strand
GCCCTATCAGCCCAGCCGAGTGAAGGAGGAATGACCATGGCGACGAAGAACCTGACGGTTCCGGTGCTGGTGGGGCTGCTGGTGCTCGTGCTGGTGACGGGGAGCAGTCCCCTTGTCGCCGGGGCCGACGCCCCCGCGGCGCGGGATACTGGTGCTTACTGGACCGAGGTGCACGGGACCGCCTGGGTGCCGCAGGTGCGGGGCGCGTTCTCGGTGTGGAAGCCGTACGGTTGGGGGACGGAGGTCGGAGTCGCCGCAGCGGGGGTGGGCGACCGGTGGGTCCACATTGCGGTCCCTCGGCTGTACATCGATGACGCGCCGACCGACCTCTATTACGCGTACTTCTGCGCCCAGTCGACCAACGGTGCACAGACCAAGCCGATTCGGATCGACGTGTGGGGCGGCAGCCAGGTGGTCTACACGTCGCCCATCTCCTGGTGGGGCGACAACGACCAACACTGCTGGACCGGCGCCGAATTCGGTCCGTACACGGTGTCGACAGTGGGCATCAGCGTGCTCCTGCATTTCGCCAACACCACTGATCGGATCAGGCTGCGGGGGGCGTTCGCTACCTTCAAGCCCTACAACACCTGACCCACACGGGATACTGTTCTCAGATCCTGCAGTCCGGGGCCCGGGTGAGTTCGGGGTTGCCTCGGTCTTCGGCCAGTCGGCGCGGGTCGACGCTGCGGCCGACGGTGGCGTCCAGGGCGGCGTAGGCGAAGGTGTCGGCCTGGGCGTCGTGGCGGCCGTTGGGGAAGGCGAGCAGCTCCGATTCCCATTCGCCGAGCCAGGGGGCGTCCTTCGGCCAGTAGACCTGGCCGCCTTCGAGGCGGGCGGGGGCGGTGAGTGCCCGGCTGATCTTGTCGCGGTCTGCCGGTAGTCCTCTGATGGGTAGGCCGCTGCGGCTGGCCTGCTGGATGAGGCTGATCTGGTAGGCGACGGCTTCGATGCCGATATGGGGGGGTGCCCATACGCGGTGCAGGTTGCGGAGCATCCCCAGCTGGTCGGGCCCGGCCAGGCGGCCCCGGTGGCGTCCCAGCAGGAGCAGGTCCCGTTGGGGGGTGACGGCCCAGACGGCGGCCACCATGTAGTCGGCGGTGGTCTTGGTGCTCACCGCGAGGTCGACGGTGGCGAAGGTGCGGCAGTGGCGGCTGTCCACGGTCTTGGGTTTGCCGTCGGGCTGGTGGAGCAGGTAGCCGTCACCTGCCTCGGTCCAGTAGCGGAATCAGCCGCGACGGTAGATGATGCCTTCCAGGGGTGCGGGGTGGCCCTGGTGGAAGGCGGTCCACAGGTAGGAGCCGAGGGCCCGGCGGGTGGCTTCGAGGTCTGCCAGGTCGAAGCGTTCCGGCCACAGTGGTTGGCCCGGCTCGCGTCCAAGGGGGTCGTCCTCTTCGGCGAGAGCGGGCAGGTTCAACACCTCCCACCGCTCCCCCTGCTGTTCGGCGAGCAGACGGCCGGCCAGGTCGCCCTCGGACCAGCGGGTCATCACCAGGATCACCGCCCCGCCTGGTTCCAAGCGAGTGCGGGCCACCCCACGCCACCAGTCCCGCACCTTCGACGAGAGAGCATCTGATTGGGCGTCCTCGGGGCTCTTCACCGGGTCGTCGACGATGAGCGGGTTCGCGCCTCGGCCGGTGATGGCGCCGCCGACCCCGGCGCAGATCCTGCCGTCGCGGCGGCCTTCAATGTCCCAGCGGTGGGCGGCCTGGCTGTCGGCCCGCAGGTTGACGCCGAACAGGCTGGGCCCGTACTCGTCGAGCACGTCGCGGACCTTGCGGCCCCAGGAGGCGGCGAAGTCTGACTCATAGGAGGCGAGGATCACCCGGTCGTCGGGCCGATCGCCCAGCCACCAGGCCGGCAGGAACACGCTCACCAGCTCGCTCTTGCCGTGACGGGGCGGCATCGTCACCAGCAGGCGACGGGTGCGGCCCGCGACCACATCCAGCAGACGGCGGTTGAGCAAGTCCGGCCGCTATCGGGCCCTGGGGCGCGAGGTGACCAGGGAGAGCGTCATCGGCGCCGACGAGCCATACCGCATCACCGAGCGGATCAACCGCCTCAACGCACTGGGCTTCGGGGTCGACGACCTGGCGCCGATCCCCCACGCCGACGGCAACCGGTTGCGCACGCGGTTGACCGTGGCGGGGCGGAGCTTCCACTCCCATCGTCTGCGGGAGCTCACCGGCCGGGAGGCCTCGAACAACCAGGCCCGGCAGGTCCTCTCCGACCTGCCCTACTTCGAAGCCGCGCAGGAGGCTCACCTCGCCCAGCCGCAAGCACCTCGCCCCCATACGCTGGCGGGTGGAGGTGTTCGAGCCGATGCTGGCCCGCCTGCGCTCCCTGGAGGACCGGTCCGCCCTGGACCCGGTGCAGGCCTGCACCTACTTCCTCCACCACCGCTACCTGCTCTCGGCCGAGGCGGGGCGGGATGTGCCCAACGAGGAGGCCTTCGCCCGCTGGGTCGCGGCCGGCCAGCCCGGTTACCCGCTGGGGTGAGGCCTCACCCCTCAACGAGGGCAAGCGCGGCACGCAGGTCGGCGGCGATCATCTCCCGCTTGGAGCGCTCGATCAGGTAGCTCTTGCCGGTCTGGAGGTAGGAGGGGAACACCCGCTTCCCCTCGAACCGGTACTCGCCGGCGCGCGCCTTCCAGGTGGGCCCGGAGGGTATGAGCCGCTTCCCGGTCCGGCGCCGGGCGATGGCATTGAAGGCGCCGATGGCCACATCACCCATCAGCATGATCGCCCGGGCCCCGGGGAACAGGCCGATCTCCTTCTCCAACAGGAGGGAGCAGGCCTCCACGGTCGGGCGGCCTACCCCGTAGCCGACCTTGGCGCACTTGAGGGCGGTGGTGAGGTAGACCCCCCGGGCCTCCAGGTCGCGCCGCGAGGCCGCCTCGAGCCCGGCGGCGCGAAAGGCATCCAGGGTGGTCTCCAGGTGGAAGGGGATTCCGGGGACGAACAGGCCGTCGGCCGCCTCGGCGGGTGGGGCCTCGGCCACCATGATCAGCCGCACCCGCCCCGGGTCGACCCTTCCGCCGCCGACCTCGTGCCGTCCGTGATCGACGTCCACGCAGGGGAAGTCGGCACAGGCGACATGAGCGGCAACCCGCATGCTCCTCCCTTCGCCGCCGACCGAGCATAGGGCGAGCCCGACGCCCGCGCCCGGGCCGCTACTCCCCGCCGCCCTTCGCCCCGCCCCGCTTCACCCCGCCGTAGCGCATGCGGGTGTCCTCCATGCGCGCCGCCGGGGCGTCTTCCCCAGCGCCCTGGAAACCGCAGTCGATCACCTCCCCCAGGAAGAGGGTGTGGGTGCCGCAGTCGAGCGCGCTCCACAGCCGGCAGTCGAGGTAGGCGATCGCCTCCGCGAAGATAGGGGCCCCCGTGGCCCCGGTGCGCACCGCCCGCCCGTTGAGCGTGCTCCCCTCGCGCCGGGCCGGCTTGGAGAAGCTCACGAAGGGACGGGTGTCCTCTCGCGACCAGAGGTTGACGCTGAAGGACCGCCCTTCCGTGATGAGCCGGTGGGTGAGGGCCCGGCGATCGACCGACACCGCCACCAGTACCGGCTCCATGGCCACCTGGGTGACCCAGCTGGCGGTCATGCCGTTCCACTCGTCGCCGGCGGCAGCGCCGATGAGGCACAGCACATTGGGGATCTTCCAGAGGACCTTGTTGACCGTTGCGTCGGGCACGACCGGCGGCATGGCTCCACCTCTCTCACCGGCGAGCGTACCCGGCCCCGGCTCGATAACCTGGCGGGATGCGGATGCTCATTGCTACGGCCGGGGTGCTCAGCCCTGACTCGGTGGCCGGGTTCGCCGAGCGGCTCGTCGGCCCCGACGGCTGGGTGCGGGTGATCACCGTCATCGAAGTGCCTCGCTCCTTCCTCGACGAGATTCGCGGAGAGGGGTGGCATCCCCTGAGCGACGCCAGTCCCACCTGGAGCAGCGAAGAGGACGCCCTCATCGCCCGCTACGTCGAGGAGCGGGGGCACCGCCTCACCGACCCGCTGCTGGCCGCCCTGCGGGCACGGGGCATCGAGGCGACCTTCACCTACCTGGAGGGCGAGGACCCGGCCGAGACGATCATCAAGGCCGCCGACGAGATGAAGGCCGATGTCGTGGTGCTCGGCGCCACCAAGCACTTGTTCTCCGAATGGGAGAGCGTCTCCGCCCGGGTATTGCGCGACACGCGGCGGCCCGTCCTGGTGATCCCGGCCGCCCCCCGCCCCGTCGACGAGATGGCCTAGTGACGGTGGAGGCCCTCCGCACCCCCGACGAGCGCTTCGCCTC
>CAYGYX010000052.1:7800-8927 GCA_964354255.1 uncultured Acidimicrobiia bacterium | reverse complement strand
GACTGGGGCGGGCCCATCGGTCTCCGCCTCGCCGTGACCCTCCCCGGCCGCTTCCGCCGCCTCTGCCTACTCAACACGTCGCTCTTCACCGGGCCCCCCTCCGAGGGCTTCCTACGGTGGCGGGCCTTCGCCGTGCGCCACGAGGACCTGCCGGTCGGCGTGGTCATGCACCGCTCCCTGATCATCACCCCCTCCGAGGAGGTGATCGCCGGCTACGAGGCACCGTTCCCCGACGCCGCCCACAAGGTGGGGGTGCGCCGCTTCCCTGAGATCGTCCCTACCGCTCCGACGGATCCGGGAGCCCTCGAGATGCGGGAGGTAGAAGAGGCTCTCGCCTCGTGGCAGGACCCCGCCCTGGTCCTCTTCTCCACCGCCGACCCGATCTTCTCTGTCGAGGTGGGGCGCCGCTTCGCCGCCGCCATCCCGGGCGCCCAGCCGCTGGAGACGATCGACGGCGCGGGCCATTTCTTGCAGGAGGATCGCGGCGAGGAGGTGGGCGCCGCCATCGCCGCCTTCCTGCGGCGCACCGACTGACCGATGCGCGAGCACCGACCCGTACCGATGCGCATCGGCGCCGTCGCCCTGGCGGCGCTGCCCCTGGCTTTGCTGGTCGGGCGCGACGGCTCCCCCGGTTGGCGCGCCGTCCGCGTGCTGGAGGTCGTGCTCGCGGCCGCCCTCGTGGTGGCGATGACCCTCGGGCTCGGACGACGCTGGCGGGGCGCCGGCCTGCTGGCGGTCGGGATCGCCGGCGCGGCGGTAGGGGTGGGCATCGCCGCCCAGTGGCTCCCCAAGGCCGGCGTCGGCCCGGTGTCGGCCGCCGGGGGACTGGCCCTCGTGGCCGGGCTGGCCTGCCTGGCGTTTGGGCTCATCGACCTGGGCGGCTCCCTCGGCGGCGGGGCGCGGTGGGCGGCGGTGGTGGCCGTACTCCTCTGCTCGGCCGTGCTCCTGCTCACCCTGGGCATCGCGGTCGCCGCCACCAACGTCCCGCCCACCAACCTGGGCGAGGAGACGCCCGCCGACCGGGGCCTGGCCTTCGAGGAAGCCGCCTTCACCACGGAGGACGGGGTGGCCCTCTCCGGCTGGTACCTGCCTTCGGCCAACCGGGCGGCCGTGGTGCTGCTGCACGG
>CAYGYX010000052.1:0-7700 GCA_964354255.1 uncultured Acidimicrobiia bacterium | reverse complement strand
GCCGCGGCCGACGGGCGGCTGCAGGCGGTGGTGGCCGAAGGAGCCACCGGGCGCACCGCCGACGACAGGGCATGGCTGGCCGAGGCCTACGGGTTCAACGGCTGGGTCCAGCAGCGGGTGGACGGCCTCACCTACTGGTTCGCCGACCTGCTCACCTCGGCCGGGCCGCCCCTCCGCCTGCGGGACGCGGCGGCGCTGGCGGCGCCCCGGCCCCTGCTGCTGATCACCGCCGGGGAGGTGGCCGACGAGGGGTTGGCCGCCCACTACATCCGCTCCGCGGCCCCCGAAACGGCGCAGGTCTGGGAGGTCCCGGGCGCCGGGCACACCGGGGGCCTGGCCACCGCCCCCGCCGAGTGGAGCGCAAGGGTGCTGGGTTTCCTCGACGCCGCGCTGCCCGGCGGCTCGGAGGGCTGACCCCCGCGAGCCCGCCGCCCCCGCTCAGGCCCCCAGCCAGCCGGCGAGCACCGCGTACGCAGCAGCGGTGAACTGCTCCGGATGGGCCAGCAGCGCCCGCACCTGGTCCATCGAGTACCAGCGGGGGTCGGCGGTCTCCCCGGGCAGGGGGCGCGGCTCCCCCTCGGCCACACAGGTGAAGGCGACGAGCAGGGCCGGGTAAGCGCCCGCCGCCCCCAGCGCCACGGCCGCCGGCTCCAGGGCGTATTCCGGCCAGCCCGGGTGGGTCTCCAAGAGCCGCCCCTCCCCGGTCATCGACCGCAGGGTGAGGCCGGTCTCCTCGGCCACCTCGCGACTGAGAGCCTCCCAGGGGGTCTCCCCGGCCCGCCAGCGCCCGGTGGGGATCTCCAGCAGGCCGCGCACCACCTCGGGCTTGTCGCGACGCTGGAGCAGCAACTCACCGGTGCCGGCGCGCAGCACCAGGGCGGCGATGTTGGGGACGACGAGGGCCTCGTCCGCCATGCCGGCCACCGGAGCCTGGACCCAGCCTCCGTCCCACCACACGGGGGCGGTGGGGTCACTCATCGGGCACTCTCCTTGCCACTGTCCCGCGGCGTGCGCAGAGGGGGACGGTAGCCCCACGGCCCGGGGCCGCGTAGAGTCGGGGCATGACCGAGTTCACGGTCCACCTCGCCAACCGGCCGGGCATGCTGGCGATGCTGACGGAGCAGATCGCCTCGGCCGGGGTCAACATCGAGGCCCTGGCCGCTTACGGCTTCGGCCAGGAGGGTCGGGTGCACCTCATGGCCGGAGACGCGGCCGCGGTCCGTTCGGTGCTACGGCGCGCCGGGCTGTCCTTCGACGAGCGCGAGGTGCTGGTGACGACCCTGCCGCACCGGCCCGGGGCGGTGGCCGCCATGGCCCGGAGCCTGGCCGACGCCGGGGTCAACATCGAAGCCCTCTACCTGCTGCGCTGCTCGGCAGAGGGCATGGAGTTCGCCATCGCCGCAGACGACCCGGACGCAGCCCGGCGGCACCTGCCCGCTTCCTGATCACCTCCACCCAAGCGCCGGCGGAGTATTCGGCCGCCTCCGCGCGCTAGGGACGACGGGCCGCCGCCTGCGCCGCCAGGTGCTCGAGTTGGTCGTCGAGCGGCGCCAGCGTCGCCCCTTGCCCGTGCCGTCGGCTCAGCGCCCGCCGCAGCAGCTCGTCGGTGAACCCCGGGTTCTTAGGCAACAGCGACCCGTGCAGGTAGGTGCCGAAGCAGTTGGCGGTGATCGCCCCCTCCTCCCGGCGGGTCTCATCGTTGCCGTATCCTTTCTTCACCCGCCCCAGCGACGCCTGCCCAGGGTCGAGCAGGGTGCGCCCTGAGTGGTTCTCGAAGCCGATCAGGTCGCCCCACGGAGTGGCCACCACGATGTTGCCGATCATCCGCTTGGGCCCGCCGATGGTCTCCATGGCGAACACCCCGATCCCCGGGATCTCCCGGCCGTCCTGGGTGAGGAACCGGCGCCCGAACAGCTGGTAGGTGCCGCAGATGGTGAGGAACACCGTGCCGGCGGCCACCGCCTCGCGGATCGCCGCCGCCCGCCACTGCAGGTCCTCGGCCACCTGCAGCTGGGAGCGGTCCTGGCCCCCGCCCCCGAAGACCAGGTCGGCCCGGGTGAAGTCGTAGGGGGCTCCCACCGGCACCGGGTCCAGCCGCGCCCCCAGCCCGCGCCATTCGAGGCGGCGGCGCAGGGCGATGACGTTGCCGGTGTCCCCGTAGATGTTCATCTCGTACGGGTAGAGGTGGGCGATCACCAGGTCGCTCATGCCCAGGCCTCCCGCTTGCTGGTACCGGGAAGGAGCATGTCGAGGAAGCGCAGCATGGCGGTGTAGGTGGGAACCAGGTAACCCGTCTCCCCCTCGGGCACCTGTTCGATGAAGCGTTGCAGGGCGGCCGCGAAGTCGGTCTCGCTCCAGGCTTGGAGGCCGGCGTACTTGAGGCGGAGCCCCATGTCGTAGGCGCGGATCCCGGCGGTGCCGAAGCGGTGGCCCGTCCCGGCGAGGTCCTCCACCCGGGCGTCCCACAGCCAGGAGACGTCCCGCCCGTCGGCGTCAAGGTCGTTGATGGCGATCAGCACCGGTACCCCAGCGGGAAGGGCGCCGAGCAGGCGGATCGCCTGGTTGAAGCCGGCCGGGTTCTTCACCAGCAGCAGCTTCACCCGGCGCCCCCGGTACGCGACCACCTGCCCCCGGCCGAAGGCGGGACGGATCTCCTCCAGGGCCCGGACGGCCCGCTTCAGCGGCACGCCGAACTCGGCGGCCGCGAGGACCGCGGCGGCGGCGTTGTAGCCGTTGTACGGGCCGGGGACCTGCAGGCGGGCCACGGCCCTCTCCCCAGAGGCGGCAGCCAGCTCGATCACCTGCCCGTCTCCCTCCGGCTCGGCTTGCTCCAGGCAGAGGTCGAGGGCCGGCGGCGGCGCCTCCTCCCCCGGCCCGTACAGGCCGGAATCGTGGGGCATCAAACGCCGGATCGCCTCGGCGGCACCGAAGAAGCGAGGCAACGGGGCTCCGACGGCCATCTCGGCGACCAGGGGGTCGTCGGCGTTGAGCACCGCCACCCCGGCATGGCGCACCGCCTCGGCGGCATGGGCGGCGGTGGTGGCCAGCTCGCCGTACCGGTCCAGCTGGTCCCGGGCCAAGTTGGTCACCACGATCACCTTCGGACGCAGCCGGGGAGCCAGGGTACGCACCGCCGCCTCGTCGGCCTCGAATACCGCCACGTCGGCGTCCACCCGGCCCTTCCAGGAGGCGACCTCGATGAGGCGGGTGGCGATCCCGCGGGCCAGGTTGGAGCCGGTCGGGTTGGTCACCACCCGCCAGCCCTCGCCCTCGAGCATGCCCACCAGCATCTTGGTGGTGGTGGTCTTGCCGTTGGTGCCGGTGACCACGACTACCCCCCGCCGCACCGGGGCCACCAGGCGTTCGATGGTACGGGGCTCGACCTTCTCGGCGATCAGCCCGGGCAGGGCGGAGCCGCCCCTCCCCAGCAGGCGGCTGAGCCGCCCGGCGGCCCGCCCGAGAGCGGTGGCCAAGACGAGGCGAAGCACGCCGGGACTCTACCGCCCTCCCCCCTCTGCGAGGCTCCCCGGGCGCGTCGGGAGGGCCTCGCCGGAGGCCCTCCCGGTTGGTGCGCCCGGGGGAGGGGTCAGGCGCCCAAGTCGCTGAGGTCGGAGTCGGCGGCGTCGTCCTGACAGGGGCCATTCCCCATGCCACCGCCCCGAGGACCGGGGCCCATGCCGCCGGGCCCGCCGAAGCCTCCACCGAGGAAGGGACGATCCAGCTCGCCGTTCACCAGGTCGGTGATGCGCTCCGTGGCCTCGGCCAGCCGCTCGGCCTTCTCGTCCTCGGTGATGCGGCCGTCGGCGACCGCCTCGTCGAGGCGCTCCTCGGCCACGCCGACCAGGTGATGGATCAGCTCGCTCGGGTCCAGCTCCCCGGCTTCGGCGATCTGCGCCAGGGTCGACCCGTCGCGCAGGGCCTCGACCAGATCCGGGCGGCTCATGCCGAGGAAGTCGGCCGCCTCCTGCACCGCCACCAGGCCCCGGCCGATGCCGTGCCGCAGACGAGGCATGTGCTCGGCCAGTGTGTCGGCCACCGCGGCCGCCTGTTCATCGGTGATGGTGTCATCGTCCACCAGGGGGGCCAGCCACTCGATGATCCGGGAGCGCAACGGCGCCTCGTCCGCCGCAGCCGTCTCATCGGCGGCGAGGAAGACCGACGTTTCGTCGCCGGACTGCGCCAGAGCTATCCCCGCCGTGGTCATCGCGACCACCACCAGCAGCATGGCGCCGATCTTGAGAGTCTGCTTCAACCCAACCTCCTAGCTTCGTTGTAGCCCAGCATCGCTCCTCCCTGTTCGAGAACGGTAAGCGACCTTTCAGAGTTCGGTGGGGGCGGCGGCCCGGAACTGGGTCTCGTAGAGCCGGGCGTAGAGGCCCCCGCGAGCCAACAAGGCGGCATGGCTGCCCTCCTCGACGATGCGCCCACCGTCGAGCACCAAGATGCGGTCGGCGGCCAGCACGGTGGAGAGGCGGTGGGCGATCACGAAGGACGTGCGCCCTGCCATGACCCGCTCCAGGGCCTCCTGGATGAGGGCCTCGGAACGGGCGTCGAGGTGGGCGGTGGCCTCGTCGAGGATGAGGATGCGCGGGTCCTTGAGCACCACCCGGGCGATGGCCACCCGCTGCTTTTCGCCCCCGGAGAGCCGGTAGCCCCGCTCCCCCACCACCGTCTCGTAGCCGCGAGGCAGGGCGGCGATGAAGTCGTGGATGTTGGCCACCCGGCAGGCCTCCTCCACCTCGGCGCCGGTGGCGTCGGGGCGGCCGTAGCGCAGGTTGGCGGCGATGGTGTCGTGGAACAGGTAGGTCTCCTGGGTGACCACGCCGATGCCCCGCGCCAGGCTATCCAGGGTGACGGTGCGCACATCCCGCCCGTCGATGAGCACCCGACCCTCGGTGGCTTCGTAGAGGCGGGGGATCAGCCAGGTGACGGTGGTCTTCCCCGCTCCGCTCGGCCCCACCAGCGCCACCAGCTCCCCCGGGGCCACGTCGAAAGAGACCTCGGTCAGGGCAGGGGCGGAGGAGGCGAGGGCGACCTCCCCGTCATCCGACAAAGCGGCCGGGGTGTGCCAGGAGAAACGGCGCACGTGGCCCAGGCCTTCGGCCGCCGCCGCCCGATAGTCAAAGCCCACCCGCTCGAAGCCGACCCGCCCCGCCATGGGCTCGAGGGGAACCGCCCCCGGGCCATCGGTGATGTCGCGGGGCAGGTCGAGCACTTCGAAGACCCGCTCGAAGGAGACCAGCGAGGTGGCCAGCTCCACCCGGGCGTTGGTCAGCGCGATCAGCGGGCCGTACAGGCTGGCCAGGTAGGCGGAGAGGGCGACCACCGTGCCCACGGTGAGCGCCCCTTTGATGACCAGTACCGCCCCGAGCCAGAAGACCAGGGCGGTCCCCAGGGCGCTCACCACGCTGAGGGCCATGTAGAACCAGCGCCCGACCAGGGCCCGGTGCACCCCCAGGTCGCGCACCTGCGCCGCCTCCCCCGCGTAGCGGCGATCCTCGTCGGCGGTGCGGCCGAAGAGCTTCACCAGCAGGGCCCCGCTCAGATTGAGGGTCTCGTTGAGGATGGAGTTCATGCGGGCGTTGGCTTCCATCTGCTCCCGCGTCGCCCGGCGCAGCACCCGCCCCACCCGGCGCGACGGGAGGATGAGCAGCGGGAGGACGGCCAGCGCGGCGAGGGTCAGGCGCCACTCCATCTGCAGCATCACCACCAGGGTGGCCCCCGCCCCGAACACGTTGGAGAAGACCGAGATCATCGTCCCGGTGATCGCCTGCTGGGCTCCCACCACGTCGTTGTTGAGCCGGGACATGAGCTCGCCTGGGCGAGCGCCGGTGAAGAAGGCCAGCGACATGCGCTGCAGGTGCGCGAAGACGGCGGTGCGCAGGTCGAAGATGATCCCCTCCCCCGCCCGGGCCGAGGCCCAGCGCTGGGCGACACCGATCACCCCGTTGACGAGCGGCACCGCCACCATGCCCAGCCCGAGCAGGGTGACGCGGGTGAGGTTCCCGTCGGGGATGGCCCGGTCGATGAGATCGCGCATCAGGAGGGGCGGGGCCAGGCCCACCAGCGATGACAGCACGACGGTGACCAGCACCAGCCCCAGCAGCCGCCAGTAGGGACGGGCGTAGCTCAACACCCGGCGCAGGAGGCGCCGGTCGAGGTTGGGGCGGTCCTGTTCCTCGTCGTACTGCACGTAGGACCGCCAGCCGCCGCCGGGACCGCCGCCCGGCCCGCCACCCTGCAAGTTCACCTCTCCGGGTCGTCGTCAGGGTACCGGGGCTCGCGGCCGGCCGTTCCGCCCCCCGGCCCCGGCCGCCGGGCCCCCCGGGCTCACCCGGCCGTATTGGCGGCCAGGTAGGAGAGCACTTCCAGCGAGGTCATCGAGTCGGCCATGGCGAAGCAGGACTCCTCGCTGATCCCGGTACGGCAGAACAGTTGGTAGACGTAGTCGCCGAACGACCAGGCCAGCTCCCGCCCGTCCGCCGCCTGGAAGGTGGAGATGTCGCCCTGGTCCCCACCAGGGAGCGCCGAGCGCAGGCCCACCTTCAGCACCACCAATTGCCCCTCGGTGCGCGGCACCGTGTAGGGCGCGGCGGTCCACAACCCGAAGGCGGCCGCGGTGGCCACATCGAGCGTGCCGGTCTGCACGTCGAAGACCAGCTGGCTGGAGATGTGAGTCACCTTCTCGGGGACCAGCCGCGGGAACTCGACACCGGGAAGGGCGGACACCATCTCGTCGCGCCCGGCCTGGACGTAGGGGTCGATCCCATCGCCGCGCAGCCACACTTGCCGGGCCGCGGCCTCGGCCGACAGGTTGGACCCGGCCGCGTACTGGTCGTTGACCCAGATCACCGCCTTGGACAGCCCGACCAGGGCCATGCCCCCGCCCGGCTGGGGAAGGGTCGTGGTTCCCACGGTGGTGGTGGTGTCGCCGTGGACGAAATCCCGGGAGAGGTCGCCCACGCCCTCCAGGACGTCGCCGCACCCCGCCGCGCTCAGCGCGACGAGGGCCACCAGCAGGAGGGACATGGGTCGTGGGTTCATGTGCCGGGCCGCAACCTGCCGGGATTATCGTCGCCGGTCGCAGAAAGGGAGCGCGCCCCGGGCACCCGCCGGCCGGCTCGAGGGCCGCGCCGCCGTCTGCCCCCTGCTCCACCCGGCTGCCGTGAGGAGAGCACGGCGCCCGCACAGCTTCGGCGGCGGGAGCGTATCCTCAGTCAACCGCACATCGGTATCACCAAAACTCCAGTGTGAGAGCGTGGCAAGGACCCGCCACCCCTCCAGATAGGAAGGCTGCAATGCGCCGGGCTCTACTGATCGCAGCAATGGGGCTACTGCTGCTCCTGGCGGGCTTTCCCGCCCGCGCCGAGGTTTCGTGCGATGGGCTGCCGGCAACCATCGTTGGCACCGACAACCCCGAGACCCTCAACGGTACTTCTGGCCCCGATGTCATCGCCGGCCTCGGTGGGGACGACATCATCAACGGCCTCGAAGGCGACGACAGGATCTGCGGCGGTGACGGCAACGACACCATCACCGGGGGCCTCGGCAACGATGCCATCCTGGGCGAGGGGGGCGCTGACTGGGCCCTGTACGAGGGGGCACCTTCGGCGGTCGTGGTCAGCCTGGCGGCGGGCACCGCCGCCGGCGGCGACGGGTCGGACACCCTCAGCGGAGTGGAGAACCTGAAGGGCTCGGCT
>CAYGYX010000051.1:0-14426 GCA_964354255.1 uncultured Acidimicrobiia bacterium | reverse complement strand
TCCATCGTCATCCGCGGCGCCCGGGAGCACAACCTCAAGAACGTGTCCCTGGAGTTGCCGCGCAACCAACTGATCGTCTTCACCGGGCTCTCCGGCTCCGGCAAGTCGAGCCTGGCCTTCGACACCATCTACGCCGAGGGGCAGCGCCGCTATGTCGAGAGCCTCTCCGCCTACGCCCGCCAGTTCCTCGGCCAGATGGAGAAGCCCGACGTGGACTTCATCGAGGGGCTATCCCCGGCCATCTCCATCGACCAGAAGTCGGCCAGCCGCAACCCGCGCTCGACGGTGGGCACCGTCACCGAGATCCACGACTACCTCCGCCTCCTCTACGCACGGGCGGGAGTGCCGCACTGCCCGCAGTGCGGGCGCGTGGTGTCCCGGCAGACCCCGCAGCAGATAGTGGACCGCATCCTCGAGCTTCCGGAGGGAACGCGCTTCCAGATCCTGGCCCCGGTGGTGCGCGGGCGGAAGGGGGAGTACGAGGCGATGCTGCGGGAGCTGAGCCGGGAGGGATTCAGCCGGGCCCGCATCGACGGGGAGGTGCGCGACTTGGCTGAGGACATCCGCCTCGATCGCTACTACCAGCACACCATCGAGGTGGTCGTCGACCGCCTGGTGCGCAAAGAAGGCATGGAGCGGCGGCTGACCGACTCGCTGGAGACGGCACTGCGCCTGGCCGAGGGAGTGGCGCTGGTGGACATCGCCGACGGAGCCCCGCTCTCCTTCAGCCAGCACTTCGCCTGCGATCACTGCGGTCTCTCGTTCGAGGAACTCCAGCCCCGCAACTTCTCGTTCAACAGCCCTTACGGCGCCTGCACCACCTGCAAGGGGATCGGGGCACGATTCCAAGTGGATTGGCACCTGGCCGTCCCCGACGAGGACCGCTCCCTGGCCGAGGGGGCGATCCTGCCGTGGTCGGGGCGCTTCCGCGCCTCCTACTACTTCCGGATCCTGGAAGGGGTAGGCCGCCAGTTCGGGTTCAGCATGGACACCCCGTTTGGGGAGTTGACCGACGAGGAGCGCGCCCTGATCCTGAACGGCACGGGCGACGAGCCGATCACCGTCATCTACACGAACCGGTTCGGGCGGCAGCGCCGCTACCAGACCACCTATGAGGGCCTGGTGCCCTCCCTCACCCGCCGCCACGAGAACGCCGACAGCGAGGGGGCGCGCGAGTCCTACGAGCAATACATGCGCCTCGTCCCCTGCGAGGCCTGCGGGGGGGCGCGCCTCAACCCGGCCGCCCTGGCGGTCACGGTCGGCGACCGGAACATCCACGAGCTGTCGACCATGTCCCTGCGGCGGGCCCACGACTTCCTCGACAGCGTGCCCCTCGACGAGCGCCAGGCGAAGATCGGCGCGGCGGTGCTCAAGGAGGTGCGGGCCCGCCTGGCCTTCTTGCTCGACGTCGGCCTCGACTACCTGACCCTGTCCCGCAGCGCGGCCACCCTGGCCGGGGGCGAGGGGCAGCGTATCCGCCTGGCCACCCAGATCGGCTCTGGGCTGGTCGGGGTGCTCTACATCCTCGACGAGCCGTCCATCGGCCTGCACCAGCGCGACAACCGGCGCCTGATCGAGACCCTGCTGCGGCTGCGCGACCTGGGGAACACCGTCATCGTGGTCGAGCACGACGAGGAGACCATCCGCTCGGGCGACCACATCGTCGACATCGGGCCGGGGGCGGGGGAGCACGGGGGGCGCATTGTGGCCGAGGGCCCGCTGGCCGCGATCGTGGCCGAGGAGACCTCGATCACCGGCGACTACCTGGCGGGGCGGCGGGCCATCGCCGTGCCCGAATGGCGGAGGCAGCCGGACGGACGCTCCCTGTGGGTGCGGGGCGCCTCCGAGAACAACCTCCAGGACATCGACGTCGAGTTCCCCATCGGGCTGCTGGTAGCGGTGACCGGGGTGTCCGGGAGTGGCAAGAGCACGCTGGTGGAGGAGATCCTCTCCAAGGCGCTGCACTACGGGCTCTACCGGTCGCGCGAGCTCCCCGGCCGGCACCGGCGCATCGAAGGCCTGGAGCAGATCGACAAGGCCATCGACATCGACCAGTCGCCCATCGGGCGTACCCCCCGCTCCAACCCGGCCACGTACACCAAGGTGTTCGACCGGGTGCGGGAGCTGTTCTCCACCACCCCCGAAGCCCGGGCCCGGGGCTATCGGCCGGGGCGGTTCTCGTTCAACGTGCCCGGCGGCCGCTGCGAGGCCTGCAAGGGGGACGGCACCATCCGCATCGAGATGCACTTCCTGCCCGACGTCTACATCCGCTGCGAGCAGTGCAAGGGGCGTCGCTACAACCGCGAGACGCTGGAGATCCTGTGGAAGGGGCACAGCATCGCCGATGTGCTCGAGATGTCGGTGAACGAGGCGCTGGCCTTCTTCGAGAACCAGCCGGGCATCGGGCGCGTCCTGCAGACCGTCTACGACGTGGGACTGGGCTACGTGACGCTGGGCCAGCCGGCTCCCACCCTCTCGGGCGGCGAGGCACAGCGGGTCAAGCTGGCGGCGGAGCTGGGGAAGCGGGCCACCGGGCGCACCCTCTACATCCTCGACGAGCCGACCACCGGCTTGCACTTCGAGGACGTGCGCAAACTGCTGGGGGTGCTGCAGCGCCTGGTGGATGCCGGCAACACGGTGGTGGTCATCGAGCACAATCTCGACGTGGTGAAGTCGGCCGACTGGGTCATCGACCTCGGCCCCGAGGGGGGCGAGGAGGGAGGCCGGGTGGTGGCGGCCGGTCCGCCCGAACAGGTGGCTGCAGTGCCGGGGAGCTACACCGGCCGCTTCCTGCGCGACGTCCTGGTGCCATGAGCCGGGCCTGGGATGACGCGGTGGCCGACTGGTGGGTGGGGGAGGTGGCGGCCGACCCCGTGTACGCCGAGGAGGTGGTCCCCCTCGCCCTGGGAGTGCTCGCCCCGGCACCCGGCGGCCTCTACCTGGAACTGGGCTGTGGCGAGGGCGAGGTGATGCGGGCCATCGCGGCTCGGGGAGGACGGGCCCTGGGGTGCGACCTGTCCGAGCGCCTGGCCCGGCGGGCGGCGGCGACGGGGCCGGTGGCGGTGTGCCGCCTCCCCGACCTGTCCTGGGTGCAGGCCGGGTCGCTCGATGGGGCCTGCGCAGTCCTGGTGCTCGAGCACCTGGAGGAGGCCGAGCCGCTCTTCATGGAGGTGGCGCGCATCGTGCGTTCCGGCGGGGTGCTGGCGCTGGTGGCCAACCATCCCGCCTACACCGCTCCCGGCTCGGGGCCGTTGGTCGACCCCGAGGATGGGGAGGTGCTCTGGCGCTGGGGCCCCTACCTGGAGGAGGGGTCCTCCGAGGAGCCCGCCGGCGAGGGGTCGGTGGTGTTCCATCATCGCTCGCTGGGCGTGCTGCTCAGCGCGGCCGCCACGGCCGGCTGGTGCCTCGAGCGCCTCGTGGAGCACGGGGTGGGGGAGCGGCAGGCGGCCGAGGATCCGCTGCTGGCCGCCCAGCGGCAGATACCCCGCCTGCTGGCCGCCCGCTGGGTGCGCCGCTAACGGCCGGCCGGGGCCGGTCCGGGGTCGGTCCCGGGCATGGCCGCGCCCGGGCGGTACCCTGCGGTCTGATGGAGCGCCGTCCCCCGGCATCCGAGATCCCCGACCGGCCCGGGGCCTACCTCTTCCGCGACCGGCACGGCGAGGTCCTCTACGTGGGCAAGGCCAGGTCGCTGCGCAAGCGCCTGCCCGCCTACTTCGCTCGGGACCTCCCCGCCCGCACCCGGGCCATGGTCGAGGGCGCCGACTCGGTGGAGTGGATCGTCACCGACGGCGAGGTGGCCGCCTTGATGATGGAGTACAACCTGATCAAGGAGCACCGGCCTCGCTTCAACATCCGGCTGCGCGACGACAAGTCCTACCCCTACCTGGCGATCACCCGGGGTGAGGAGTGGCCGCGGGCCACCGTCATGCGAGGCAAGCGGCGCGGCGACACCCAGTACTTCGGCCCCTACGCCAACGCCTACGCCATCCGCCAGACCCTCGACCTGTTGCTGCGTACCTTCCCGGTGCGGACCTGTGCCAACACCCGCTTCCGTCGGGCCCGGGCCGAAGGGCGGCCCTGCCTCCTCTTCCACATCGAGCGCTGCTGCGGCCCCTGCATCGGGGAGGTGGAGCCCGGGGACTACGGCGCTCACGTCGACGGCCTGGCCGCCTTCCTGGCCGGGGACAGCGAGGCGATCCTCGCCCGGCTGCGGGCGGACATGGAGGCGGCAGCGGAGACCCTGGAGTACGAGCGGGCGGCACGAGTGCGCGACCAGGTGGCCTCGGTGGAGAAGGCCCTCGCCCGCCAGGAGGTGGCGACCCTGCGCAAGGAGGACTTCGACCTCTTCGCCATCGAGGAGGACGACCTGGAGGCCGCGCTGGTGGTGCTCACGGTGCGCCGGGGAAGGGTCATCGGCCGGCTCGCCACGGTGGTCGACAAGGTCGAGGAGGTGACCACCCCGGAACTGATGGGGCGCCTCTTGGGGGAGGTGTACGGCGTCGACCGCCCGCCTCGGGAGGTCCTGGTCCAGGTGGTCCCCGACGATCCGGCCGTTTGGGAGGAATGGCTCGCCGTCCGGAGGGGAGGCCGGGTGTCGCTGCGGGTGCCGCAGCGGGGGCCAAAGCGACGACTCCTCGGCACTGCCCGGGCCAACGCCGCCGAGGTCTTCGCCCGCCACCGCCTGCAACGCCACGGCGACCACAACGCCCGGGCGCGGGCGCTGCGCAGCCTCCAGGACGCCCTGGGCCTGCCCGAGCCGCCGCTGCGCATCGAGGCCTACGACATCTCCACCATTCAGGGGCGGGACACCGTGGGTTCCATGGTGGTCATGGAGGACGGGCTGGTGCGGCGCAACCAGTACCGGCACTTCCGGGTGCGCGGCGTCGCCGGACAGGACGACTTGGCCGCCATGGAGGAGGTGCTGCGCCGTCGCCTCACCGCCTACCTTCGGGAGCGGGAGCAGCCGGTCGAGGAGCGGGGCCGCTTCGCCTATCCGCCGTCGCTGCTCCTCGTGGACGGAGGGGCGGGGCAGGTGTCCCGGGCCATGCAGGTGGTGGGCGACCTGGGGCTGACCATCCCGGTGGCGGGCCTGGCCAAGCGGATGGAGGAGGTGTACCTCCCCGGCGGGCCGGAGCCGGTGCGCATCCCACGCGGCGAGGAGGCCCTCTACCTGCTGCAGCAGGTACGCGATGAGGCCCACCGCTTCGCCGTCGGCCACCATCGCAAGCTGCGGGGACGGCGCATGGTGAGCTCGGTGCTCGACGCCGTTCCCGGGGTGGGGCCGACACGCCGCAAGGCGCTGCTGCGGAAGTTCGGGTCGATGGCGAGAATGAGGGAAGCCAAAGTGGAGGAGCTGGCCCGGGTGGTCCCGGCAGGAGTGGCGGCGGCCGTGCATACCGCTCTCCATGCCCGTCTCCCCGGAGCGCAAGACGACCTTGAGGAGGATGAGGGTGCCTGAGCGGCCGCAACTCGTGGTGATCACCGGCATGTCGGGGGCGGGCCGATCCCTGGCCGGCAAGGCCCTGGAAGACCTCGGCTTCTTCGTCGTGGACAACTTGCCGGCCAACCTCATCGCCCGGGTGGTGGAGCAGGCCGACCTGGCCGGCGACCCGCGTCGGCGCCGCCTGGCAGTGGCAGTGGACACCCGGGGCGGACTCTCCTTCGAAGCCCTGGAACAGGTGCTGCTCGCCCTCGCGACCGATGGGGTCCCCACCACTTTGCTGTTCCTGGACGCCGACGATGAGGTGCTCACCAAGCGGTTCGAGGAGAGCCGCCGCCCCCATCCCGTTGAGGCCCCGACCCTCAGCGAATCGATCGCCCTGGAGCGCGCCGCCCTCCAGGACCTGCGGGGGAAGGCCGACGTAGTGGTCGACACTACCGACCGCTCGGTGCACGATTTGAGACAGGCGCTGGGCGAGATCTTCGCCGGCGAGCGGCCCCGGCGCCCGCTCCGGGTGACCGTGACCTCATTCGGCTTCAAGCACGGAATCCCCCGAGTGGTCGACCTCCTGTTCGACGTCCGCTTCCTGCCCAACCCGCACTGGGTGGCGGCGCTGCGCCCCCTCACCGGCCTCGACGAGCCGGTGCGCCACCAGGTGATGTCGCATCCCGACACCGCCGAGTTCCTGCGGCGGGCCGAGGCGCTGCTCGAGTTCCTGCTGCCCCGCTACGAGGCGGAGGGGAAGTCGTACCTCACCATCGGGGTGGGGTGCACGGGTGGCCGTCACCGCTCCGTGGTGGTGGCCGAGGAACTGGGCCGCTGGCTGGACGAGCACGAAGTCGAGGCCTCGGTGCGCCACCGGGATGCCGAGCGATGACGAGCATCGATCTCCTCGCCGAGCCGACATTGGAGGAGCTCGACCCCGGTCGCCAGGGAAAGAAGGTGGTTGCCCTGGGTGGAGGGCATGGCCTGGCCCAGGCGCTGCTCGCCGTCCAGGGCTACGCAGGGGAAATCACCGCGGTGGTCAGCGTGGCCGACGACGGCGGGTCGTCGGGACGCCTCGCCCCCGCCCTCGGGGTGCCGCCGCCGGGGGATTGCCGCCGAGCCCTGCTCGCCCTCAGCCCGGAGCCCTCGCCCTGGCGCGACGTCGTCTGCCACCGCTTTCCTGCCGGCGACGTGGCCGGGCACTCCCTGGGCAACCTGGTGCTCGCCGCCCTCGCCGGGCTAGGGGGTGGGCTGGAGGAGGCCCTGGCCACGGTGGGTCGCCTGCTGGGCGCCCGCGGCAGGGTGGTGCCGGCGGCGCCGGTGGCGCTGAGCCTCCGGGCGGTGATCGACGGGACCGAGGTGCGCGGCCAGGTGGCCATCGCCGTGGCCCGGGGTCGGCTCAGCGAGTTGGAGGTGCTGCCCCCGGAGGCGGCGGCATCGGCCTCGGCCTTGGAGGCCCTGGCTGGCGCCGACCAGATCGTGATCGGCCCGGGCAGCCTGTTCACGTCGCTGGCGGCGGCGCTGCTCGTGCCCGGCATGACGGCGGCGGTGAATGCCTCCGAGGCGCAATTGGTCTACGTGAGCAACTTGAGCACCCAGGATGGGGAGACCCTCGGCATGGATGCCGCCGACCATCTGGCGGCCCTCTGCCGCGTTACGGGCCTGCGCTTGCCCGACGTGGTGGTGGCCAACGACGCCCCCTTCCCCATTCCCCCGACGGTCGAGGCGGTGGTGGCCGAGCGGGGCCAGATCGAATCGCTCGGGACGCGGTTGGAGACCGGCAGCCTGGCCGACCCCTCCGCCCCCTGGCCGCAACACGACGCGGCCCGCCTGGGAGCGGTGCTACGGCGGCTAGCGTGAGGTGGGGCGAGGCTGGGAGGAGACGGTGAGCGGGTTCCGCACCATCGACGATCTGGAGGTAGCGGGCCGTACCGTGCTGGTGCGGGCCGACCTCAACGTTCCCGTGCAGGAAGGCCGGGTGGGCGACGACTTCCGTATCTCCGCCAGCCTGCGCACGATCGAGGAGCTGCGGGGCCGCGGCGCCCGGGTGCTCGTGTGCAGCCACCTGGGCCGTCCCAAAGGGCCGGATCCCCAGTTCGCCATGGCCCCGGTGGCCACCCGCCTGGGGGAGCTGGGCGGCTTCCCGGTGCGCTGCGCCCCCGACGTCGCCGGGAAGGGAGCGCGGGCGGCGGTGGCCGCCGCCGGTCCCGGTGAGGTGGTCGTTCTCGAGAACACCCGCTTCGAGCCCGGGGAGACCAAGAACGATCCCGTTCTCTCCGACGCCCTGGCCGGCCTGGCCGACCTCTTCGTCCTGGACGCCTTCGGCTCGGCCCATCGTGCCCATTCCTCGACCGTCGGGGCGGCGGAGCGGCTGCCGTCGGCGGCGGGGCGCCTGCTGGCCGACGAGATCGATGCCTTCGAGCGTTTGCTACACGACCCCGATCGCCCGTACGTGGTTCTGCTGGGGGGGGCCAAGGTCTCCGACAAGCTGGGTGTGATCCGCGCCCTCCTGCCCAAGGTGGACGTGATGCTGGTCGGCGGGGCGATGTGCTTCACCCTGCTTGCCGCCGAGGGCTACCAGGTGGGTGAGTCGCGGCTGGAGGCCGACATGGTGGGCGAGGTGCGCTCCGTGCTGAACTCGGAGCACGGGAGCCGGGTGAGCCTGCCGGTGGACCTGGTGGTCGCCGACCGCTTCGCGGCCGACGCGCCACACCGGGTGGTGCCGGCCACCGACATCCCACGGGGCACCATGGGCTTGGACATCGGGCCGGAGTCGATTGCCCGTTTCTCATCGATCATCGCCGGCTGCGACACCCTGTTCTGGAACGGGCCCATGGGGGTGTTCGAGTGGCCGGCCTTCGCGGCCGGGACGAGAGGGGTGGCCGGCGCGGTGGGCGCCAGCGAGGCGTACACCGTGGCCGGCGGGGGCGACAGCGTGGCTGCCCTCCGGTCGTTCGGCTTGGAGACGGCGGTCTCGCATCTTTCGACCGGCGGCGGGGCCGGGCTGGAACTGCTCGAAAAGGGCACGCTGCCGGGCATCGAAGCGCTGCGGAGGTGGGCCGATGGCTCGTAAGGACGTGATCGCCGGCAATTGGAAGATGAACGCCACTCATCTGGATGCCATCCAGATGGTCCAGAAGCTGGGTTACCGGCTGGAGAAGCGCGACTACGAGCGGGTCGAGGTGGTGGTGTGTCCCCCGTTCACGGCCCTGCGGTCGGTGCAGCTAGTGATCGAGACCGACCATCTGCCGATACAGCTGGGGGCTCAGAACGTGCACTGGGAGCCGGAGGGGGCCTTCACCGGGGAGGTCTCTGCCCCGATGCTCGCCCGCCTCGGGGTGAAGTGGGTGGTGGTCGGCCATTCCGAGCGGCGTCACCTGTTCGGAGAAGACGATGCCGTGGTGGCCCGCAAGCTGCGGGCGGTACTGGCCTCGGGCATGACCCCCATCGTGGCGGTGGGGGAGACGCTAGAGCAGCGGGAGCAGGCGGTGACCGAGGAGGTCATAGGGACCCAGTTGAACGCCGCCCTGCGGGGCCTCGACGCCGCCACCGTGGGCCGGCTGGTGGTGGCCTACGAGCCGGTGTGGGCCATCGGCACCGGCCGCACCGCCAGCGACGAGCAGGCGGCGGAAGCCATCGGGTACCTGCGGCGCCTGGTGGGGGAGGGCTGGAACGCCGAGACCGCCGAGAAGGTGCGCATCCTGTACGGCGGGTCGGTGACCCCGGGGAACATCGCCGGGCTCATGGCCAAGCGGGACATCGACGGGGCGCTGGTCGGCGGGGCCTCACTAGACCCCGACAAGTTTGCCGCCATCGTGCGCTACTGGGCGTAGGAGGGTGGCGACCGTTCGGTGGCCCGGCGGGTGCGGAGCGGCTACGGTCTTGGGCGCACGAGTCGGAGAGGGACATGCCCACGAAGTTGGTGCTGCTGCGCCACGGAGAGAGCACGTGGAACCTGGAGAACCGGTTCACCGGATGGACCGACGTCGGCCTTTCTGCCCGCGGGAAGCGGGAGGCGCGGGCGGCGGGTCGCCTGCTGACCAAAGAGGGCTACGACTTCGACCTGACCTTCACCTCCTACCTCAAGCGGGCGATCCTCACCCTCGACCTGACCCTGGAGGCCATGGACCGGCTTTGGCTGCCGGTGGTGCGTCACTGGCGGCTCAACGAGCGGCACTACGGGGCCCTGCAGGGCCTCAACAAGGCGGAGACGGCCGCCCGGCACGGGGCCAAGCAGGTGCAGATCTGGCGCCGCTCGTACGACGTCTCGCCGCCCCCGCTCGACGCCCAGGACTCGCGGCATCCCCGTTACGACCCGCGCTACCGCGATCTCACGCCCGACCTGCTCCCCGCCACCGAGAGCCTGGCCGACGTGGTGGCCCGGATGCTCCCCTTCTGGCACGACTTCCTGGTGCCGGCGGTGCGGGAGGGCCGCCGGGTGCTGGTCTCCGCCCACGGCAACAGCCTGCGGGCCCTGGTCAAGCACCTGGACGGCATCTCCGACCAGGAGATACCGTCTCTCAACATCCCCACCGGGATCCCCCTGGTGTACGAGCTGGATCGTGACCTGGCCGCCGTCAACCGCTACTACCTGGGCGATCCGGAGAAGGCGGCAGCGGCCGCCCGGGCGGTGGCCGAGCAGGCGCAGCGGAAGCCCTGAGCGACCGACCCGCCGCGCGGAGGCCGCTCGGCCGTAGGCCGGAGGGCGATCGGTCGGGCGGCTACTCAGCGCGTGTGGCGCGGTGACGCCGGGTAGGGGACATGACTTGCCAATTGCCCCCGTCCCGTTCATACTCAGGGGGTTGGTCGGCGCTCGCGCCGGCCCCACAACCAAGAGGGCTACTTGAATCCCCTGCATGCCGACCGGGACGGATTGCGGTGCATCGCGCGCCAAAGACCGCGGGCGGCTATTCGGGTGCTCGGCCAGCCTCACCAGGGGCCCGTCGAGCAGTGCCCTCTCCTGAGCGAATGAGGAGGGTGACTTGAAGCACCTACCACGTCGGTTGACGTGGTTTGCGCTGCTGGTGGTCTTCGCCATGGTCGTCGCGGCATGCGGCGACGAGGCGGAGGAGACGACTACCACTGCCGCGCCGGCTACGACGACGACTGAGGCAACTACCACTTCCGCGGGTGAGACCACAACCACGGCCGCGGGTGAGACCACGACCACCACCGAGGCCGGGCCGGTTACCACCCTGTCCGGTCTGCGGATCATCGACGACCTGACGTTCGAGGTTGAGCTGGCCCAGGCCGACCCGGAGTTCCCGCTCCGGTTGGCCTACGTGGCCTACTTCCCGCTGCCGTCGGTGTTCTACGACGATCCGGCGGCCTTTGACGAAGCCCCCATCGGTAACGGCCGGTTCATGCTGGACGGGACCTGGGAGCATGACGTCCAGATCAAGACGGTGAAGAACCCGGACTACGCGGGGCCCGATCCGGCGCAGATCGACACGCTGACGTTCCAGATCTACGGTTCCGTCGAGACGGCCTACACCGAGGCGCTGGCCGGGAACCTGGACATCCACGACGGCGTCCCCAGCGCCTTCCTGGAGACCTATCAGACCGACTTCCCGGATCGCTGGGGTGAGTCCTTCACCACCTCGCTCAACACCTTCTACTTCCCGGCGTACGTGACTGACCTGACGCCCGATGTGCGCCGCGCCTTGAGCATGGCAGTGGACAAGCAGTTGATCACCGAAACCATCTTCCTGGGCGCCAGGGATCCGGCCTACTCGGTGGTCCCGCCGGTGCTGGCGGGCAGCCGCGACTACGTCTGCGACTACTGGACCTACGACCCCGAAGCCGCCAAGGCGCTGTGGGATTCCATCGATCCCAAGCCCGAGGGCCTCTCGGTCTGGTTCAACGTCGGGGGCGGGCACGAGGACTGGGTGGAGGCTGTGGTGAACATGTGGGTCCAGAACCTGGGCATCGACCCCGGCATCGTGACCTTCAACAGCCTCGAGTGGGCTCAGTACCTGCAGTTGCTGGAAGGCCCGTCTACGGGCCTGGCCGGAGTGACCGGGCCGTTCCGTCTCGGTTGGGGCCAGGACTACCCCTCGCCCTACAACTTCCTGCATCCCATCTACTACTCGACGATGATCCCGCCGGTCGGGTCGAACAACGCGTACTACAACAACCCCGAGTTCGACGCCGCCCTGGACGAGGGCGCGGCGGCCGTCGCGGCGAGCGGCAGCCTGGCGGACGGCATCCCGTTCTACAACGCTGCTGAGGACATCCTCTGCGACGACGTGGGCGCGATCCCGATGTTCTTCGGCAAGGCGCAGTACGTGTGGAACGAAGGCATCGACAACGTGTTCATCGATTCCTTCGGTGACCTGGGCTTCAGCAACGTCACATCGGACGATGGCGCCGTGTCGTACCAGATCACCGAGCCCGAGCACCTGACCCCGACGACCTCCAACGAGTCGGAAGGTGTCATGGTGTTGCGGGCCCTGTTCGCCCCGCTGATCAACTTCGACGCGGAGACCGGCGAGATGTACAACGTCATGGCCGAGTCGGTGACCTCTGCCGACGGCGGCGTGACGTGGACCATCACGCTGAACCCCGGGTTCACCTTCCACAACGGCGAGCCCGTCACCGCGGCATCGTTCGTCGACGCCTGGAACTACGGCGCTCTCGGCGCCAACGGCCAGCAGAACAACAGCTTCTACAGCACGATCGCCGGCTACGAGGCGCTCAACCCCGCGGAGTAGGGGAAGACCGGCCGACCGAGTCGCCAGTAGCAAGCCCGAGCGGAGAGGGGCGGCCCACCGGCCGCCCCTCTCCTTTGTCGGAGCGGCAGCCGGGGTGGGGCTTGCTTTGCGACCGGCCAAGGGGACTAGAGTGCCGTTTCGCACGAGTGGAGGCGCGGAGCTTGGGCCGATACCTGATTCGCCGGGTGTTGCAGTTCATTCCCGTCTTCTTCGGCGCGACGCTCCTGATCTTCGTCCTGGTGTGGGCCATCCCCGGCGACCCCATCCGCGCCCTGTCCGGCGAGCGCTCGATGCCGGCCAGCGTCCGGGCCGCCCTCGAGGAGCGCTACCACCTGGATCAGCCCCTCTGGAAGCAGTACGGCTACTACATCAACGATCTGTTCCACGGGGACTTCGGAGAGGACTTCCGCGGCCGCGAGGTGCGCGACCTCATGTTCCAGCGGCTCCCCATCACCGCCCGGCTGGCCATCCTCGCCTTCGGGTTCGAGGTGGTGATCGGAATCGGGGCCGGCATCCTGGCCGGGGTGCGCAAGAACGGGTTCATGGACAACCTGGTCTTAGTGTCGACGCTGGTGGTGATCGCCATCCCCATCTTCGTGCTGGGGTTCCTCGCCCAGCTGTTAATGGGCGTGCGACTGGGGTGGTTCCCGGTGGCGGGGATCCAGCAGGGCTGGTACAGCTACATGCTCCCCGCCATGGTGCTGGGGTCGGTGTCCCTGGCCTACGTGGCGCGGTTGACCCGCACCAGCGTGGTGGAGAACCTGCGCACCGACTACGTGCGCACCGCCACCGCCAAGGGCCTCACCCGGCGCCGGGTGGTGGGGATCCACACCCTGCGCAACTCGCTCATCCCGGTGGTCACCTACCTGGCCATCGATCTGGGGGCGCTGATGGGCGGGGCGATCATCACCGAGACCATCTTCAACATCCCCGGCCTGGGCAGAGCCGTCTACGAAGGGGTGCGCAGCCAGGAGGGGACGGTGGTGGTGGGGATCGTCACCTTCCTGGTGATCGTCTACTTGGTGGCCAACCTGCTGGTGGATGTCCTCTACGCCGTGCTCGACCCGAGGATTCGCTATGGCTGACGACGAGCGCCTCCAGGGTGCCGACGAGGCCGGCCGGGCCGCCGAGACCCGCGCGGTGCAGACGGATCTAGCCGAGGCCGAGGTCGCCGTAGTCCGGGAGGGGAGCCTCTACGCCGATGCCTGGCGCCATCTCCGCAAGCGCCCCATATTCATCATCGCGGCGCTCATCATTGTGCTCCTGATCACCATGGCCGTCTGGCCGTCGCTGTTCACCAATGCCGACCCGCGCAACTGCCCCCTGATCGATTCCCTGTTGCGGCCCAGCTCCGAGCACTGGTTCGGGACGGACTTGCAGGGTTGCGACTACTACGCCAAGACGATCTACGGGGCGCGGGTGTCGATCAGCATCGGCGTGCTGGTGACCGTGGTCGCCACCGCCGTGGCCCTGGTGCTCGGTTCGGTTGCGGGGTTCTACGGGGGGTTCGTGGACACGCTGATCGCCCGGATCACCGACATCTGGCTTGCCATCCCCTACATCCTCGGCGGCATCGTCATCCTCAGCCTCCTGGGGAAGCGGGGCATGCTGCAGGTGAGCCTGGTGCTGATCGTGTTGGGTTGGCCGACGATGCTGCGGCTGGCTCGCTCGTCGGTGCTGTCGGTGAAGGAGACCGACTACATCGACGCGGCGCGGGCGCTGGGGGCGTCGAACTTCCGGATCATCCGCCGGCATGTGCTGCCCAACTCGATCGCTCCGGTGATCGTGTATGCGACGATCACGGTGGGGGTGATCATCTCGGCGGAGGCGGCCTTGTCGTTCCTGGGGGTGGGTTTGCAGCTGCCGGCGATCTCCTGGGGGCTGATGATCAGCGTGGCTCAGAACCGCATCCTGCAGGCCCCGCACCTGTTGCTGTTCCCCGCCCTGTTCCTGTCGGCCACGGTGTTCAGCTTCATCCTGATGGGTGACGCCCTGCGCGATGCCCTCGACCCGAGGCTCCGGTAGAAACCATGACCGAAACGAATATCCGTCGGGATATGGTGGGTGGGCGGCCGGTGGTGGTGGGGACGCCGTTGTTGGTGGTGGATGATTTGCGGGTGGAGTTCCGGATTGATGCGGGGGTGGTGCGGGCGGTGAATGGGTTGTCTTATGTGCTGGGGGAGGGGGAGACGTTGGCGGTGGTGGGGGAGTCGGGGTCGGGTAAGTCGGGGGGGGCGCAGGCGGTGATGGGGATTATTGATTCGCCGCCGGGGTTTGTGACGGGGGGG
>CAYGYX010000050.1:11427-15021 GCA_964354255.1 uncultured Acidimicrobiia bacterium | reverse complement strand
CACCGAGCTGGTGGTGCGCCCCGACGCCGAGGACCTGCGTGACCTGGGCCTGGTCGGCTTCGCCGCCGATGCCCTGGAAGAACTGGGGACCCTCGCGGCCGCGCCGGGACCCGAAGCGGCGGCCGCCCAGGACGCCCTGAGCCTGCTGTACCGGCTGGTGAGGAGGCCGGCATGAGGATCCTGCGCATCACCCTCCGCAACTTCCGGGGCGTCGCCTCCCGGGAGATCCCCATCCCCCCGGAGGGCGTCACGGTCGTCGAGGGGCCCAACGAGATCGGCAAGTCGAGCCTGGCCGAGGCCATCGACCTGCTCTTCGAGGAGCCCGACAGCTCCACCAAGCAGCGGGTCAAGGCGGTCAAGCCGGTCGATGCCGACGTGGGCGCCGAGGTGCAGGTCGAGCTGACCGTCGGCCCCTACCACCTCATCTACTGGAAGCGCTGGCACCGCCAGACCGGGACGACCCTGCAGGTCCTCGCCCCCACGCCCGAGCAGTTCACCGGGCGCCGGGCCCACGACCGCATGAACGAGATTCTCGACGAGACCATCGACCGGGCCTTGTGGAAGGCGTTGCGCTATCAGCAGGGCATCGGTGTCGCCCAGGCGGCGCTGGGGGAGAGCCTGTCGCTGCTGACCGCCCTCGATGCCGCCTCCGCCGGGAGGGGCCTAGGGGGTGAGGGGGAGGCGGAGGACCTGTGGTCGAAGGTGGGAGAGGAGCGCGGGCGCTACTTCACCCCGGGAGGCAAGGCCAACGTAGCCCGGGCCCGCCTCGACGAGCAGGTCGAAGCCGGCCGGGGTGAGGTGGCTCGCCTCACCCGGGAGCTCGACGATCTGGAGGCCGCCGCTGAGGACCATCGCCGGCTGCACTTGGAGCTCACCCGGCTGGCCGGCGGGCTGGCCGACCAGGAGAAGACCGTCCGGGAGCGCGCCGCGGAATGGAACCGGCTGCAAGCCAAGCAGCAGGAGGCGGATCGCCTGGCAATCCAGGCGGAACGGGCCGGCGACCGGGGGGAAGAGGCCGCCACCGCGCACCAGCGGCGGCTGGGCCTCATCGAGCAGCTGCGGCTGGCGAGGGAGGCGCTGGCCGAACTGGCCCAACGGGCAGAGCGGGAAGCCCCCGGCCAGGAGGCGGCGACGGCGGCGGTGGCACAGGCCCAGGCGCTCCGGGAGGAGGCACGGCAGGCGCATCGCTCCGCCGAGCAGGCGGCCGAACTGGCCGCCGGGGACTTCGAGTACTTCCGGGAGCTGTTCAACCTCGAGATGCTCGCCGAGCGCCGGGGGAGGGTGGAGGAGGCCGAGCGGCAGCAGGGGGATGCCCAGGTCTTCCTCGAGGGCTGCCCGGTCGACCCGGCGAAGCTGGAGGAGATCGAGCGGGCCTTCCTGGCGGTTGCCACCGCCCGGGCCGGCCTGAGCGCCGAGAGCGCCTCGGTGCGGATCGAGGCCCTGGGGTCGGCCGAGGTAGAGGTGGACGGGAAGGGGAGGTCACTGGCCGCCGGCGAGGTGGTGGAGGCCGCCGTCGCCGGCAGCCTGGAGATCGTCCTCCCCGGGCGGGTGCGGATGACGGTGACGGGCGGGGCTCGCACCCGGGAGGCGGAGCAGGAGGTCGCCCGTGCCGAGGAGCGCCTGCAGGCCCTGTACGCCGCCGCCGGCGTCTCAGGGGACGAAGCCCTGGCCCGGGCGCGGGAGCTGGAGCGCCGCCGTGTCGCGGCGGAGCAGACCGCCAAACAGGCCGTCAAGGCCCTTCAGGACAACCTGCGCGACCTGACCCCGCAGGTGCTGGCGCAGAAGATCGAACTCGCGCGGGTGCGCACCGAGGGCCACCTGGCGCAGCGGCCGGACGGCCTGCCGATGCCGGCCGACCGCGAGCAGGCAGAGGCGGCCAGCCAGCAGGCGGCTGCCGACCTGCGCCTGGCCAAAGAGGCCGTCGAGCAGCGGGACCGGGAACTGGAACTGGCCGAGCTAGTTCTCCGGCAGGTCCAGGACGTCACCCGTGAGCGTGAGTTCCGCACCCAGGCCGCCGAGGAGAAGGTGCGGGCACTGGAGAAGGACCTGGCGACGGAGAGGGAGCTGGCCGGCGACGAGCAGCTGGCCGCCGCCCTGGCCGATGCCCGCCGGGCCGCCGAGGCGGCCGGGGCCGCCCACCGGGCCGCCACCGAGGAACTGCAGGCGCAGAAGCCCGGCCAGGTCGAGACGCTGCTGGAGAACGCCCGCGAGGTGCTGGTCGGCATGGAGCAGAGTCGCCGGGCGACGGAGCTGAAGCTGGCCAGGGTGAAGAGCCTGCTCGACATCAAGGGCGAAGCCGGCCTGCACGACCAGCTCGACGCGGCCCAGAGCAAGCTGCTCCTGCTCGAGAGGGAGAAGGAGCACACCGACCGGCGGGCCGAGGCCGCCGACCTGCTGTACCGGACACTGGGCAGGCACCGCGACGCGGCCAAGCGGGCCTACGTCGCCCCGTTCCGCGAGCAGTTGGAGGGCTTCGGCCGCATCGTCTTCGACGGGGACCTGTCCATCGAGGTCGACCACGAGGACCTGCGGGTGGTGAGCCGGACCCTGGACGGGGTAACCGTCCCCTACGAGTCCCTCTCCATGGGGGCCAAGGAGCAGCTGAGCCTCATCGCCCGCCTCGCCTGCGCGGTGCTGGTAAGCCATCCCGAAGCGGCCGATGGCGGGGTCCCGGTGATCATCGACGACGCCCTCGGCAACTCCGACGCGGCGCGGCTCGAGCGGCTCGGGGCCGTCCTCAGGATGGCCGGACAGCGGGTGCAGGTGATCGTGCTGACGTGCGTGCCCGACCGCTACCGGAACGTCGGGTCGGCCACGGTGATCAAACTGGCCGCCGCCGACGGCGAGGCCGGGGGCGGCGCATCGGCCGCAGCTGACAGCGGCAGCGCTGCCGCGGAACCGGCGCCGCGAGAGGATGGCGACCGCGAGTCACCTGCAGAGGGCGGCGGTGGAGAGGGCCCCTGGGCCGCGAGGCTCCTCGAGTGCCTGGCGGAGGCCGGGGGCCCGCTGGGCCGCTCCGAGATCATTGCCCGTAGCGGCATCCCGGAAGGACCGTGGCAGGCGACGATCGCCTACCTCGTCGCGCAGGGGCGGGTGGTGAGAGAAGGTGCCAAGCGAGGGGCCCGCTACCGGCTCACCCCGCTCTAGAACCGGTTAGTCAACGCGTGAGAGTGAACCGTCTCTTGCCCGGCGGCAACCCCGCGCCCGGGCGGCGCATGATCGTCGGGCACCCGCCCGTGCAGGAGCAAGACGAGGCGCTCGACCACCGGCTCGATCACCTCGGCCCGTCGCTCGTCGCGGCGCCAGAGCACCGCCCCCACCCCGAAAGAGGCGCAGACGCCGGGGATGGGGCCGCGCTCCGGGTCGTCGAGGACGAGACGAGCGTCGATGCGGCGCACCCCGTCGACGAAGGCGATGACCGCCACCCCGTCGTCGCGCCCGGGAATGGGCCGCCAGGGACGGCCCTCGACGTCCACCTCCTCCGCGCCTTCGGCTGGCGAGAGGGCTTCGTCGGGCTCCACCGCCGCCCCGCACTCGGGCGCCCAGCCCTCGACAGACAGGCGAGCCATCGCCCGGCGATGGTGGCCGGGGGGG
>CAYGYX010000050.1:0-11327 GCA_964354255.1 uncultured Acidimicrobiia bacterium | reverse complement strand
TGGCCCGCCTGGGCCAATTGCTACAACAGTTCTAGTGTTCTACACTAGTTTTGTAGTACTGACAATCCCCGGGAACCCGCCGTGTCTACAGCTCACATCATGTCGCTGTTGGCGACCCGGCCCAGTCGGGTGGTCAGGCCGCGCGATCTCAAAGAAGCCTACGTCAACCCCGCCGCCGAACTGGCCCGTCTCGAGGAGCGCGGCCTGGTGCGGCACCTAGCCCATGGGTACTACGCCGTGGTCCCATCAGAGTGGATTGGCAGCCCCTCCTGGCGCCCCAGCATCGAGGCGGTCGCGCTGGGCCTCGGTGCTGCCGACTACGGCGCTGATCGGGTAGCGCTCATGGGACCTTCGGCCGCCCGGCTTCACGGAGCGCTGCCCAGGGCGGTGGCGCTGGGCGTGGTGGCCGTGCCGAAGCAGCGTCCGCGACTCGTCACACGCTTTGGGAACATCGTCTTCCACAAACGCCGGGTCGACCTCCTCGATCTAGAACGGGTGGACACCCAGCTCGTGGGGGGATACCTCACCACCGTGGAGCAAACGATCCTCGATCTCACCCGCTGGAGTAGTTGGGGAATGACATCCGACACGATCGACGAGGCAATCAGGGCAATGTCCGGGCGGGCGGACTGGCAGATCGTCCGCGAGTTGGCGGTACGACAGCGACGACCCGCTGCGTACGAGCGCGCCAAGTCGCTCGCAGGTCGCGTTCCAAGCGAAGACCCTGGCCGACCTGGCCGGACACAGAGCCCGGAGCGGTCCGACGCCCCACCCCCGGTTCAGGGTCCGGCGCGGAGGCCCATCGGCAGGGGAGGCCCATGCTGACCAACGCGGAGACACGTGTCTGGGCAGCCGTGTTCGGCGCGGCACCGGAGCAAATCGTGAAGGACCACCTGGTCTCGCACGTCATCGCCGCCATCGGCGCTGGTCCGCCCTTGGACCAGGTCGTCCTGTTCGGCGGCACGGCGCTGGCCCGAACGCACCTGGCCGACCGCCGGCTGTCCGAGGACATCGACCTGTGGGCCGAGTCGGCAACCGCCACCTTCGAGACCTTGGCGCTCGACCTCCCCCGCCGGCTCCGCCGCGAGTTCCCCGGCTGCCGCGTGGAGCAGGAGGGCCCCCAGACGGGCAGCTTGCTGACACGCGCCGGGATGCGCTTGCGGGTGCAGGTGGTGGCCTACGGAGCCGAGCACCACCGCTGCGTAGCGGTCGAACGCCGTCCTGTCGGACTCCGTTACTCCGATCTGCCCGAGGCCGTCGGGATCAGAGTCCCGACCCTGCCCGGTCTCGTTGCCATGAAGCACCTCGCCTGGGCGGAGCGGGCGGCACCCCGCGATTTGGCGGACCTCTCCGGACTGGCGGAGGCCGGCGCCCTCGACGCCGACGCCGCGGCAGTGGTGCGCTGCCTCCGCGGCTTCGGGGTCACCGACCACGAGGTTCGGCAAGTCCCGGATCACACCCGCCGCTCCTGGGCCATAGACCTCGCCCACCAGATGAAACATGTCCCCGACCCCACTGAGGCGCTCCGAGCGGTCCGTCAGGCATGGGGTCGGGCGCTGGGGTGGGAATAGGGCGCCGCCGAAGCCGGGGCCCAGGCAGTCAGCCCGCGGTGCGCGCCAGCCACTCCCGCAGCGCCGCCAGGAACGGCTCCCGGGCCCAGCGCTCCGCCCAGGGCTTGTGCCCGCAGCGCTCGAAGCCCCGGTACTGCACCTGGGGGACGAACCGCCTCAACAGGTCGAAGGTGGCCAGGCCCGGATGCGGGTCGTCATCTCCGTGCAGCATCAAGGCCGGGCAGCGAATGGAGGCGAAAGCGACCGGCTCCATGCCTTCTGCCTGGAGGCGCAGCACGTCGGCCCAGGTCTCGTCGTGACCTCGCCGGTCCACTCGCACGGGGTCCCCGGTCTCGGGCAGGAGCTCACAGGACTGGGCCTCCTCCATGAGACGGCCGAGGGCGGCCAGCACCCGGTCGCCCTCCTCGTCCGAGGGGGCCGTCTCCATCCCCCGCCGCAACTCGCCGGCCTGCCGCCGGCCCTCTTCCCCGAGCCTTTCGGCCAGCGCCTGCTCATAGGCATCCCGTGTCGTCGAGTCGTACGTGCCGCATCCCACCAGGGCCAGCGAGCGCACCCGCCCCGGGTGAGCCGCGGCAAAGGAGAGGGCGAGCATGGCCCCCCACGACCAGCCGACCAGCGCGGCCCCCTCCGGGAGAACGGCCGCCAGGTCCTCCACGTGGCCGGCGACCGTCAGCGGGGCCACGCCGCTGCGCCGCTGCAGCGGCTCGAGCACGGTGAACCCGTCGGCCAGATCACGAGCGAGCGGAGCCATCTGCCCCGGCGCCCCCGGCCCGCCGTGCAGCAGCGCCACCGTCGGCCCGCCCCGTCCGTAGCAGC
Source organism: uncultured Acidimicrobiia bacterium (assembly GCA_964354255.1). Classification (GTDB taxonomy): domain Bacteria; phylum Actinomycetota; class Acidimicrobiia; order Spongiisociales; family UBA11373; genus VGBK01. The sequence continues at coordinate 8,940 of CAYGYX010000050.1, read as the reverse complement.
GAACCTCGATGGGATCGGGAGCCGGCGGCACGCCGGACTCAGCTCGCCAGTTCGTCGGCGATGGCGTTGCCCCAAGCGGCGGTCTGGTCGAGCCGTCGCCAGTCCCCCGCCTTGCCGTTACGGACCATGGCCTTGGCGATGAAGCCCATGGCATCAACGGGCAGGCGGCCACCGAAGGTCACCACGTCGTGCACCCCGAGCCGCTCGGCCAGAGGCAGCACCGCCTTGGGGAGAGGTTGCGGCTCGTCCGCCTGGTCGTCGCCCAGGGGGCCGCTGTGGAACAGCCACACCGGCATCTTCCCCCCGGAGCGCGCCAGGCGCTTCAGGAGGCGGACCGCCTCCCGTCGCCAGCGGCCGGCGTAGATGCCGCTCCCGATCACGGCGGCGTCGAACTGCGCCTTCCGGGGCACATCCCCGGCCGGGAGCAGCGTCACCTCGTGCCCCCGGGAGCGCAGGGCCTCCGCCACCGTCTCCGCGATCCCCACCGTGCCGCCCATCTTCGAGCCGTAGGCCACCAGCACCTTCGCCATCCGATCCTCCCGCCGAGCTGCCGGGACTATCGTGCCGCCTTCCGCCGCCAACCGCCAGCGGGTGAGCAGGCACGACGGCGGCACTAGCGTTGCCCCGCCATGACCCAGCCGTTGGTGGACGCCCGCCACCTGACCAAGCGCTTCGGCACGCTCACCGCCGTCGACGACGTGAGTTTCGAGGTCCGCCCCGGCGAGGCCTTCGGGTTCCTGGGCCCCAACGGCGCCGGCAAGTCGTCGACGATGCGGATGATCGCCGCCGTCTCCCCGGTCACCGAGGGGCACCTGCGGGTGATGGGCCTGGATCCCGCCGCCCACGGGCCGGAGATCCGCGGCCGCCTCGGCGTGGTCCCCCAGGAGGAGAACCTCGACGAGGAGCTCTCGGTCTACGAGAACCTGCTCATCTACGGGCGCTACTTCGGACTGCCCCGCAAGCTCATCGACGAGCGGGTGACCGAGCTGCTCCACTTCGCCCACTTGCAGGAGCGGCGCGACAGCCGGGTGGAGCCTCTCTCCGGGGGCATGAAGCGGCGCCTGGTCATTGCCCGCGGCCTCATCAACCAGCCCGAAGTGCTCATCCTCGACGAGCCCACCACCGGCCTCGATCCCCAGGCCCGCCACCTGCTCTGGGACCGCCTTTACCGGCTCAAACAGCAGGGGGTGACTCTCATCATCACCACCCACTACATGGACGAGGCGGAGCAGTTGTGCGACCGCCTGGTGATCATGGACAAGGGCCGCATCGTCGCCGAGGGCTCACCTCGGGAGCTCATCGACCGTTACTCCACCCGGGAGGTGCTGGAGCTGCGCTTCGCCCTGGGCATGCAGGAGGAGATGATGGCCCGGATCGACGGCCTGGCCCAGCGCACCGAGATCCTCCCCGACCGGGTGCTCCTCTACAGCGACGACGCCGACGAAACGGCCGGCCTGGTGTTCGGGCGCGGGGTGGTCCCCGAATCGATGGTGAGCCGCCGCTCTACCCTGGAGGACGTCTTCCTCCGCCTCACCGGCCGGAGCCTGATCGACTGATGGCGGCCCCTACCGCCCTGCGCGTGGTCGAGTACGGGGCCCGGGTCTACCGGCGCACCTGGCGGGGCAGCGTCATCTCCACCTTCCTCAACCCGGTGCTCTACCTGCTGGCCATGGGAGTGGGCCTGGGCAAGCTGGTGGACGAGGGCAGCGGCAGCAACGACCTGGCCATCCCTTACCTCACCTTCCTGGCGCCCGGCCTGCTGGCCGCCACCGCCATGCAGACCGCCGCCGGCGACGCCTCCTACCCGGTGATGGCCGGCATCAAGTGGCGCAAGACCTTCCACGCCGCCCTGGCCACCCCCATTGGGGTCAGCGACCTGGTGGTGGGCCACCTGGGCTGGGTGACCATCCGGGTCACCTTCGTGTCGGCGGTCTTCGCGGCGATCATGACGGCCTTCGGGGCCACCAGCCCCCTCGAGGGCCTGTTGGCCGTCCCGCCGGCGGTGCTCACCGGCGCCGCCTTCGCCGCGGCGGTGACCGCCTACACCGCCCGGCTCAAGGACGAGACCGGCCTTTCGACGCTGTTCCGCTTCGGCATCGTCCCCCTGTTCCTGTTCTCGGGAACCTTCTTCCCCGTCTCCCAATTGCCCGATGCGGTGGAACCGCTGGCCTACGGCACCCCGCTGTTCCACGGGGTGAGCCTCTGCCGCGGGCTGGCCCTGGGCCTCCCCTTCGAGGTGCATTGGGCGATCAGCGTTGCCTACCTGGCGGCCTGGGTGGCGGCGGGAGCCTGGCTCTCGCTGCATTTCATGCGCAAGAGGCTGGTGCTGTGACCGGGTCCACCGCCCTCACCACCCGGGTGGCCCCGCCGCTGCGGCCGGGGCGCCACGCCGGGCGCCTGCTGGAGCGAAACCTGCTGGTCTACCGACGCGCCTGGATGATCATCTTCTCCGGCTTCTTTGAGCCGCTCTTCTACCTGTTCTCCATCGGCGTCGGCCTGGGTGCCCTGGTCGGGGAGGTGGTGGGGCCCAGGGGCACCCCGGTGCGCTACGCCGCCTTCGTGGCTCCCGCCCTGCTCGGCTCGTCCGCCATGAACGGGGCCATCTACGAGTCGACCTTCAACATCTTCTTCAAGCTCAAGTACGGCAAGATCTACGACGCCATCCTGGCCACCCCGATGCGGCCGGCCGACATCGCCGTCGGGGAGATCACCTGGTCGCTCATCCGGGGCGCCATCTACGCCACCGGGTTCCTGGTGGTGATGGCGGCGATGGGCCTCATGCCCTCGCCCTGGGGGATCCTCGCCCTCCCCGCCGCCACCCTGATCGGCTTCGCCTTCGGGGCCTGCGGCATGGCCGTCACCACCTTCATGCGCTCCTGGCAGGACTTCGACCTGGTGGGCCTGGTCATCCTGCCGCTCTTCCTGTTCTCGGGCACCTTCTACCCGCTCAGCGTCTACCCGGCCGCCTTCCAGGTGTTCACCCGCTTCTCCCCGCTGTACCACAGCGTGGAGATCATCCGCTCCTTGACCCTGGGGGCCTTCGACTGGAGCCTGGCCGGGCACATCGCCTTCCTCCTGGCGATGGGCGGCGTCGGGGTGGTCATCGCCTCCCGGCGCCTCGGGAAGCTGCTGCTCAGGTAGCGCGCGACCACCGGACGAGCCCCCGAGCAGCGGGCCTTGTCGCCCATTAGCCTTCCGGCGTCCACCGGAGGGAGGGGATAGTGCCCGTTGTCGGCCACGCCGGGGTGAGCGACGCCGAGTACCGGCGTCGCATCCGCGCCTGGACCATGTACGACTGGGCGAACTCGGCGTTCGCCACCACCATCCTGGCCGCCGTCCTCCCCGTCTACTACAGCCGGGTGGCCGGGGAGACCCTGCCCTCCGAGGCGGTGGCCACCCAGTACTGGTCCATCGGGCTGAGCGTCGCCCTGTTTCTCGTGGCCGTCATCTCCCCGATCCTGGGGACCATCTCCGACCTGCGGCGCGGCAAGAAGCCGATGCTGGCGGTGTCGGCCGGAGTGGGCATCGTGGGGACCGGCTTGCTCGCCCTGGCCGGGTCGGGCGACTGGCTGCTGGCCTCGATCTTCTTCGTCGTGGGGAGGATCGGCTTCGGCGCCTCGCTCATCTTCTACGACGCCCTCCTCCCCCACGTCGCCCGGGAGGCGGACCAGGACCGGGTGAGCAGCCTGGGTTACGCCTTCGGCTACCTGGGCGGCGGGATCCTGCTGGCGATCAACGCCGCCATGATCATCATCCTGGGCGAGATCCCCGGTTCGCGCCTCTCCTTCCTGAGCGTGGCGGTGTGGTGGGCGGTCTTCTCCATCCCGGTGCTGCGCCGGGTGCCCGAGCCGCCGGCGGTCACCGGCGCGGCCGCCGAGGGCCGGGTGGTGCGGGCCTCCTTCCGCCGCCTGGGCGAGACGTTCCGCCACCTGCGCGAGTACCGCCAGCTGCTCCGCTTCCTGGTGGCCTTCCTCATCTACGCCGACGGCATCGGCACGATCATCGGGGTGGCCGCCATCTACGGGGCGGAGCTGGGCTTCGCGGCCCGGGAGCTGATCCTCGCCCTGCTGCTGGTGCAGTTCGTCGGGATCCCGTTCACCCTCATGTTCGGGAGCATCCCCGACGCCGCCGGGCACCAGCGGCGCCGGGCGGTCTTCGTCGCCTTCGTGCTCTTCAACCTGGTGGCCCTGCCCCTGGTCGGCATCGCCGGCGGCCGGGCGCTCGCCGCCGACCAGGTGGGCCGCTCTCGCCCCGACTTCGCGGCGACCGCCACGGCGGTGGGCCAGGGCGAGTACGGGGTAGCCGAGGCGGCGGTCGGCCTGGACGGGGCCTGGGGCACCGTGACCCGGGAGGACCTGGGCCGGGGGGCCCGCTCCGACTACAGCTTCACCTCGGCTCCGGGAGATGAGGTCACGCTCCCCTTCAACGGCCGCGAGGTCGAGGTCACCTACTCCCGCGGGACCGACCACGGGATCTTCGCCGTGCTGATCGACGGCCGGCCGGTGCTCGACGAGGACGACGAGCCCCTGACCATCGACGGCTACAACGCCGCCCTGCGCTACGAGGAGAAGGTCATCGTCGACGCCGGCGCCGACGGCGAGCACCTGCTAACCCTGGTGAACACGGCCGACCGAGATTCCAAGAGCGCCGGCACGGTCATGGGCATCGGGGGCCTCGAGGTGCTGGCGCCGGCGCGAGAGAGCAACCTGGGAGCCATCCTCGGCATGCTGCTGATCGTCGAAGCCGTCGGGGCGCTGGCTGCCCTCGCCCTCGGCCGGCCGCTCTGCGGCCGCCTGGCCAACCGCCTGGACACCAAGCGCACCGTGCTGCTCGCCCTGGGCCTGTACATGGTGATCGCCACCTGGGGCTTCTTCCTGGACTCGGTCATGGAGTTCTGGTTCCTCGCCTGGATGGTGGCCATCGTCCAGGGAGGCAGCCAGGCCCTCAGCCGCAGCCTCTACGCCGGGATGTGCCCGGCGCCGCTGTCCGGCGAGTTCTTCGGCTTCTTCTCGATCATGGAGAAGTTCTCCTCGTTCCTGGGACCGCTGCTCTTTGCCGGGGCCATCGCCGTCTTCGGCAGCAGCCGCCCGGCGGTGCTCAGCGTGATCGTCTTCTTCGTGGTCGGCGGTTGGCTACTCACCCGGGTCGACGTGGAGGAGGGCAGGAGGGCGGCGCGGGAGGCCGAACAGGCAGTGGCCGGGGAGGTGGAGGGGTAGGCGAGGAGAGTCGGTGCCCGGCCGGCCGTCTGCCCGGCCGGCTCACTTCTCCGGCCGCCACCAGACCACTTTGCGCCCCTCGAACAGCTCGATGAGGGCCTCGTTCACCGGGGCCGGGCGCTCGATGGGGGTCAGGTGCCCCGCCCCGGGCACAATCACCATGCGCGCCCTGGGGATGGCCTGGGCCAGGGCCCGCATCTGGGCGGGCGGGCACGAAGCGTCCTCCTCGCCGCCGATGACCAGCGCCGGCACGCTGACGGTGGGGAGCAGGTGGGTACGGTCGGCGCGATCCCGCATGCCCAGCAGGGCGGCCACCATCGTCTCGTAGCGCGTCCCCTCCACCATGGAGCGCACCCGGGCCTGCACCTGGGCCGATGGGCTCGGGGCGAGCAGAGAGTGGATCACCCCGGCCGCCATGGCCTCGCGGCCCTGCTCGAGGAGCATCTCGATGGTCTGCTGCCGCTTCTCCCGACCCTCCGGGGTGTCGGCGGCCGCCCGGGTGTCGGCCAGGGTCAGGCTGCGCACCACCCGGGGACGCAGCTCCCAGAGGGCGAGCGCCACGTAGCCGCCCATGGAGAGGCCGACCACGTCGGCCTGGTCCGAGCCGAGGGCTTCGATGAGCTCGGCGACGTCGTCGGCGAGAATCTCCATCGAAAGGGTCGGCTCCACCACCGGGTCGGAGCGCCCGAAGCCCCGCAGGTCCACCGCCACGCAGCGGCGCACGTGCGCCAGGCCCGCCAGCTGATCGAGCCAGAGGCTGTGGTCCAGGGGGAAGCCGTGGATGAACAGGGCGAGGCGCCCCTCCCCGGCCTCCCGGTAGTAGAGCATCGTCCCGTTGACCCTGGCGTAGGGCACCCATCCTCCTCGCCGTCGCGGCATCTCAAGCTAACACCCCGGGGCTGTTCGCCGCCGTCCCGGGCATGCCCGGCACCGGACTGAGCGACCCGGGCGCCCGTGGCTATGGTGGAAAGGCCGTGCCCGCCCGACGCCTCGCCCTCGCCGCCGCTCTCGCTCTCCTCGGCGCTTCCTGCACCGGGGGCGACGCCGGCACCGTCCCCACCGGCGGGCCGGGCACCTCGGCCCCCAGCTCGACCGTGACCACGGCCGTCGACACCACCGATGCCGCCGCCGGCGCGCCCGTAGAACTGATCACCGTCTTCGACGGCGACACCCTGCTGGTGAGGCTGGACGGGGCCGAGGAAGAGGTGCGCCTGCTGGGCATCAACACCCCCGAGCGCGAGGAGTGCCTCTCGTCGGAGGCTCGCGAGGTGACCTCTTCCCTGGTCGAGGCCGCACCCCTGAGCATCGAGGTCGTCGGCGACCGGGATCAATTCGGCCGCCTCCTCGGCTATGCCTATGCGGGCGGGGCCCTGGTCAACCGCGCCCTGGTGGAGGGCGGGTACGCCCTCGCCCTGCAAACCGACCACCCCCGTCTGGCCGAGTTCCTAGCCACCGAGGAGCGGGCCTTCGCCGATGGCGCCGGCCTGTGGGCGGTGGATGCCTGCGGGGTGCCTTCGCCCGCAGTCCTGATGCTGGCGGACATCGAGCCCGACCCGCCCGGCCCGGACGAGGACAACCTCAACGAGGAGTGGGTGCTATTGGCCAACGAGGGCGCGGACACGGCGGATCTCACCGGCTGGGTACTGCGCGACGAGTCGTCGCAGAACCGCTACCGGTTCCCCGACGGCACCCTCCTCCCCTCCGGCGAAGAAGTGGCAGTGCACACCGGCTGCGGCGCCGACGGGCAAGGAGACCTCTACTGGTGCGCCGGCGGCCCGGTGTGGAACAACGGCGGCGACGCCGTCCTCCTCCTCGATCCCTCGGGCAATGTCGCCGCCCGCCTGCGCTACGGGGGCTGATGGATCGCGGGCAAGGGCGCGTCGCCGCGGCAGAGGCCCCCTGCCTGATCGGTGATAGCGTCGTGCCCACTGGCGAGAAGGGAGAGCGATGACCGGCTACTTCGGGCCCATCGAGCAGCTGACCGAGAAGAACCGCTACTTCCGCCGGGTGCTGTTCACCGGCAAGCACAGCCAGCTAGTGCTGATGTGCCTGCGCCCCGGCGAGGAGATCGGCGATGAGGTGCACCGCAAGGTGGACCAGTTCTTCCGGGTCGAGAAGGGGCGCGCCCGGGTCATCCTCAACGGCACTGAGAAGCACCTGGTCAACCCCGGCGGGGCCTTCATCGTGCCGGCCGGCACCCGGCACAACGTCATCAACTCCTCCGAGACTGAGGACCTGCAGCTCTACACGATCTACTCCCCGCCCAACCACCCGGCCGGGACGATCCACCGCACCAAGAAGGCGGCCGACGCCGCCGAGGCCACCGAGCACCACTAGCCGGCGGCTCCGGCCCGGCGGCCCGGCAGCCGTCTCACCGAGCCCTGAGGGAACCCGCCTCGGGGTGGGTAGTGCCCGTTGCTCCGGCTTGCGTCATACCTGCACCGGGAACTGCCCGTATCTGCCGTTGTCATCCTCGTCGGACTCGGCGATGTCGTCATCGGCGTCGAGGTGCACCCCCCACGTGTGCGTGCCAACTGAAAGGCCGGCGATATCGCAGACCAGCACATCTGAGCTCAGAGCCGTGTCCCACGAGCACACGAGGACGTCGTCGATCATGAGCCGGATGGTGAACAACGACCCCGCTTCGGGCCAGTTCTCCGTCTGGTACGAGATTGATGCCGTGAAGGGCTGCCAGGCGTGGGGAGAGGCCGGGTCGAGCAACACTCCTCCCGGAATTCCTCCCAGGTGCAGGTTGGGCAGCTCGACCAGGGAGGGCTCCGACACAGGGATAGTGAGCCAGTAGGTGTTGTCTCCTTCGTCGGCTTCAGCAAGCACATCGTCTGCGTCGATCACCAACCGCAGCCGATACTCGCCGGGGTCGTTGAAGGCGGGGATGTCGCAGGTCCCGTGCATCTCGCCTGAGGCGACGGTGGCCCCACAGGCCGGGTTCCCGTCCTCATAGAAGGCGCGGAACTCCAGGTCCGGGAGTTCACCTTGCCACGCCTGGTTGGTTTGGGCGATGTGGAAGCTCAGTGCGATGAGATCGCCCGGGCTGGGCGAGTCCGGGAGAGCTGTTTGCAGAGCCAGGACGACGTTGGGGAGGACCTCCTCGGTTCCGCCTTCGCCCTCGCCGTCATCTTCGCCCCCGTCCTCGCCGACGGTGATCGAGCCGCTGACGGCGTTGTTGGCCTCGTTGGACTCAGCCACCTCTCCCGCTGGGTCGATGGTCGCGGTCCACGAGTACTCCCCCTCGGCCGGGATCCCATCTGGGTGGCACCAGGCGGCGCGGTCCCCGGAGTGCCCCGGCAGATCCGCCTGGCACTCGTCCTCGGTGTCGGCCACCGCGAACAACACCACCGCGTGCTCCACATCAGTCCCGCCGTCGTTGGCCACGAGGATTCGCACCTGGAACGACTGCCCCACCGGCGGCGACCCATAGGGAAAGTCCACTCCCACGATCCGGAGTTCCGCCAGGTCGGGGTCTCCGGGCTCCTCGGCTTCCAGTTCCTGCCCCGCCTGAGGAGCCGCGTCCGCCAACCCCTCCGGCAACGGGGAATCGGCCGGCACCCCCACCGCCTCGACCCCCGGCAACGGCCCCCCCAAGCTCACTACCACGATGTTGTCCACCACCACCGACGAACCCTCCCCCGCCCCCAGGCCGATCGAACCCCCCGGCAACGGCGACAGGTCAACAGTTGAAATCAGAAAAGGAGTGTATCGAGGA
>CAYGYX010000049.1:0-15426 GCA_964354255.1 uncultured Acidimicrobiia bacterium | reverse complement strand
GAAGCCCCCTTGACCTCACCGGCTATCGGCCTTTGCAGGTTCTCACCGAGAGAGGCGATGAGCTCCGTTACTCCGGGGGCAGGACCTCGTCCTTCTCGGGGGCCGGCCCCTCACGGAAGGCGGTCGCGGCGACGACCCAGGACCCGATGAGGGCGAACAGGGCCACCCCCCACACCACCGGGATGCGGAGGTCACCTCCCGGGTAGTCCACGGCGAACTCGCCCTCCGCGGCCACCCCGATGATCAGCACCGCCACCCACATGGCGATGATCACCAGCGCTCCCCAGAAGTACTTCTCCTTGAACACGGTCTCCTCCTCGGTCGAGGACCGGTCACCCTGCCGCCGGCTCGAGGCGGCGGTAGAGGGCGAGCAGCTTGCGCTCCTCGTGGTCCCAGTTGTACCGGGTGATGGCCACCCTGGTCGCCGCCCGGAAGCGGGCCTCCGCCTCCGGGTCGTCGACGATGGCTCGCACCGCGGCGGCGATGCTCTGCGGGTCGTCGGGGTCGCACACCGTCCCGACCCCTTCCTCCCGCACCACCCGGCCCATCTCCTCGAAGTCCGACGCCACCACCGGGATGCCGGCCATCATGTACTCGAAGAGCTTGTTGGGCATCGACCAGCGGTACGACAGCGACTTCCCCCGGATCACGCACAGCCCCACGTCGGCGCTGGCCGTGTAGTAGAGCAGTTCGTCGTTGGGGATCGGCCCGAAGAACCGGACGCGGTCGTCGAGGCCGCGTCGGTGCACCGCGTCCTCCAGCGTCGGCCGGTGGTAGCCGTAGCCGATGATCACCAGCACGCAGCGGTCCAGCAGGGTCACTGCCTCGATCGACTCCTCGATGCCCCGGAACTCCTGGATCGAGCCCTGGTAGAGCAGGATCCGCCGATCGGCGGGGATGCCCAGGCGCTCGTGGAGGTCCCAGCCCTGCTCGACCTCGAGCATCTCGGGGACGTTGTGGATCAGGGTGGGGAAGGGGATGCCGTAGCGGCGGACTATGTACTCGGCCCGGGTGCGCGTCGTCCATATGCCCTCGTCTACGTGTCGCAGGCCCCGCCGCTCGGCCCGGCCCGCCCGCCACCGGGCCCAGCGGCCCATGCGGGAGCGCTCGGTGGCGAGTTCGTGGGAGTCGTACACCAGGCGGGTCCCCGGGCGCATCCTCTTGCAGCGCACCCCGACCGCGAGGGTGTTGAGGTCGTGGCAATGCCAGACGGCGGCTCCGGTGGCGAGGCCGGCCCGCACGAAGCGGCGGTCGAGGGCGGCCGCCCGCACCCGGCGCAGCGGCGCCTGCACGACGAGCTTGGCGGCCCGAAATCCGTAGCGGACGGTCTGGGAGAGGGCGGTTCGGGCGCCCGTGGAGACGGTCGCCCAGGCGCGTCCCAGGGTGCTGCCCCCTCTGCGCCCGGGCTCCGCCGGGCGGCTCCCTCTCCCGCCGCCAGGCGGGGGAGGGCGGGGGGAGGGGGCTTCCTCAGATTCCGCCGCCGCGGGGGAGACGGCAGCAGGCCGGGGGACGGCGGCGACGGTGTTCTCCCCGGGGGTGGCGGTGGAGGCGGGGAGCAGGGCCGAGTAGTGGCGAATGCGGTCCTCGTCCACGGGTCCCCCGGCGAGCCGGGCCCGCCGCTCCTCGGTGTCGATCACGAAGCGGGCGTGGGCCCGCTGCACGGTCCGCATGCCGAAGGACAGGCGGCTCACCCGCACCACCCGGATGCCGTCGGGGGTCACTTCGGCCTCGGCGGTGACGCCGGGGACGTGGATGGCCACCACCGTCACCTCGTGCCCTCCCTCCACCAGCGAGCGGGCCTCCTTGGTAACGCGGGCGTCGTACTCGAAGGAGTTCTTCACGAACATGCAGACCCTCATCGGGCCTCCTCGCGCAGCCGGTCGAGCAGCGCCCCGGCCCCATCGAGGTTGTCTGCCGGATGACCCAGCACGGTGAGCGGCCCGGCGCAGCCCCAGGAGCGCAGCACAGCGGCGGCGGCCTCGGTGGCCACGGCCACGAACAGGCAGGTGCCGAGGAAGTCGGCCCACTCCCCGGCCGGGCCTTCGCCGGCCGAGGCACCGAGGACCGCCCGCTCCACACGGGGGCTGTCGACGGCCCGCAGGCGTTGCAGGGTGGCCTCGTCGAGCACCGTCCCGCCGCCCAGTATCACAACAGCGCCGCCCGCCTCCGCCTCCACCCGGGCCCAGGGAGCGAGGCCGGCGACGGCATCCCGGGAGCGGGAGTCGCCGAGGTGGGCCAGCACCGGGCGGTCGTCCTGGTCCCGCTGTCGGCGGCGCCAGTACCTTCCCACGCGGTAGAGGATCGCCCGGGCCCCCGTGCCCCGGCGGCCGGCCTCGACGATACGGTCCCGCTCGGGCACCTCGGGGGTCACCGAGGCGGGTGTGGTGCCGGCTGGGGAGGGGAAGGTGACCAGCGGCTCGTCCAGGTGCCGTTGCCAGGACAGGGACGCCAGCCGCCGCCACGCGTCGGCCGGATCCGCCGCGCCGGGGAGGACCTTGGACCATTCGCGACGCCTGGCCACGACGAAGGCGGGCAGCGGCTCGGGCCCCCAGGCGGCGTCGGCCGATGCCCGGTCGAGCCCGGCATAGCCCACGGTGGCGATGGAGGCCCGCGGTGAGGCGTCGAGGAAGCGCACCGCCCGCTCGAGGAGCAGTGGATGGAGGCCGGCGGCCCCCGAGACGAGTGCCACGTACTCACCCCGGGCGGCGGCGATGGCGCGCAGCAGGCGGTGGCCTTCTGCTCCCGCCTCATCGGGGAGTCGGCGGAGCCGGGTGTCCTGGGCGCGAAAGCCCGGGTCGAGAGGGAAGGAGGCTTCCCAGTCGCCCGAGGACTGTCCCTGCATCTGGGCGAACAGCTCGGCGGCACGCGGGGCGCTCGAGGTCGTCACCACCCAGGAGACCTTGGGCACGGCGAAAGGCCCCGGGGCGGTGAGGCGCCGGTAGAAGCGGTGTGGGATCTTGCTCTGGATGAGGTCGGCATTGGCGGCGCGGCCCGCCTGCCGCCAGCCTTCCTCGGGATGGGACTCTTCCTGCTGCTGGTGGTAGATGGCCGCCCGGTTGGCCGGCACGAAGAACATGCCCGCCGAGAAGAGCCGCCAGCCCAGCTCGGTGTCCTCGCCTCCCCAGTGGCGGAAGTCGGTGGAGAACCCGCCGGCTTCCAGGAAGCGGTCGCGGCGCAGCGAGCAGTTGCCGGTGAGGAGGGAGCGGAAGGCCTCGTTGCCGTGGCGCAGGTCGGCGGTGCGGCGGTAGAAGGTGCGCCGCCAGTCCTCCGGGGCGAAGGCGGCATCGGGCGGGTCGTCGCCCTTGACCAGGCGGCGGATGTCGACGGTGCCGTCGGCGATGGCCTCCGCGCTCACGCCGGTCGAGTCGACGTGGTGGCGGGAGCCCACCACCACCAGGTTGTCGGCCCGGTGGTGCCAGGCCATGTGGCGGGCTACCAGCTCCGGGTCGGGGAGGCAGTCGGCGTCCACGAAGAGCACCACGTCGGCCCGGGCGGCGGCCGCCCCCAGGTTGCGGGCCCGCCCGGCGCCGTAGCCCTCTCGCTCCTGGCGCACCGTGGTGATGCGCAGGCGCTCGGCCGCCTCCTCCACCGCCAGGGCGAGGGCGGGGGCCTCCTCGGAGCCGTCGTCGGCCACGACCACGGAAAGAAGATGGGCGGGGTAGCCGCGCTGAACCATCAGGCCGGCCAGCGTGCGGCGCAGCAACTCGACCCGGTTGTAGACCGGGATGACCACGGCCACGGTGAGGCGGGGCCCGCCGGGGTCGACGGCGGCGAGCGGGCTGTAGTCGTTCTCGGGTCCGGCGAAGCGGGCCATTGGGGGGATTGTCGCAGTTGGCGGGGAGAGCGGGGGCGGGGTTGTTGACGCCCTCTCCGCCCCCGGCTGCGCCGGGCGCGCCTCCCCCGCCCCCGCGGGGGAGGCAGTCCTCCGCCAATTACACTCTCGGCCCGGAAACCCATGGCCGACCGCATCTCCTTCTTCGAGCACGAGACCTGGACCGCCGGGGTCATCGGCCTCGGCTACGTGGGCCTGCCGCTGGCGGTGAACGCCGTGCAGCGGGGCCTGCGGGCGATCGGCTTCGACGTGGCCCCGGCCGCCGTCGCCCGCTTGGCCGCCGGCATCTCGCCGGTGGAAGACGTGCCCGACGAGTCGCTGCGGGCCGCCCTCGGAGCCGGGCTGGTGGTGACCTCCGACGAGGCCCGCCTGCGTGACACCGACGCCCTGTTCATCTGCGTGCCCAGCCCCCTCAACCGCCATCGCGAGCCCGACATGCGCTTCATCGAGGCGGCGGCCGCCACCGTCTCCCGGGTGGTGCGGCCGGGCATGCTGGTGTCGCTGGAGTCCACCACCTACCCCGGCACCACCGACGACCTGCTCGTGCCGGCGGCCACCGGCGGCGGCCTGCGGCTGGACGAGGACGTGTTCGTCGCCTTCTCCCCCGAGCGGGTGGACCCGGGGCGCAACCGGTCGCTGGGGGCGATCCCCAAGGTGGTGGGCGGAGTGAGCCCGGCTTCGACCCGGGTGGCCGCCGCCGCCTACGGCCGGCTGGTGGACCGTCTGCATCTTGTCTCCTCGGCCCGGACGGCGGAGATGACCAAGCTGCTGGAGAACACCTACCGGGCGGTGAACATCGGCCTGGTCAACGAGATGGCGCAGCTGGCCCACGAATTGGGCATCGACATCTGGGAGGTCATCGCCGCCGCGGCCACCAAGCCCTTCGGCTTCCAGGCCTTCTACCCCGGCCCGGGGGTGGGCGGCCACTGCATCCCCCTCGACCCGAACTACCTGGCCTGGCGGGCCCGCGAGGCCGGGTTCGCCACCCGCTTCATCGACCTGGCCGAGCAGGTGAACACCCGGATGCCGGCCTACGCCGCCGACCGCATCTCCGACCTGCTCAACCGGCGCGGCCTGCCGGTCTTCGGCACTCGGGTGCTCGGGGTGGGCCTCGCTTTCAAGCCCGGCGTCGCCGACGATCGCGAGTCGCCGGCGGTGGCCGTGCTCGAGGAGTTGGCCCGGCGGGGAGCGGAGGTGCTCGCCTGGGATCCCCTGGTCGACGCGGCCCGTATCGCCGGCTACGGGTTCATCCCGGTGGAGGGGGACCGGGTGCCGCCGGATGTTGCCCTGGCGGTGATCCTCACCGACCACGACCTCTTCGACTACCCGGCCATCGCCGCCTCGGTGCCGGTGGTGTTCGACACCCGCGGGGCCTATGCCCGCCGCGGCCTGGCGGCCGACAACGTCGTGTCCCTGTGAGGGTGCTCGTCGTCAGCAGCGTCCACCAGTCCGACGATCCTCGCGTGCGCGAGCGCACCGTGCGCTCCCTGGCCGGCGCCTTCGACGTCCGCTACGCGACCCGGGCGCCCGAGCCGGCGGCCGGGGGGGACCACGACTGGGTCAAGCTGGCGGGGGGCCGGCTGCGGCGGGACTGGGGTGCCTTCCTGCGGATGATGGAAGGGGACGTGGATGTCGTCTCGGTGCACGATCCGGAGCTGATCCCGGCCGCGTTGATGGCCCGCCTGCTGCGGGGGGTGCCGGTGGTGGTGGATGTGCACGAGGACGTTCCCGCCCAGATGCTGCAGAAGGGGTGGGTGCCGTCGCGGCTGCGCCGGCTCCTGGCCTGGGCATCCTGGGTGCTCCTCAGGGTGGCGGAGCGGGCCTGCGTGATCACCCTGGCCGAGGGCGGCTACCGGCACCTGTTCCGGCGCGAGCACCCGGTGTTCCCCAACTACCCGGCGGCCGGGTCGCTGCCGCCACTCGCCTGGGACGCCGGCTACCTGGTGTACGTGGGCGACGTGACCGAGGAGCGCGGTGCCCTGGACATGGTGGAGGCGGTGGGGGGCATGCGCCGGCCCCGCCCCTTGCGGCTGGTGGGGCGCTGCTCCGGCGCCCTGGCCGAGACGATGCGCCGGCGGGCGGCCGAGCCGGGGGTGCGGCTCGAGTTCACCGGCCTGCTGTCCCATCGCGCGGCCATGGAGCAGGCGGCAGCCGCCTCGGCCGGCCTCTCCCTGCTGCGCCCCTTGCCCAACTACCTCCACTCCCTGCCCACCAAGGTGGTCGAGTACCTGGAGATGGGCCTGCCGGTGGTGGCGACCGACCTGCCCGGCACCCGGGAGGCGGTGGCCGGCCTGGCTGGGGTGAGCCTGGTGCCCCCCTCCGAGCCGGCGGCGGCGGCGGCCGCCCTGGACCGGGTGGTGGCCGAGGGCGAGGCGAGACAGGAGGCGGCGGCCCAGGCCCCGGGGCTGCGGGAGCGGCTGGTCTGGCCGGCGGCCGAGGTGGTGGCCGTCTACCGGGAGGCGGCGGGCCGCCGGGCCTCGCGCCGATAGCCGACCCTTCCGGTCGGGAACCGCGCCGGGCGGCGGCTCCGTCATAGGGGTGCCACACGGGATCGCACCTGAACTTGAAGGGGGTCAAGGTGATCGGCAAGAGGATGATGATGATGATCGTTCCCACCGTGCTGGCGCTGGCCCTGCTGGCCGGTGCCTGCGGCGACGACGATCAGAACGAGCAAGGGCTCCCCAACCCGGCCTCGGTCCACTGCGACGAGCAGGGCGGGACGCTGGACATCCGCACGGACGACGACGGCAACCAGTACGGGGTCTGCGTCTTCGACGACGGCTCCGAGTGCGACGAGTGGGCCTTCTACCGGGGCGGGTGCTCCCCCGGTGAGTCCCTCGCCGGCGAGACGGGCATCGCCAACCCGGCCTCCGTCCACTGCGAGGAACAGGGCGGAGCCCTCGACCTGGAGTCGGGGATGTGCACCTTCCCCGACGGCTCGCAGTGCGAGGAATGGGCCTTCTACCACGGCGAGTGCCAGCCCGGCCAGACGGCCGGCGAAGAGCCTATGGGCGGCGCCGGCCTTCCCAACCCGGCTTCGGTGTACTGCGAAGAGCAGGGCGGGACCCTGGATATCCGCACCGCCGACGACGGCGGCCAGTACGGGGTCTGCGTCTTCGACGACGGCTCCGAGTGCGACGAGTGGGCCTTCTACCGGGGCGAGTGCGCCGCCGGGGGTTGAGGCTCTCGAGAACCACCAACCGGCGCAGGGGTGACCCTGCGCCGGTGGCGCGTCGCTGGGTCTGTTGCCGCTAGGTGAGGTCCTCGGCGCGCAGCCCGAAGGCGGGATGGCGTAGCTTGGACAGCGCCCGCTTCTCGATCTGGCGGATCCGTTCGGGGGTGAGCCCGAAGTCCCCGCCGATCTCCTCGAGGGTGCGCGGCACGGTGTCGCCGAGGAACCCGTAGCGGGCGGCGATGATGCGGTGCTCCCGCTCTTCGAGGCGGGCCACCGCCTCCCGCAGTACGGCGGCCACCTCGGCGCGCTCCACGGTGTGCGAGACGTCTTCGGCGTCCTCGTCCGAGATGAAGTCGGCCAGCAGGGCGCCGTCCTCTCCGACCGGCTGGTCGATGGACAGCTCGTCGCCCACCAGCAGGGCGCGCGCTACCTCGTCGGCGGGGATGCCCGTCTCGGCGGCGATCTCTTCGGTGGTGGGGGCCCGCTGCAGGCGGGCGCGCAGGCCGGCGGCGGCGGCGCGAACGGTGCCCAGGGTCTCGTGCAGCTGGCCGGGGATGCGCACCAGGCGCCCCTTCTCCGCCACCGCCCGGGCCAGGGCCTGGCGGATCCACCAGGTGGCGTAGGTGGAGAACTTGAACCCGCGCCGCCATTCGAACTTGTCGACCGCCCGCATCAAGCCCAGGTTGCCTTCCTGGATCAGGTCGCCCATGTCGAGCCCGGCCGCGCCGGCGTAGCGGCGGGCGTTGGCCACCACCAGCCGCAGGTTGGCCGAGATGAAGCGGTCCCGGGCCTCTTCCCCCGCCCGCACCTCGCGGCGCAGCCGGGCGGCCTGCTCGGGTGAGGGGTGGTCTTCGGCCTCCAGGCGGCCGGCCGCCCGGCGCCCTTCGTCCATGGCCTGGGCGAGGGCGATCTCCTCCTGGGCGGTGAGCAGGTCGTGCCGGCCCACCGACTCCAGGTAGAGGGTGATGGAGTCGGGGAGCGGATCGGTGCGCGATTTCAGGGTGGTGGTCATGTGGCTGCGGCCTCACCATATAGAACGCCGGGGCTTGTGCATTCGTTCCCGGGGCGGGGCAGTAGGCGGCACGCGGGCTACCCTCGTGTCCCGGTGCCGCGTCGCCGTCGGGCGGGCGGGGCCGCCGGAGGTGACGGGCGCATGAAGGTTTCGGTCATCGGCCTGGGGTACGTGGGCACGACCACCGCCGCCTGCCTGGCCGCCCGGGGCCATACGGTGGTGGGCGTCGATGTGAACCCGGTGAAGGCCGAGATGGTCGCCCGCGGCGAGTCCCCCGTCATCGAGGAGGGGGTTGCCGAGCGCCTCGGCGCCGCCCTGGCGGCGGGGCGGCTGACCGCCATCACCTCCGTCGATCGGGTGGCGCAGGACACCGACGTCTCCCTGGTGTGCGTCGGCACGCCGTCCCGCCGCAACGGGAGCCTCGACCTCGACCACCTGGTGCGCGCCGTCGAGTCGGTGGGCCGCTCGCTGGCCGCCGCCGATCGGTACCACGTGGTGACGGTGCGCAGCACGGTGCTGCCGGGCACTATCGACACGGTGATCATCCCGGCTCTGGAAGCCGCCTCGGGCAAGCGGGCCGGTGCCGACTTCGGCGTCTGCGTCAACCCCGAGTTCCTCAGAGAGGGTGCGGCGGTGCGCGACTTCGAGTCGCCCCCGTTCACCTTGATCGGCGCGGCCGATGGCCGCGCCGGCGATGTGGTGGCCGCCCTCTACGAAGGGATGGGCGCCCCGCTGATCCGTACCGAAGTGCGGGTGGCCGAGGCGGTTAAGTACGCGAGCAACGCTTTCCACGCCCTCAAGATCTCCTTCGCCAACGAGATGGGGGTGCTGCTCGAGAGCCTGGGCGTCGACCCGTTCCCAGTGTTCGACATCTTCAAGCGGGACACCCGGCTCAACATCTCGGGTGCCTACCTGCGGCCCGGGTTCGCCTTCGGCGGCTCCTGCCTCCCCAAGGACCTGCGGGCGGCCCTGCATGCCGCCAAGTCGAACGACCTCGACTTGCCGGTGCTCGGGGCCATCCTCCCCGGCAACGAGGCCCACCTGCAGCGGGGGATCGACCTGGTGGTGGGGACCGGCCGCCGCCGCATCGGGTTGCTCGGCCTGTCCTTCAAGCCCGGCACCGATGACCTGCGGGAGAGCCCGCTGGTCAGGATGGTCGAGGCCCTGCTCGGCAAGGGGCTGGACCTGCGGGTCTACGACCGCCACGTCTCCCTGGCTCGCCTGGTGGGGGCCAACAAGGAGTACATCGAGACGGTGATTCCCCACGTCGCCACCCTGCTGAGCCACGACCTCGACGAGGTGCTCGACCACGCCGAGGTGGTGGTGGTCGGCCGGGCCGATCCCGAGTTTGCCGGCCTGCCCGAGCGCCTGCGCCCCGGGCAGCTGCTCATCGACCTGGTGCGCATCCGCGACGACCTGGGCGGCCTCGGCGAGCGCTACAAGGGCCTCTGCTGGTGAGCGGGCCATGCGGCTGCTGGTAGCGGCGCCCCGCTTCCCGTGGCCGCTCGACAAGGGCGACCGGCTCACCGTCTTCAACCTGCTGCAGCACTTCTCGCGCCGACACTCGGTGGCGCTGGTCTGCTTCCTGGAGCCGGGCCAGGACCCGCAATGGGTGCGCCGCCTCGAGGGGGTGGTCGAACGGGTCGAGGTGGTGCCGCTGCGCCGGCCGGTCGCCTACGGCCGGGCCGCCCTCGGCCTGGCCTCCCGCCGTCCCCTCCAGGTGCACTACTACCGGTCGGTGGCCATGGCCCGTCGCCTCCGCCGGGTGATGGAGGAGTTTCGCCCCGACCTGGTGTACGCCCACACGATCCGCATGGCCGAGTACCTGGCCGGGACCCGGCCCGGCCCCGGCATCCTGGCCATGCAGATCTCGATGGCGCTCAACTACGGCCGGCTCGCCCGATTCGCCGGGAGCCCGTGGCGGCGGGCGGCCTACCGCCTCGAGGCGGGGCGGGCCCGCCGCTACGAGCCGCGCGTCGCCGCCCGGTTCGACCGCTGCCTGCTGATCTCGGAGGCCGACGTGGCCGCCCTCGGCCTTCCCCGGCCCGCCAACGTCCTGGTCAACCCCCACGGGGTCGACTTCGAGTACTTCCGCCGGTCCCCCGGCGCGGTCGCCGAGGCGGGCCGCATCGTCTTCACCGGCAACATGGCCTACGCCCCCAACCGGGACGCGGTCGAGTGGTTCGTTGCCGAGATTCTCCCCCGGGTGCGCCGGCAGGTCCCCGGGGCCCGGCTCGAGGTGGTAGGCGCCGATCCGCCCCGCCGGGTGCTCGACCTGGCCGCCGACCCGGCGGTCGAGGTGACCGGCCGGGTCCCCGACCTGCGCCCCTACCTGGCGCGGGCCGCCGCCGGGATCGACCCGCTGCGCATCGGGGCGGGCCTGCAGAACAAGGTGCTGGAGGGTATGTCGATGGGGCTGCCGATGGTGATCACCTCGATCGCCAACGAGGGGATCGGGGCGGTCCCCGGCGAGGAGGTGCTGGTCGCCGACGATCCGCCGGCCTTCGCCGCCGCGGTGGTCCGGCTCCTTGAGGACCCCGGCCTGCGGCGCGCCCTCGGGGAACGGGCGCGCCGGATGATCGAGCAGCGCTGGTCGTGGGAGGCGCACTTCGCCGACCTGGAGCAGGCCATGCTCTCGCTGGTGGCGGGGCAGGCGGGGGAGGGCGGGGCGCCGGGTCAGCCGAAGCGGTAACCCACCGAGCGCACGGTGGTGATCCACGAGGCCCGGGTCTCTCCGAGCTTGGCCCGCAGCCGGCGGACGTGGACGTCGACGGTGCGGGCCCCGCCGAAGTAGTCGTACCCCCACACCCGGGAGAGCAGCTGCTCCCGGCTCCACACCCGGGCGGGGTGGCCGGTGAAGAAGCGCAGCAGCTCGTACTCCATGTAGGTGAGGTCGAGGGGAGTGCCGGCCAGGCGGGCCTGGTAGGTGGCCAGGTTCAGCTCCAGGTCTTTGAAGCGCATCACCTCTGGCGGCGGCTCGTCGGTGGCCAGGCCGCGCAGCCGCTGCAGGCGCAGGGCCAGCTCCGCCGGGTCGATGGGGGAGAGCAGGAAGTCGTCGCAGGCTTCGGGGGGCAGCGCGCCGGTCTGGGCACGGGTGGCCACCACCAGCACGGGGGCGCTCCCGTCGCGCCGCACCCGCCGGGCCAGCGCGAGGGCCGCCGCCGGGTCCTCGCCTAGCTCCACCACCAGGGCCGCCCAGCCGGCCTCGGGCTCCTGGTCGGCCACCGCCGCCGCGTCGGCCACCGGCACCGGCCGGTAGCCGGCGGCGAGCAGAGCCTCCACCAGCGGGGCGGAGGGCTGCTCGGGGTGGAAGGCGACCAGCATCACAGGATGGGCAGGTACTCCTGCAGCTCGAAGCGGGAGACGTGGCGCTGGTAGCGGTCCCACTCCCGCCGCTTGTTGCGCAGGAACCACTCAAACACGTGCTCGCCGAGGGTGGCGGCCACCAGCTCGGAGGCCTCCATGGCGTCGAGGGCCTCCGCCAGGGTACCGGGCAGGCGCCCCACCCGGTCGGCCGCCCGCTCCTCGTCGGTGAGGTCGAAGAGGTTGCCGGTGGCCTCCGGGGGCAGATCGGCGCCGCTCTCGATGCCGTCGAGGCCGGCGGCCAGGATGACCGAGAAGGCTAGGTAGGGGTTGCAGGCCGGGTCGGGCGCCCGGTACTCCACCCGGGTGCTCGTGGGCTTGCCGGGCTTGGCCGAGGGGACTCGCACCAGGGCCGACTGGTTGTTGCGGGCCCAGGCCACGTACACCGGGGCGTCGAAGCCGCCCACCAGGCGCTTGTAGGAGTTGACCCACTGGTTGGTGATGGCGGTAATGGGGGCGGCGTGGTGCAGCAGGCCGGCGATGAAGCCGCGGGCGACTCGCGACAGGCCGTGCTGCGACGCCGGGTCGTAGAAGGCGTTGCGGTCTCCCTCGAACAGGGAGAGGTGCAGGTGGAGGCCGTTCCCATCCACCCCCTCGATCGGCTTGGGCATGAAGGTGGCGTAGATGCCGTGCTCGAGGGCGATCTCCTTGATTGCCAGGCGGGTGGTCATCAGGTTGTCGGCCATGCTCAGGGCGTCGCTGTAGCGCAGGTCCAGCTCGTGCTGGCTGGGGGAGACCTCGTGGTGGGCCGACTCCACCGGGATCCCCAGCGCCTCGAGGGCGGTGATGGTGTGGCGGCGGTACTCCTGGGCCACGTCGAGGGGGGTGAGGTCGAAGTAGCCGCCCCGGTCGAGCACCCGGGGCTCCTCGCCGGCGTCGGCGAAGTAGAAGTACTCCACCTCGGGCCCGACGTAGAAGGTGAAGCCCAGGTCGGCGGCCCGCCGCAGGTTGCGCTGCAGCACCGACCGGGGGTCGCCCTCGAAGGGCTCGCCGTCCGGCATGGCGATGTTGCAGAACATGCGGGCGACGCTCTCCGACCCCTTCCATGGCAGGATCTGGAAGGTGGTGGGGTCGGGTCGGGCCAGCATGTCCGACTCCTGTACCCGGGAGAAGCCTTCGATGGACGACCCGTCGAAGTCCATGCCCTCCTCGAAGGCGGTCTCCAGTTCGGCCGGGGTGATGGCGAAGGACTTCAGGAAGCCGAGCACGTCGGTGAACCAGAGGCGGATGAAGCGGATGCCCCGTTCCTCGACGGTGCGCAGCACGTACTCTTCTTGCTTGGCCATGGGCTCGTTGGACCTCCCGGGCGCCATGGTACGGCGGCGGGCGGAGCCGTGGAGAATCGGGCGCGGCGCCCGGCCGTGGAGGGTTCCGCCGGGTCTATCCTCCGTGCGGCTCCCAGTAAGGCGGCCGCCGTGATCACCATCCTCAAGAGCGACCCGCACGGCCTCAGCCACTTGTCCCAGCCCGAGGCCGGGTGCTGGATCAATGTCGTCGCCCCCACCGCCGACGAAATCGCCGAGCTGCGGGTCATGGGCATCCCCGCCGACTACCTCGCCTATCCCCTCGACCCCGACGAGCGGGCGCGCAGCGAGCGCGAGGACGGGGACCTGCTGATCATCCTGCGCATCCCGCACTACCAGGGCGAGGGCTCCGACGTCCCTTATACGACCATCCCGCTGGGCATCATCCTCACCCCGGACTACCTGGTCACGTTGGTCCGGGTCGAGAACGAGCTGGTGGAAGAGCTGGCCTCCGGGCGGGTGCGGGGCGTGGAGACGGCCAAGCGAGTGCGCTTCGTGCTGCGGGTGCTGCTGCAAACCTCCAGCCGCTACCTCTCGCAGCTGCGCCAGATGACCCGGGTCATCGACAAGCTCGAAGACGAACTGCAGGAGGCGACCCGCAACCGCGAGGTCCTCGAGCTCCTCAAGTACCAGAAGAGCCTCACCTTCTTCGCCACCGCCCTGCGCTCCAACGAGCTGATGATGGAGCGCCTGCAGCGCAGCCAGTGGTTTGCCGCCTATCCGGACGACGAGGACCTGCTCGAGGACGTCATCACCGAGAACCGTCAGGCCATCGAGATGACCAACATCACCAGCAACATCCTCAGCAGCATGATGGATGCCTTCGCCTCGATCATCTCGAACAACCTCAACAGCGTCATGAAGGTGCTGGCGTCGATCACCATCGTGCTCAGCCTGCCGATCATGGTGGCCAGCTTCTACGGCATGAACGTGGACCTTCCCTTCGCCGGTCGCACCTGGGCATTCCTGGCCATCCTGGGCATCTCGCTCTTCATCTCCTCGGTCAGCGTGTTCGTGTTCTGGAAGCGCGACTGGCTCTGAACCACGCCGCCCGGCCGCGGCGGCATGCGCCGCCGGGTCCGAGTAGGGTCGGGCGGGCAGTCGCCCAAGGAGGCCTGATCATGGACGAGGAGGCGCGCCGGGAAGTTGCGTTGAAGCGCCTGAAGGCTAGGCGGGAGTTCTGGCAGCACGTGGGCGTCTACGTCCTGGTGAACGCCCTGCTGGTGGTGGTCTGGGCGGTGACCAGCGACGGCGGCTACTTCTGGCCGATGTGGCCGTTGCTCGGCTGGGGCATCGGTCTCGTCTTGCATGCCTGGGAGACCTTCCAGAGGCCCATCAGCGAAGAGGCCATCCGCAAGGAGATGGAGAAGGGCCACCTGTAGGGGACGCCGCCGGATGGAGGCGGCCCATCAAGGCTGGATCCTGGTGATGGTGGGCACGCGGTCGAGGTCGCGGTCGAACGAATCGACCCCCGCCACCCCGGCGGCTTCGGCGGAGGCTGCCAGGTAGGCCTCGGCGAAGTCGATGCGTTCGGTCTCGTAGACCTCCAGGGCGCGCAGGAGCAGGGCCTGATCCACGCAGCGAATCGGGGGATAGGTGACCACCGAGCGCACCAGTCTCGCCACCTCCCCTGGTGGCACCTCGTAGAACGATTCGAGGACGTAGACGACCTCGGCGACGATGAGGTCGGGCAGGAGTAGTTCGTCGGCGGCAGCCAGGAAGGCCGTGGCTCGCGCCGCCATGTCCGGGGGGTCACCGGTGAGGTGGCGTATCAGGACGTTGGTGTCGAGGAAGGCGGTCACCGGCGCTTCTGGGCCCAGGCCCGCCGGGTGGTGCGCCGCACGTCGTCCCAGGGGACGCCTCGCTTCGTTGCCGGGACCGGGACGGCACCGGCCAGGCTGAGCAGGTCCGGCGTGCGGGCGAGGATCGCGCGGTTCACCTCGACCCGGAACACAACGCGGTCACCTTCCGCCAAGCCGAGGGCATCGCGCACTTCCTTGGGGATGGTGATCTGGCCCTTCGAAGTGACCTTGGCAGCAACGTCCACGAGTCGCGCTCCTTACTTGCTGGTGTCTGTAAGGATAGCGCTCGCAGGGCCATCACTAAAGGGTGGTCATCGCGATCGCACGGCCTGCTGGCGCGGCCCGACACCAAGGTGGGGACCGGGTGGTCTGGGTTGGGCATCGGCCGCTTGCTCGTGACGGCAGTAGGCACCTCGGGGTGTGACGGATACATCCGCCGGCGCGGGTTGTGCGCGGGTGGGAACCTGTGCTGGCGCCGTCCCGCACCTGCCCCGTGCCCGTCGGTGATCTCCGCCCCGGCAGCTCACCCGCCGATGGCGGCGGTCACGCCCAGCGGCGTGCCGGTGATGACTCCCTCGAAGCGCCCGTCGGCGAACGATCCCACGACGGTGATGGTCCGTTGCTCGGCGAACGACGCCAGTAGGTAGTCCTCGGCGGTCGTGTCCCAGGGGTCCACGACCCCGCAGTCCGGCCCCTCGAGCGAGCGGATGCTCTGGGACACGGGCGCGAGCGGAGGGCCGACTGTCTCGAGGGCCGGCCACTGTCCACGATACCGGTAGTCGATGGTGGCGATACAGACCGGCTGCTCGAGCCGGGAGCGGATGGAGACCCTCAGGGTGAAGGCGACTTCGGGGTCGATGCCCTGGTCGGTCACCTCGAGCCGGATCTCACCGGCGAGGATCTCGTAGACGGCCCCTTGGCTTACGTCGCCGGTCACC
>CAYGYX010000048.1:0-16608 GCA_964354255.1 uncultured Acidimicrobiia bacterium | reverse complement strand
GGCACCTGGGCCTGGATCGCCTCCCAGAAGCCGGGGTCCCAGAGGGCGTTCAGCTCCTCGGTGGTCTTGCCCTGCTGCTCGACCCAGGTGAAGTACTTCAGGTTGTGCAAGCGCTTGCGCTCCCAGTAGCCCAGCTCGGCCATGTGGTCGGTGGTGGCGCCCAGCACCCAGCGGTGGTGGGCGATGGCCGCACCGGTCGCGTCGAAGGGGCCTTCCTCCTCGCGCAGTTCGGCCACCCGCGACGCGTACAGGTCCATCGAGTCGGTGAGGATGGTCACCACCACATCCCGCGGCCCCAACTCGTACCAGCGGGCCATCTTCACCGCCGAGAGCAGGTTGGAGATGCACGAGATGCCCAGCAACGGAAGGTCCCGCACCAGCGACTCGGGCACCCCCGCCCCCACCAGGTACTCCTGGCCGGCGTCTTCGTTGAAGAGGCGCAGCAGGGCCATGGGGGCGGCGTCGTCGATGGCCACCACCAGGTCGGTGTTGCGCACGTTGTGGATCCAGGGGACATGCTTGTCGCCGATGCCCTCGATGCGGTGGGCTCCGAAGCCGGCGAGCAGCAACGTCGGGCATTGCAGGGCCTCCGAGGCGATCACCCGGGAGGTGGGGTGCCGCTGCTTGAGCCAGTCGCCGCAACCGATGGTGCCCCCCGACCCGGTAGCCGACACCACCCCGGCGTAGCAGTCGCCGGGCCGCAGCACCCGCTGCAGCACCTCCTCGATGGCCGGGCCGGTGACCGCGTAGTGCCACAGGTAGTTCCCGAACTCATCGAACTGGTTGAAGATCACCACGTCCTCGCCCGAGCGGCGCAGCTCCCAGCACTTGTCGAAGATCTCCTTGACGTTCGACTCCGACCCGGGGGTGGCGATCACCTCCCCGGCCACCTGCTGCAGCCACTCGAAGCGCTCCCGGCTCATCCCCTCGGGCAGGATGGCCACCGAGTCGCAGGCCAGGATGTGAGAGTCGTAGGCCCCGCCCCGGCAGTAGTTGCCGGTCGAGGGCCACACCGCCTTCTGGGTGGTGGGGTCGAACTGGCCCGTGACCAGGCGGGGCACCAGGCAGCCGAAGGCGGCCCCTACCTTGTGCGCCCCGGTGGGGAACCACTTCCCCACCAGGCCGATGATGCGGGCCTCCACCCCGGTCAGAGCGGGGGGGAATTCGAGGTAGTTGACCGGCCCGAAGCCCCCGCCGTGGGGCACGGGCTCGTTGTGCCAGGTGATCCGCCACAGGTTGAGCGGCACCAGGTCCCAGAGCCCGACCTCGGCCAGGCGGTCGACGATCTCCGCCGGCACTCGCGCCGGGTTCACCATCTGGGCGAAGGTGGGGATGGTGATCCCCCGCTCCCGGGCCCGGGCCACGGTGCGCTCCAGCACGTCGGGATGGACGGTCAGGTCGATCATGTCATGCCTCCCCGCGGCCCATGCCGTGGTCTGCCAGGGCCCGCTCCAGGGACTCCCGGCTCGCTTCGATCTCGATGGTGGCCGCCCCCGCCTCCTCGGCGGCCCGGCGGGCCGACGCCACATCCTTGAGGCCGCTCCCCGTGCTGATCACCACCACCCGGTCGGCCGGGCCCACCAGGCCCCGGTCGGCCGCCCGCACGAGGCCGGCGTAGGCCGCCGCCGCGGCCGGCTCGGCGAACACCCCCGACCCCCGCGCGAGGGCGGGGATGGCGGCCAGGAGCTCCTGGTCGCTCACCGTGACGAAAGCTCCCCCGGTCTCCCGCACCGCGGCCATCGCCTTGAGGCGGTCGCGGGGCAGGCCGGCGCTGATGGAGTCGGCCACCGTGTGGGCGGCGATAGGAGCCTTAGTGAGCACGTCCTCGCCCCGTTCCCAGGCCTCGGCCAGGTAGTTCGACCCGGCCGCCTGCACCCCGTAGAGACGGGGCAGGTGGTCGATCCAGCCGAGGGCCTGCAGGTCGCGCAGGCCCTTGTACACCCCGCCGATGATGCAGCCGTCGCCGACGCTCACCAAGACGGCGTCGGGGACTTCCCAGCCCAGCTGTTCGCAGATCTCGTAGGCGACCGTCTTCTTGCCTTCGCTCATGTAGGGGTTGAAGCCGGAGTTGCGGTTGTACCAGCCGTGGGCGGCGGACCCCGCCAGGCACAACTCGAAGGCCTGGTCGTACGTGCCCTTGACCGCCAGCACGGTGGCCCCGTAGGCGAGCAGCTGGGCCACCTTGGCCGGCGGCGCCGAGGCGGGGACGAAGATGAGGCAGGGGCGCCCGGCGGCGGCGCAGAGGCCGGCCAGAGCGGCGGCGGCGTTGCCCGTGCTGGCGGTGGCGATGAGGCCCGCCCCGGCCTCGGCCGCCTTCACCACCGCCAGTGCGCTCGCCCGGTCCTTGAGGGAGGCAGTGGGGTTGCGCCCGTCGTCCTTCACCCACACCCGGCCCAAGCCCAGGGCGGCGGCGAGGCGAGGAACCGGGTAGAGCGGGGTGTCCCCCACCAGCAGCGGGGGCGCCGGGGAACCCGGCTCGACCGGGAGCAGCGGCCGGTAGCGCCACATGCCGGCCTCCGCCGAACCGGCAGCTGCCGCCCGGTCGAACGCCGCCCCGATGCGCTCGTAGTCGTAGAGCACGTCCAGGGTGCCGTCCGCCCCGTGCCGGGGGCAGACGTAGTCCACCTCGCCGGGCGCGTACACCTCGCCGCAGACCAGGCAGCGCAGGCCGGCGACGTGGCGCATCACGGGACGAGGCGGGTGCCGGTCTCGCCGCGGATGGCGGCGGGGAGATGGGCCGGGTCCGTGATGAGCACTTCACCGCCCCCCGCTGCCAGGTAGTTGACGCAGGCCTGGATCTTGGGGGCCATGCTGCCCGCGGCGAAGTGGATCCCCTCGGCCAGGTAGGCCTTCGCCTCGGCCAGGGTGAGGCGGTCCACCCAGCGCTGCTGAGGGGTGCCCCAGCCCAGGGCCACCTTCTCCACCGCGGTGGTGATGACCAGCAGGCCGGCCTCGATGACCGTGGCCAGCATCGCCGAGGCCAGGTCCTTGTCGATGACCGCGTCCACCCCCTGCAGGGTGCCGTCGGCCGCGCGCACCACCGGGATGCCCCCACCGCCCACCGTGATCACGATGACCCCGGCGTCGAGGAGCATCCGCACGACGTCGGCCTCCACGATGCGCACCGGCTCCGGCGAGGGGACCACCCGCCGCCAGCCCCGGCCGGCGTCCTCGACCACCGCCCAGCCCTCCCCCGCCCGCCGCTCGGCGGCGACCTCCTGGGTCATGAACGACCCGATCGGCTTGGAGGGCCTCTGCCAGGCCGGGTCGTCGGGGCTCACCTCGACCTGGGTGACCACGGTGGCCACCGGGGCATCCAGTCCCCGGGCGAGCAGGTGGTTGCGCATGTTCTGCTGCAGGGCGTAGCCGATGGCCCCCTGGCTGTCGGCGCCGCAGGCGTCGAGGGGCACCTCGTGCAGCTCGTGGCGAGACAGCTCCGACCGCCGCAGGATGAACCCCACCTGCGGGCCGTTGCCGTGGGTGATGGCCACCTCCCAGCCGCCGGCCACCATGTCGGCGATGGAGGAGGTGGTCTCTCTCATCGCCTCGTACTGGTCGGCGACGGTCTGGTGCTGCTTGTCCTTGATCAATGAGTTGCCGCCGATGGCGACCACTGCCCGCTTGGCTCGCATACGCACCTCCGGGCGGGGACCGCCCGCCTACATGGTGAGGGCCATCACCGCCTTCTGCGCGTGGAGGCGGTTCTCCGCCTCGTCGTACACCACGCTCTGCGGCCCGTCGATGACTGCGTCGGCCACCTCGATGTTGCGGTCGGCCGGCAGGCAGTGCATGTAGATGGCGTCGTCGGCGGCGAGGGCCATGCGCCGCTCGTCGCAGATCCAGTCCCGGTAGTTGGCGCCGATGCGCGCCGACTCCGCCTTGTCCTCGGTGGCGAGCATGCACCCCCACGACTTGGGGTACACGACATCGGCCCCCTTGAACCCGGCGTCGAAGTCGTCGAGAACCGCGAACGAACCGTGCGACGCCCGGGCATTGGCTTCGGCCTGGGCGACGATCTCCGGCATCAGGCGGAACTCGGGCGGGTGGGTGAGGCGCACGTTCATGCCGTAGCGGGTCATCAGCAGGATCAGGCTCTGCGGCACGCTCAGCGGCTTCTGGTAGCTGGCGGCGTAGGCGTACGACACGTTGATGGTGAGGCCCTTCGGGTCACCCTTCTTCTCGATGATGGTCAGCAGATCGGCCAGGATCTGGAAGGGGTGGTAGACGTCGCACTGCATGTTGAGCACCGGCACCCGGGAGGCGGCGGCCACCTCGCGGATGTAGCCGTTGCCCACCCCCCAGTCGACCTGGCGGATGGCAATGCCGTCGTTGTAGCGGCCCAGGATCTCCCCGATCTCCTTGGCGGTGTCGCCGTGGGCGATCTGGGTGGTCTGCGACTCGATGAACTGGGCGTGCCCCCCGAGCTGGGCCATGCCCGCCTCGAAGGAGGCCCGGGTGCGGGTGCTGGAGAAGAAGAAGAGCATCGCCAGCACCTTGTCCCGCAGCAGCGGGTGCAGCTCGCCCAGGGCCCGGCGCCGCTTGAGGTCGAGGGCCACCTCGATGACCGAGTCGATCTCGTCGCGGGTCCACTCCTGGCAGGTGATCAGGTCTCGGCCGCGCAAGCCGGTCTGCATGTCTTCCTCGCCTTCTACTCGGTGGCGCCCAGGACCAGGGCCAGCAGCGCCATGCGCATCACCACCCCGTTGAAGGCCTCCTCCCAGTAGCGGGCGTGGCGGGTGGCGTCGACGTCCGGGGGCAGCTCGTCCATGCGGGGCAGCGAGTGGAGGATGATGGCATGGCGGCGGGCCGAGGAGGAGAGCAGCTCGCGGGTGACCTGGTAGTTGGCCGGGGTGCGCCCCTTCTCCCCGCCGGCCTCTTCCCGGCTCCGCGTGTAGTCGGCCTGCACCACCGGCTCCATGTAGATGACGTCGGCCTCGCCGATCACGTCGGCGACGTGGGCGGCCTCCTCGAACACCAGGTTGCGCTGAAGCAGTTCGGCCTTGAACTCCTCGGTGAGCGACATCTCGGGCGGCGCCACGAAGATCGCCCGGGAATCGAACTGGGTGAGGGCGTAGCCCAGGGAGTGCATGGTCCGCATGCGCATGTCGCCGATGCACAGGAAGGTGAGCCCGTCGATGCGGCCCATCTCCTGGTGCACTGTGAACAGGTCGGTGAGCACCTGGGTGGGGTGCTCCCCCCAGCCGTCGCCGGCGTTGATCACCGGCACGCTCGCCCAGTGGGCGGCCTCGGCCGGGGCCCCCTGCTGGAAGTGGCGCATGACGATGGCGTCGCCGTAGTACTCCAGCATGTGCACCGTGTCCTTGATGGACTCCTGGTAGAAGTCGCCGGCCCGGGTCATCTTGGGGTCGGCGAAGCCGACCACGTGGCCGCCGAGGCGGTGCATGGCCGCCTCGTGGGCCAGGCGGGTGCGGGTCGACGGCTGGTAGAAGGCGGTCACCAGCGTCTTGGCGGCGAGCAGGTCGGTGTTGCGCCGCTCCCGGGCGATGGGCTCCATGTGCCCCGCCACCTCGAAGACGTGCATGAACTCGGCCCGCTCGAAGTCCTTGAGCGACAGGATGTCGCGCCCGGCGAAACTCCTCATCCGACACACCTCCACGGGAGAACGGTCACAGTCTGGCCGCAACCCGCCGCCTCCGCCACCGCCATCCGGCCCGGCCAGCCGGCGGGAAGACCCGCCCCCGCCGGCGCCGATGCCATAGAGTGGAGCCGGCATGTCGCTCACCGGCATCACCACCTACCTCCGGCCGGAGACGCTCGAAGAGGCCTACTCCTGCCTGGGGAGCGGGGCACTGGCGGTCGCCGGCGGCACCGACGTGATCCGCCATACCCACGCCGGCGTCACCACCCTGGTGGACCTCGGTTTGCTCCCCCTGCGCTACATCCGCGAGGGGCAGGGCTTCGCCGTCGGGGCCAACACCACCCTCACCGAGATGCTGGAGCACCGCGGCCTCGCCGCCCACCTGGACGGGGTGCTCGCCGG
This sequence comes from uncultured Acidimicrobiia bacterium, assembly GCA_964354255.1. GTDB lineage: Bacteria > Actinomycetota > Acidimicrobiia > Spongiisociales > UBA11373 > VGBK01. The sequence goes on along the minus strand of CAYGYX010000048.1, from coordinate 10,607 downwards.
CATGCTGCGCGGGGTGGGGTCCCCCATGCTGCGCAACGCCGCCACCATCGGAGGCCACCTGGCGCGCCGGCGCTACAGCGACATCATCCCGGTCCTGCTCGCCCTCGACGCGGCCGTCACCATCTACGAGGGCACCGAGCGCACCTTGCCCCTCGATCGGTTCTACGCCGAAGGGACGGGGCGCTCGCGGGCGCTCATCACCGAGGTGAGGATCCCACCGGCCGGGAGGGACACCGCCGCCGCCTTCTTGAAGTTCGCTCGCACCGCCTTCGACTTCGCCTTGCTCAACTGCGCTGCCCTGGTGCGCCGCGATGACGACGAACGGGTGGGCCACTGCCGGATAGTGGTCGGCGAGACGCCGGCGCTGGGCGCCTCCGTTCCCGCCGCCGAGGACGCCCTGCGGGGCCGCCCGCTCGACGACCCGGCCATCGCCGCCACCGCCGAAGCGGCCGTCGCCGCCGTGGCCTTCGGCAGCGACCATCGTGCCTCCGCCGATCACCGGCGAGCGCTGTGCGGGGCAGCCGTGCGCCGCTGCCTGGAGAAGGCCCGCGGCCGCTTCGAGGACCGCCGCCGGTGAACCTCGACCTGGTGCTCAACGGCGTGCGGCGCTCGGTGGAGATCGACCCCGGTGAGAGCCTGATGGACCTGCTCCGTCGCCTCGGCTGCAAGAGCGTCCGCAACGGCTGCGACGATGGCTACTGCGGGGCGTGCGCGGTGCTGCTCGACGGACGGGCGGTGAACGCCTGCCTGGTGTTCGCCGGACGAGCGGCGGGGCGCCGGGTCGACACGCTGGAGGGCCTGGCGCGCGAGGGGGTCCTCCACCCCCTGCAGCGGGCGATGCTCGACCTGGGGGCGGTGCAGTGCGGCTTCTGCACTCCCGGGATCATCATGACCGCCCTCGACCTGCTCGGCCGCAACCCGCGCCCCACCGAGGGCGACGTCCGCCGCGCCCTGGTGGGCAACTACTGCCGCTGCACCGGCTACGTCAAGCCGGTGGAGGCCATCCTCGCCGCCGCCGCGGAGATGCGGGAGGAGACCCAGTGAGCGAGAAGTTCCAGGTGGTCGGCGCCAGCGAGCGCAAGGTGGACGGCCTCGCCCTGGTCACCGGCCGCCCGGTGTTCGCCGGCGACCTCGACCTGCCCGGGACGCTGCACATTGCCCTGCTCACCAGCCCGCACGCCCACGCCCGCATCCGTCACATCGATCCGGGCGCGGCCGCCCGCCTCCCCGGGGTGGCGCTGGTGCTCACCCACGAGAACACCCCCTCCACCCGCTTCACCACCGCCGGTCAGGGCTACCCCGAGCCCAGCCCCTACGACGCCCGCATGTTCGACCCCAAGGTGCGCTTTGTGGGCGATCGGGTAGCGGCGGTGGCCGCCGAGTCCCGGCGCCTGGCCGAAGAGGCGCTGGGCCGCATCGAAGTCGACTTCCAGGTGCTCGACCCGGTGCTCTCCCTCGACGCCGCCCTGGCCCCGGGAGCCCCCGTGGTCCACGACGAGGCCGACGCCGAGGGCATCTGGGACGCCCCCCACAACCTGGCCGCAGTGGTGGAGGCGACCGCCGGCGACCTGGAGAGGGGCTTCGCCGAGTCCGACGTGGTGGTGGAGACCACCTGTGAGACCCAGTACGCGCAGCACGCCCCCCTCGAACCACACGTCTGCCAGTCCTACCTCGACGACAACGGGCGCCTGGTGCTGCACACCAGCACCCAGGTGCCCTTCCACGTGCGGCGCATCATCGCCCGGGTGCTCGACCTTCCCATCCACCGCATCCGGGTGGTGAAGCCCCGCATCGGCGGCGGCTTCGGGGTGAAGCAGGAGATCCTGCTCGAAGACGTCTGCGCCCTGGTCACCATGCGCACCGGCCGCCCCGCCCGCTGGGAGTACACCCGGGGCGAGGAGTTCGTCTCCGCCCGCACCCGCCATCCTTTCCGCATCAGGGTGAAGGTCGGGGCCCGCGCCGACGGCGTGCTCCACACCCTGGAGATGGACGCCACCCAGAACACCGGGGCCTACGGCACCCACGGCCTCACCGTGCTCTCCAACACCGGGTCGAAGACCCTGCCCCTCTACAACAAAGCCCCTCACGTCCGCTTCACCGGCCGCTCGGTGTACACCAACCTCCCGGTGGGCGGGGCCTACCGCGGATACGGCGGCACGCAGGGCTCCTTCGCCCTGGAGACGGCCCTCGACCAGACGGCCGAACGCCTCGGCCTCGACCCGGTCGAGCTACGCCGCCGCAACCACATCCGCTCCGGCGAGACCTCGCCGATCTTCGCCGAGCTCGGCGAGGGCCGGGAGGGCGTCCCGATGACCATCAAGTCGTGCGCTCTCGAAGAGTGCCTGCGGGCCGGCATGGAGGCCTTCGGCTGGGAGCACAAGCGCGCCCGGCCCCCCGACCCCGGGCCCATCCGGCGCGGGGTGGGGATGTCCCTCCACATGCAGGGATCCGGCATCCCCCTGATCGACATGGCGGCGGCCACCATCAAGATGAACGACGACGGGTCGTTCCACCTGCTGGTGGGGGCCACCGACCTCGGCACCGGCTCGGACACCATCCTGGGCCAGATCGCCGCCGAGGTGCTGGGGGTGAGCCTCGACGAGATCGTCGTCTACTCGTCGGACACCGACTTCACCCCCTTCGACACCGGCGCCTATGCCTCCTCGACCACCTACGTGTCGGGCAAGGCGGTGGAGAAGGCCGCCCGGGAAGTGAAGGGGCAGATCCTGGCGGTGGCGGCGGCCATGCTCAAGGCCGACCCGGGCGGCCTGACCCTGGCCGGCGGGGAGGTGACCGCTCCCGACGGCCGCGTCGTGACCCTGGCCGAGGTGGGCACGCGCGCTTTCTACGGCGCCGGCCAGCACCAGATCGGCGCCACTGCCTCCTGCGTGCCCGAGGAGTCGCCGCCCCCCTTCCTCGCCTCCTTCGCCGAGGTGGCGGTGGACGTGGAGACCGGCCTGGTGCGGGTGCTCGACTACGTCGCCGCGGTGGACTGCGGCACCCCCATCAACCCCCGCCTCGCCGAGGGCCAGGTGGAAGGCGCCGTCGCCAACGGCATCGGCTACGCCCTGACCGAGGAGTTCCTCTTCACCCCCGGTGGCCGGGTGCGCAACGCCGACCTGAGCCGCTACAAGATCCCCGGCAGCTTCGACCTGCCGCCCATCCGGGTGATCCTGGTGGACTCCTACGAGCCCACCGGCCCCATGGGCGCCAAGTCGGTGGCTGAGATCGGCATCAACGGGCCCGCCCCCTCGATCGCCAACGCCATCTACCACGCGGTGGGCCTGCGGCTCACCCGCATCCCGTTCACCCCGGAGCGGGTGTGGCGGGCGCTGCAGGAGGCCGGCGGCCCCCGTTCCCGCTCCTAGCAAGCGCGCCTGGACGCCTCGGGAGGCATGCGGCATGCGGCCGCGCACGGCGCCCCTTCTGCCCTGAGCCCAGGGAGGTGCCGTCTCGATGCCCGCCCCCAACGGCATCCTGACCCCTTGCAAGACCGGGCCGCTCCCACGAGACTGCACGACCGGGCGGCCGCTGGCACCCGTGTCTCCGAGCGTTGGGGGGCAGCGATGTTCAAGCGCAGGCAGGCCTGCCCTGCCGTTCTGCTCGTCCTGTTGGCCGGCTGCGCTTCGGCCGGGACCGACACCACGGCGACGCCGGCTTCAACGTCGACCACCTCGCCGCCGCCTCCCACCACTGCCGCCCCCTCCTCCACCACCTGGGTGCGGACCCTCGCGGGCCCGGACTACGGGGCCTTCTTCGACCTCACCCTCACCGAGGAAGGCGACATCCTGGCCGTCGGCACGACCAACCACCTGCACGTACCCCCCTACTCGGGCGACGCCCTCTTCGTGAAGCTGACCCTCGAGGGGGAGACCCTGTGGGAGAGGACCTGGGGCGGAGACGGGTACGAGCAGGCGTTCGGGGTCGAGCCGACCGGTGAGGGGGGCTACCACGTTCTCGGCGAGACCGATTCCTACGGCGCCGGCGACCGGGACTTCTTCCTCCTCGAAATCACCGGGGACGGCACCGAGGCATGGCGCCGCACCTACGGCAGAGCCGGCAGGGAATGGCCATACGGGATGCTGCCCTTGGCGAACGGCGACCTCCTGATCTACGGGTTCACCGAGTCCCCGACCGGAGGGACCAGGAACCAGTACGCCCTCCGGGTGGGCCCAGACGGGGAGGTGGTGTGGGAACTGGTCGGGGAAGGCCCGGGCGAGGAGCTCGTACTCGATGCCCTCGAGACCGCCGAAGGCGGCCTCGTTCTCGCCGTCGCCGCGGAGGAGGACGGCATGCTGGTCCAGCTCGACGCCGACGGCAACGTCCAGTGGGAGAAGCGCTACCAACTCACCGGGTGGCAGTACGCCTCCCAGGTCGCCCCCACCGACGACGGGGGGTTCCTCCTCACCGGCTTCTCGATGAACGCCGGCCCGCCTCAGCAGGCGGACACCTGGCTGGCCCGCTGCAGCTCGACTGGGGAGCTCGAGTGGGAGACGTCCTTCGGCGATCCGGCGTTCGACGACTACGCCACTTCGCTGATCCGCCTGAGCGACGGGACCTACCTGATCGGCGCCATCGCCAACGGGATGCTGCTCAGCCGCGTCGACGAGGACGGGAACGTCCGGTGGAGGCGGTCCCCGGTCGGACAGACCGTCCACGGAGCCATGGCGCTGGCCGAGCTCGAGGACGGCGGCTACCTGGTGGCCGGCCTGATCCAACTCGTCAACGGCCGTTCCTACGACGCCATCCTCCTGCGGACCGACCCCGAAGGAGCGGTCGGAGAATGAGGCCCGGCGCCTCCCGGTTCCGTCCGCGACCGCTCCCCGCCGCGTGCGACCCCTCCCTCCGGCAGGCTAGATTCCTGCCCTGGTCGTGAGACAGGAAGGGGAAGACATGAACGACCGCGCCAATCCCGCCCCCCTGGGGCTGATGGGCTTCGGCATGACCACGGTGTTGCTGAACCTGCACAACGCCGGCTACTTCGATGTGGGCGCCATGATCATCGCCATGGGCTTCTTCTATGGAGGCATGGCGCAGGTGTTCGCCGGGATCATGGAGTTCCGCAAGAACAACACCTTCGGGACCACAGCCTTCACCTCGTACGGCCTGTTCTGGATCAGCCTGGGCTTGATCTGGGTGCTCGAGACGAGTGGGTTCATCGCCGAGGACACGAACTACCTCGCCTGGTACCTGTTCATGTGGGGCATCTTCACGGCCTACATGTACATCGGCACCCTCAAGTTGAACCGGGCGCTGCAGGTGGTGTTCGGCAGCCTGACGATCCTGTTCGTCCTGCTGGCCATCGGCCGCTGGGCCGACAGCGAGGTAATCACCAAGATCGCCGGCTGGGAAGGCATCTTCTGCGGGTTCTCGGCCATCTACGCCGCGGCGGCGCAGGTGCTCAACGAGACCTACGGCCGCCAGGTCCTCCCCCTCGGCGCGGTCAAGCCGGCCGCGGTCAACTAGCCCCATCACCGACTCGCCGGGCCCTCGCCAGCGCGGGGGCCCGGCCCTTTTCCGCCCCTTCTCCCCAGCGCCGGGCACCCGGCGCGTTATGGTGAGATCCCAGCAGTATGAGCGCCCCCACCCCGGTGGTCCCGGTCATCCTCTCCGGCGGCTTCGGCACCCGGCTCTGGCCGGCATCCCGCAAGCGCCGCCCCAAGCACCTCCTCCCCCTGTGGGACGACCGCACCATGTTCCGCATCACCCTCGAGCGCACCCGCGGGCTGGCCGGGGTCGCCGCCCCGCTGATCTCCTGCAATGAGGACCACCGCCCCGGCATCCAGCGCGATCTGCACCGGGCCGGGTACGACGACGCCACTATCGTGCTGGAGCCGGTCGGGCGCAACACCGCCCCGGCAGTGGCGGCGGCCGCTCTCTACCTGACCGCCCGCCATGGCGAGGCGGTGATGCTGGTGCTCCCCGCCGACCACGTCGTCGCCGACGAGGAGGCCTTCGCCCGGGCGGTCAGCGTGGCCGTCCCCCAGGCAGAGAAGGGGCGCCTGGTCACCTTCGGCATCGTCCCCACCTTCCCCGCCACCGGCTACGGCTACATCCAGACCGGGGACCGGCTCACCCCCTCGGTGCGGGCGGTGAGCCGGTTCGTCGAGAAGCCGCGTCGCCCCACCGCCGCCCGCTACCTGCGCACCGGCGGCTACCTGTGGAACAGCGGCATGTTCGTCTTCTCCGCCGCCGCCGTGCTCGAGGAGCTGGAGCGCCATGCCCCGGCCGTGCTCACCGCCTGCCGGCAGGCGGTGGCCCGGGCCGAAGCCCGCAACGGCCTGGTCCTGCTCGATGAGGGGTCTTTCGCCGCCTCTCCCGCCATCTCCATCGACTACGCGGTCATGGAGAAGACGGCCCGGGCGGCGGTCGTCCCCCTCGATGCCGGCTGGAGTGACGTCGGCGATTGGGCGGCGCTGTGGGATCTGGCCGACCACGACGCCGACGGCAACGCCATCGGCGGGGATGTGATCGCCATCGGGGCCCGTGACTCCCTGCTCCGCTCGACCGGGCGGCTGCTGGGGGTAGTGGGGGTGGAGGGGCTGGTGGTCGTCGAAGCGGCCGACGCGGTGCTGGTGGCGGCCCGCGACCGTGCCCAGGATGTCAAAGAGCTGGTGGAGCGCCTGCAGAAGGAGCGCCGACCCGAATTCGAATCGGACGGCAGCGACTGGTACTCGTGGGGTTCCGCCGTCACCGTGTCCCGCGAAGCAGGGGTGCTGGTGCGCCGGGTGACCATCGACCCCGGCAGCGAAGCCACCCTCGGCGGCGACGGCACCCGGCACTGGGTGGTGGCCCGCGGCCGGGGGCGGCTCTCCGTCGGTCACTCGGTGCGCACCCTGACCACGGGCGACGCCGCCCGGGTGCCCGCTGGGGCCAGCTGCCGCCTGGCCAACCCGGACAGCGACCCCCTCGAGCTGGTCCTCGTCCAGGTGGAGGGAGCGGACGGGTAGGCGGGGTATTCCGTCGGCCGGGGACCGAGCCTCGGTTCAGCCCACCTCGATGCCCACGAGCCACTTGACCCAGTCGTTGCCGGAGTGCCCCGGCCACACGAAGCGCACCGGGAAGCCGTGCAAGACCGGCAGGGTCTCACCCTCCAACTCGTAGGCCAGGAAGGCGGCAGCCAAGACGTCCTCGCTCAGTTCGATCTGCTGCGAGTACCCATCGTCGGCGATGAGGCGGAGGGAGGTGGCTGCGTCGCTCACCCCTGCCAGTTCGAGCACCTCCCACAGGGGCGCTCCCGCCCAGGTGGCGACATCGACGAAGTACCCCGGGCAGACCAGCTCGGGGGCGGCTTCCACAATCGGCAGGCATCGCAGGTCGTCGTAGGTGAGGCTCAGCGGCTGCTCCACCAGGCCGGTGATCGCGAGGCGGTACGTGGTGAGGTCAACCTCAATCGGGGTGCCGGTCACGTGCAGCCCGGTGTCGGGATCCACCTCGGTGTAACCGGGGATCTGCTCCGGGAGGGTCGGGGCCGTGATGGGAGGAGGGGGGCATTCCGCCGGCGTCACTGTCACCGTCGACGTGGAGAGAGACCCGCCGGAGCCGGAATCCGCAACCGCACAGCCGCCCGCCAGGACCAGCATCACCAACCACATGGCCTTCTTGCCCATCCACCGCTCCTTGCTCAAACCCTCAACGGAGGCCGAAGGCCAGCGTACGGCGGGCCGGTGGCCAATCAAGCCGCCGGTGCGCCGGCGTCCTGGACCGGCGAGACCGTCCCGGGCTTAGGCGAACCGGTGCGCCTATCGTGCGGGCACCGACGGGCGGCGGGCCCGTCGGATACGATTGAGCGACCACCACCAAGGAGCGCCATGATCACCGCCGCACGTCGCACCGAGCTGCTGAGCCGGGTTCCGCTCTTCTCCGGCGTGTCGAAGGGGACGCTGCGCCGGCTCGCGGCGCTCGGCCGGGAAACCGTCCACGACCCGGGGAAGGCCATCGTCCGGGAAGGGGCCACCGCGCACGCCCTCCACCTCATCGTGGACGGCTCCGCCACGGTGCGGGTAGGGCAGCGGGTCATGGGCCACCTGAAGGCCGGCGACTTCTTCGGCGAGATCGCCCTCCTCGACAAGGGGCCCCGCGCGGCGACCGTCTCCGCCGACACGAAGGTGATCACCCTCGCCGTCGAGGGCACCGCCCTGCGCGGCCTGATCGAGTCCGACAGCAAGCTCGCCACCCAGCTGCTGGCCCACCTGGCCGGCAAGGTGCGGGAGCTCGACCGCCAGCTCCTCGACTGAGCCGGGCCTCCGCCTCCTTCCGAGGCCGGCACGGCTCACCAACGCATGGCAGTGACCGCTGGCTCGATCTCAACTGCGTTGAACACGGAACCCCCGATCCGGGCCGTTCGCTGAGGTGGTGGACCGCCAGGCAAGAACCGCCGGCCTCCCCCGGGATCCGGGGGGGCACGCCAGCGGAAGAGGAAACCGTGCGGGCGGTCATCGGAGGCTGCCGGCGATCCGAGGGGTCGGTTGCCGAGCGGGGTGGTGCGGTCACCGCCGGAGATCCCCGGGGTGGGGGCTGAGCGCTGACGAACCAGGAGCAGGCCCCCCGCAGCCAATGGAACGCCGCTGGTGGGGCGGGCTTGGCCGGATCCTGTAGGGTGATTAGCCCCTACCCGTCGTCGGGGGGTTCCCACCGGGTTCGACCACCGGGTACACGGGTGTCAGTGGACGGGCAACGGGGGCCGGGGTAAGAAGCCGAGGAAGATGAGGAGGACGAGGATGGGCAGACTCGGGCGTAAGAAGATGACGAAGAAGAAGATGACGAAGACGCCGCCACCGACCAAGAAGAAGACATCCTGATTCGCTCCGAGATAGAGGGGACCCTCTCCCCCTTCGACGCTACCGCCCACCAGGTCGCCCAGGAGGGTCCGGGACGAGCAGCGATGATCGAGCAGACGATCAGGGACAGATGATCGGACAGCAAAACGCCAAGCCGTTCGCCGTGGCCCTCTGGACGATCTCCGTCGCCCCGGCGGTGCTGGCCGCGATCGGCATCATCGGCGTGCTCTAGCCCCCAGCGGCGATCTCCGAAGCATGTGCGCATGGCCGCGAAGCTGGTCTATCTGCCGGTAGGTGGGGATCGATTCGAGGCCCAGGTCATCGCCGAGGCCTGCCGATCGGCTGGCAAGGCGGACCCTGTGGGTCGAGGGGGGCAGATCTGTTTGGATCGGGTTGGGGAGCCTCTCTGCGCAGCGCGGGGCGCCGGGAGTGAGCGCCTAGAAGGGAGGCGGGCCGCTCCCGCGGATCCTGGCTGTCCACGGGGCCCAGAAGGGCGAACTCATCTTCTCGATGGCCACCTGGCCGGAGTGGCCATCGGGTAGGCGGAGGGAGTGGACGCCGCCAGCGAGGTGGGCGGGAGGGAGGCCCTGCCCGGTCAGGGTGCCGGTCCAGCCGGAAAGGCCCGGGAAGCCAGGCTCCTGAGTGGTGACCCATGATTCGAGGTCGGCAACGCATCCGAGTGTCGCCGACTGGGCGAGAAGTTGGGCAGGCCCCTGGTAGGTGCCTGTCTGGGTCCTTCGAGTCATGACCACCCCCAGGTCTGCGGAGAAGGTGCTGGTTCCGGGGCGTTGGTGCTTGGACGATGACGGGCGCTGGGGGGAAGGGTAGGCGCGGGATGACGAAGTCCCGGCAGGGGTGCTTGAGGAGCTGCACCCACCTCACCCACGAGGCAGGTAGACGCAGCGCGATCGGGCCATTCGGTCCCGGCGGGGCATGGAGATGGGGCGCCCCGCAACGCGACAGGCCAAGCACTACCGCAGAGCCGGCGACCCCGCGGGCCGGCGACCCTGTGTGCCGGACCCTCGGCCCGCCACACAGGCATCTCTCCGTACTCCGCGCGCGGCGCCGGTCACTGTCCGCGTCGGGTGGCTCCCGGCCGGACCGGCGCGCCCCCGACGCGGCGTGAGCAGAGCCAGTAGCCTCAGAGCAGAGCACGCTGCGAGGAGAAGACCATGGAGCTCCGCAAGGGGATGCGGGTCAAGCAGCTCACCAAGAAGGTGGGGCAGGCGGCCCGCACCGGAACGGTGCTCAGCATCCACGGCCAGACCGTCGAGGTCCGCTGGGACGACGGCCAGGTCAGTTCGCCGAGCCACAGCTTCCTGTTCCCGGTCGCCGGGGCTACCCAGTAGCCGGGACGGCTCAGCACAGCGCCGGCGCGCACTGCCGGCGGGGAGAGGAGCTGCTACGCCTCCGCTGCCTTCTTGGCCCTCTTGGCCTGGCGTTTCTGCTTGAGGTTTCGGGCTGCTGCCTTCTTGAGGCGGCCGACCCTCTCCTTCTTCGCCATGGGAGCCTCCTGTGCTCTGCCGTGCCCGATGGTCGCATCCCGACGGGCGTATCGGTTGGATCCACGACGCCCCGGTACCACCCGCCGGACCGTCAGACAGTGCCGCCCGGGGGCCTCGGCCAGGGGGGTAGCCGCGCGCCACCGCACGGGCGGTGATGAAGCGTACCGCCTGCCGGTCATGGCCTGGACGGTATCGGCCGGTAACCGGTCGGCATCGGGTCGCTTGGGCCGGGGCGTGACATAATGGAGGGTCTTCGGGCCTTGCGGTGGCCTTCACAGGCTGTTGAACGACCGGTATCCCCCTCCTGGAGAGGACTCGGCAT
>CAYGYX010000047.1:0-17030 GCA_964354255.1 uncultured Acidimicrobiia bacterium | reverse complement strand
CTAGGAGCGCCCCGTTCCCGGGGTTGGCGGTGCGGTTCGCCCTCCGGAGCGACCCGGCGCGGCAGGCGTCCTCCCCGGTGTCTCGGTAACGTGACCCCGGTGAAGCGCAAGACCAAGATCATTGCCACCCTGGGACCGGCGGTGGCCTCCCGGGACTCGATCGAGCAGCTGGTGGCCGCCGGCATCGACGTGGCCCGCCTCAACTTCTCCCACGGCACGCACGAATCCCACCGGCAGTGGCTGACCTGGGTGCGGAAGGCGGCTGAGGAGCACGACCGGGCCGTGGCGGTGCTGCAGGACATCCAGGGGCCCCGCATCCGGGTCGGCACCTTCCCCGGCGGGGAGGTGGAGTTGCGCACCGGAGGTCGGGTGACCCTCGTCGACGGAGAAGGGGAGGGGAACGCCCGCCGGGTCTTTGTACAGCACCTGGGAGCGGCCGGCCTCTCCCGGGGCGACCGGGTGCTGCTCGCCGACGGGCTCATCGAGCTACGGGTCACCCGGCGCGTCGACGGAGGAGTCTCGGCAGTGGTCGACCAGGGTGGGGCGCTCGCCGACCACAAGGGGGCCGCCTTCCCCGGGGCGCACCTCGACCTGCCGGCGGTCACCGACAAGGACCGCGCCGACCTCGCCTATGGGCGCAGCATCGGCGTGGACCTGGTGGCCGCGTCCTTCGTGGTCTCCCCCGACGACATCGCCGCGGTACGGGCGGTGGCGGGCGATGTCCCGGTCATCGCCAAGATCGAGCGGGCCGCCGCGCTGGGCAACCTGGCGGCCATCCTCGCCGCCGCCGATGGGGCGATGGTGGCCCGCGGCGACCTGGGTGTGGAGATCGGCTACGAGCCGCTGCCTCGCATTCAGAAGGAGATCATCGCCGCCACCAACGCCGCCGGGGGTATCTCCATCACCGCCACCGAGATGCTGGAGTCGATGGTGGCCTCGCCCCGTCCCACCCGGGCAGAGGTCACCGACGTGGCCAACGCGGTCATGGACGGCAGCGACGCGGTGATGCTCTCTGCCGAGACGGCGGTGGGCGCCTACCCGGTCCGGGCGGTGGAGGCGATGGCTGCCATCTGCGTCGAGGCCGAGGCGGGGCCCGGTTTGGCCCGCCCACCGCAGTTCGTGGGGGCCCCCGGGTCGTTCGCCTCGGCCATCGCCCGGGCCACCGCCGAAGCCGCCGACGGCCTGGGGCTGGGCACGGTGATCGCCTTCACCGACTCGGGGGCCACCGCCCGGCTCGTGTCCAAGTACCGGCCGGCGGCGGGCATCCTCGCCTTCACCCCTCGCCCGGAGACCTATCGGCGCATGGCCGTGCTCTGGGGGGTCACCCCGGTGTCGCTGCCCCGCCGGTCCTCCACCGATGAGATGATCGACACCGCCGAGCGGATCCTGCTGGAGCGGGGCCTAGCCGTCAGGGGCGACCGAGTGGCCATGGCGGCCGGGGTGCCGCCCAACCAGGATGCCGCCACCAACCTGCTCAAGCTGCACACGGTGGGGGAGCGCGCCTCGGGAGTGGGCCGTCGGCCTTAGGGGTCGCCCGGGTAGGCAAGAAGGCTCATGACCCGCGCTAGCCGAACTCGGCGTCGAAAGCGCCTTGGCTTGCGGAAACACCCGGCGTGGGGGCGGGATGTCGGGACGCGTTCCTCCTGGTCGGCGCCCTATCCGCTGGGCCCCCTAGCACGCGGCCCGGGGTGCCGCAGCCGGCCTAGCCGTCCCCGCCGGTGTCGGCCAGGACGCCCAGCCGCACCGTCACCACCTCACGGGGGTCGAGCCAGGTGCCGGCCGCGGGATTCTGCGCCCACACCCGGTCCACGTCGTCGGGGTTGGTGACCACCCATGGCTCGCCCTGGGCGATCACCAGGTCGCGCTCGGCCAGCAGTTGGGTGGCGCGCGGCAGCCTCACCCCGGTGAGATCGGGGACTTCAGAGGGGCAGACGGCGTCGGGGTCGTAGTCGTCGTGGTCCTCGGGTAGCTCGCACGGGTGCACCGAGATGCGCTTGGGCCAAGGGTGGTAGCGCCATATCCAGCTCTCGGTGGTCTCGGTGCCGTCGGGGTAGTGGATGATCCGGTAGACGGTGACCGTCCAGCCCGGCGAGCCCTCATCGGTGATGTCCTGTTCGCCGGGATGAACGGATTCGTCCGGGTCGAAGTAGTCCTCGGGACTGGTGAAGTTGCTGCGCTCCGACCGCTCCGCCTCGACCTCGATGCCGCCGTTGTCGCCGAAGAGCTTCACCGTGATGCTGTCGCCGGTGTACTCGGTCTTGATGTAGACGGCGGCATCGGTGTTGTTGCGGAACACCAGATCAGGACTGGGCCAGCCCAGGGTGGCCTCGATGCCCTCCGGGTAGCGGGAGATGTAGAGGGTGTGCGGGGTGTGCTCCACGTCCTCCAGGCCCGACCAGAAGACGGCGTTGTACAGGGTGGTGGTGAACTGGCTCACCCCGCCCCCGATGTTGGCCGGGTCGTCGCAGCAATCGACGATGGGGCCGATGATCGCCCCGGCCAGCAGGTAGCCCTTCTCGATGGTGCGCTGCCCCACGTAGTCGTTCAGCGAGAAGCTCTCCCCAGGCAGCACGATGGCCCCGTTCACCGTGTCGGCCATCAGGTGGATGTTGTGGATGCGGTTCTGGTTCTTCTCGTCGCCGCCGGGGGTGTAGAAGGTGGTGCAGCAGACGTCCCCGTCGTGGTAGCTGATCAGCCCCTTGATGCCGAGAGCCTCGGCGTCTTGGGTGCTGAACTGGGGCGGGTCCCCCTCCAGGTAGGGGAAGGCCCCCGCCCGGCTGCCCGAGACGGCCGCTGCCAGCAAGACGTCCGGGAGGCTCTCCTCGTCGATGAGGAGGGCAGGGCGGCTGTGGATGATGGTGGGAGTGTCGTCAGGCCGGATGACCACCCTGGCGTCCACCGGCGCGAACTCGATCTCGGCCCGCTGGGGCTCCAGGAACTCCAGGAGGGGCTCCAACTCGAAGTAGAGCCGGATCGCCGGGTCGTCGGGGGCGCCGACCACCTCGCTGCCCAGGGCGGAGGCCAGCGCCTGGCGGCTGAAGCTGACCTGTACGTCGGGGTTGAGCCGGACGAGCACGACCGGGCCGCGGAGTAGAGCCTCGGCCCGGGTCACCGCCGTGCCCACGGCGGCCTCGGTGAGTAGGGGGGCCTGCACCGAGGTGGGGACGACGATCTCATCGTGGCCGAGGTCGAATGCGGTCTCGTCGACCAGGGCGAGCACGGCCTCCTGGTCGATGCCAGTACCCGACTCGGGGTTGAGCGGGATCACCCGGCCGTCTTGGACCGCGATCCCGCCGTCGAACGGGGGGTCGGCTATGGCACTCGCCTCCCACTGATCCAGGTAGCGCCGCAAGGCGGTGCGATCCCAGGTCCCGGACGGGTCGATGGTGAGGTTTCCCCGGTTGCCCAGGTGGGCGGCCCACCAGCGGAACTGGCTGCCGAGGCCGCCCTCCCGGCCGTTGCGCAGGGCCGCCGCGAGCAGCGCCTCTTCGTCGAGGTCGAAGCCGATTTCGGACGGGAGCAACTGGAAGCGGGTGCCCTGCACGTCGAATGTGAGGGGATCGCTTCTCATGTTCGCCTCCAGCCCCTGGAGGGCGCGACGGGCCTGGGCTTCGCTGAGGCCGCTCAACTCCACTCCGCCGACGGTGACCCCGCCGAGGATCTCGCCGCCGTTGCTGGCCCGGTCCATGGCGAAGACCACGGAGGCACAGAGCGCCACGGCCAGAGGCGCTGCGACCGCGATGATTCCGATGCGGGTAGCCCGGGACATCCGTGAGCCCACCGTGCTCGTCGTGAGGGCGGATTGTAGTTGGGTGCTCCGTCTTGACGGCCCGCGGCGAATACCATGAGCTGGTGGCCCTCGACCCCCCGCTGGTGTTCCCGGCTGTCGGGCCCGGTGAGCCGGTCGTGCTCTCGGCGACGACCTTCGTGGCGTTCACCCGGTGTCCGGAGCAGGCCGTGGGCCGCCTGCGGGGCATGTACCCGGCCGAATCGCGCTCGAGCTTCGTGGGAGGGCTCGCCCACCGCCTCTTTGCTCGCCATCTCAGCGACGGGCCCATTGCGGAGGGCGGCTTCGCCACGGCCTGCCGTGAGGAGATCGGCGCCGCCTTGAACCCCAAGCTGGGTGCCCTCGGGCTGCGCCCCAGCCAGCTCGATCGGGTCATCGAGGAGGCATCCGGCCTCTACCGGCGCTTCTGCCGCCTCGGCCTCGAGGGCTTCGCCGGAGCCGAGGTGGACCTGGAGGCGACGCCGGCCGAGGGGGTCACCCTGCGAGGGAAGGTGGATGCGGTCTTCGACGAGGGTGAGGGGGGGATGCGCCTCACCGACTGGAAGACGGGCTCGTTGGGCGATCCATCGGCCCAGCTCGGCTTCTACGCCCTGCTCTGGGCCCTGGAGCGCGGGGATCTGCCCGGCCGGGTGGAGGCGGTGTCGCTGGCTTCGGGGGAACGTACGGAGGAGGTTCCCACCCGGGCCGGGGTGGAGGTGACGGCGGCGGTGGCTGCCACGGCGGCGAGCCTGCTGCGGGCCGCCCTGGCCGCCGACGTCCACCTGGAGAGGGCGGCCGGCCCCTGGTGCCGGTGGTGCCCACTGCTCGACGAATGCGAGGAGGGCCGTGCTGCCACGGCCCTCCTCGGCGACTGACGGTTGGTGCCTAGCCGATGGCGAAGGTGACCTGGACCACCACGGTCACGTCCTGCGTCCCCGACTCGATGGGAGTGATGGCGCCTTCTTCGCTGGCGGCCATGTCCCGCTCGTAGTAGATGGGGGGCACTTCGTAGTTGATCGTCTCGGTGATCGAGATCGCCGCACCCAGCTCCAGGCCGGCGAGTTGGGCGAGCTGGCGGGCCTTCGCTTCGGCATCGTTCCAGGCAGCGGTGCGAGCCATCTGCAGCAGCTCGGCGTTGTCCTCGATGCTGAAGGAGAGGCTGCTGACGACGGTGGCATCGCCCCCGGCGGCGGTGGCGGCGTCGATGATGGCGCCGGCATTGTCGAGGTCACGGATCTCGACCCGAACCTCGTTGTTGACCCGGTAGCCGAGCAGCCGCTGGGTCTCGCCGCTCCAGTCGTACTCCGGGTAGATCGAGTAGTTGGCCGTCTGGATGTCCTCCTCGGCGACGCCGCTGGCCTTGAGGGCGTCGATGACCGCGGTGGCGAGGGCGGCGGCATCGCCGGTGGCCTGGTCCACGGTGGGCCGCAGCACCGACACCCCGAGGTTGACCTTGAGGACGTCGGGCTGGCCGGTCACTTTCCCCTGGCCGGTGACGTTGATGCCGCTGGTGGTGCTCCCGTCGCTTCCGGCGGGGCTCACCAGCGTCTCCTCTCCACTGCCGCAGGCCGCCAGCAGCACGGCGCCGGCGGCCACCAGCACGAGAAGCTTGCGCATGTCGTTGATTCCTCCATCGTCGGATCTGTCTCCAATCTGACGCCGGCGCCTGAGCACCGGGTTCCCCAAACCGCTCAAGCCGGGGTTAAGTCGCGCTCAAGCTCGGCCGGTTGGGGTCGATAGGCAAAGCATGCTGGGCGCCACATTCCCCTGCAGCGTGGTCGTGGTGGACGCCGATCACGGAGCCCGCCGGCGGACGGTAGACGGTCTGCGCGCCCTGGGCTTCGGAGCTGAGGGCGCGGCCACCGGCCTGGCGGGAGTTGAGCAGGCCCTGCAAGAAGCTTGCGACGTCGTGGTCGTGGGGCTGCCGGTGCCCGACCTCACCGTCCGCCAGTTCCTGACGATGGTGCGGGCGGTGGGCGACATCCCGGTCCTGGTCCAGGGGGCCGAGCGTGGTGGGGTCGCCGCGCTCCTCGACCAGGGGGCCGACGATGCCGTGGAGGGCCGGCCACCCGCCCCGGAGCTGGTCGCCCGGGTGAGAGCGGTGCTCCGCCGGGCGCGTCCGCCGGGTGGGGAGGAGCCGATCAGGGTGGGCGGCCTGCTGGTCGATCCGGCGCGGCGTGAGGCCCTCATCGAGCGGCAACCGCTGGATCTCTCCCGCAAGGAGTTCGACCTGCTCCACGCCCTGGCCCGCCGGCACGGGCGGGTGGCTTCGCGGCGGGAGCTGCTGGCCGAGGTCTGGGAACAGCCCTTCGGCGGGGGGGACAAGACGCTGGACGTGCACCTCTGCTGGCTACGGCGCAAGCTGGGGGAGTCGGGGACGGCCCCTCGCTACTTGCGGACGGTCCGGGGGGTGGGGGTCAGGCTGGTCGATCCCGAAGCTTGACCAGGCAAGGGACCCCTCCGGGCGCCCCGACCGCCGTCTGCTCGAGGAACCTGGGGGTGTGGCACCGCTCATCCGGGGGCCGCCGTTCGGGGTGGCCGTCGAAGAGAGCGGCCAGGGCAGCTGCCACCTCACCGGCGAACTGGCTGCCGGCACAGCGGATGACCTCCGCCACCGCCAGCGGCGTGTCCAGGGCCGGGCGGTAGGGCCGTTGGCTGGTCATGGCATCGAAGGCATCGGCCACCTGCACGATGAGGGCCACTGTGGGGAGGGTGCGCCCGTCGAGGCCCCGGGGGTAGCCCTCGCCGTCGGGGCGCTCGTGGTGGTTGAGCACGGCCGACGCGACCTCTCGCTCCATGACATCGGCGATGAGGCGGTACCCCGCCTCGGGGTGGGCGCGTACCACCTGCCACTCCGACCGGGTGAGGCCCGACGGTTTGGAGAGGATGGCCTCAGAGACGGCCAGTTTGCCGACGTCGTGCAGCAGCCCGGCCGTGTAGAGCAGGTCGAGCGTGTCCATGTCGGCGCCCATCTGGGCACCGACGGCACAGGCCACTTCGGCGGTCCGGTGGAGGTGGTCGGCCAGCGCCGGGTCGCGCAGGAAGATGACCTCGGCCAGCTTGCGGGTGACCGCCTCGGCGATCATCCGGTCGTTGCTCATTTCGCTACGTACCCTCCCTGCCCGCCGTCCGCGGCGAGCTCGGTCCCCGGGAAGGAGCCGCGGTGGCGAGCACCGCGGCGCACCATTGGTCCCTGATTGATGTCCGTGCAAGCATCGCGCTTGGTGGGCTAACTGCTCGTTCGCCAGAGGTTAAGGCCTCATCAAGCCGCGGCCCGGGAAATCCCTGCCGGCCGGGGCGCCACGAGGCCGATCAGTCGGGGGTGGCGCGGGTGACCTCGCGGTGGATGTCGTCGGCGAGGTCGACCAGTTCGGCGCGCATGGCGGCCAGCGATTCGCGCACCGAATCGAGCGACTTGCCGGCGTCGGTGAGGCTGCGCTGCCCGCTCTTGAAGCGCTCGGCGAGGCGGCGAATGCGGTCGATGCGGTCGGCAAGCAGGGCGGCGTCGAGGCCGGGCGCAGCCCCGGCGGCTCGGGCCGTGAGAGCCGCCACCGCCCAGCGCAGCGCCACGGAGGTGAGGGCACCGTCGCCGTCGTCGACCACCAGCAGGCGGTTGCCGTAGACCCCGAACATGCCCACCTCGGTGGGGAAGGCGGGACGGGCGGAGACGCAGACGGCGAAGTCGGCCTGGCGGTTGGCCATGGCCTGGTCGAGCTCGGTGAGGACGCCGGTGAGAGTGAGGGCTGCCTGGTTCTTGGCCTCCACCACCAGGCGGTGCCGGGTGGGAAGGGTTACCAGGAAGTCGCCGACCGCCGCGTTAGGGCCCAGCGATCCCTTGACACGGGCGGTGCGCTCGACCACGCAACCTCCGATGGCGCCCGCCTGGGCCCGAAGCCGTTCCTCGACCAGGTCCTCGAAGTCGAAGCCTTGGGCTGTACCCCGGGCCGCCTCCTCGGCGCGGCCCTCATCACGCCCTCGAGCGTGCACGATGAGGTCGTGGAGCGCGGCGAAGCGGGCATCCAGCCCGGCGGCCAGCCGGGACAGGGCCGACCCATCGGCTTCGGGGTCGAGGGCTTCGCCCAGGCGCTGCTCGATGGCCCCTCCCGGACCGAGCAGGTCGCCGAGGCGGGCGAGGAAGGCGGCGGTGTGGCTGTCGGCCGCATCCGGATCGAGGCGGCGCAGCATTTCGTCGCGCCAGCGGGTGAAGTCGTCGAGGGCGCGCCCGAGGAGTGAGGTGCGGCGCTCCGGGTCGAAGTGCTCTCCGAACGCTCTCCGGCCCTGGTCGAGTAGACCCTGGACCCGGCGCTCGGCCTCGGCCACCACCCCTTCGAGCGTGCGCTGGACCCGGGCATCGATGTTCGCCAGGTCGAGGCCGATGCCCATGGTGAGGAGACCTCGCGCGCCCACGGCGAGGGCCCGCTCCACGAGGGCCGGCCAATCGGCCGGGGGTTGAGCCGCCGGCAACTCGGCCAGCCCGGCGTCGGCCACGACGAGCTCGGCGATGCGGACCTGCCCTTCCTCGAGCGAAACCTGTGCGGCGGGGAGAGCGGGCAGCGGATGCAGGGTGCCGGTGATCACGGCTGCAACGTACCTCCGGGGTGTGACGGGAACCGGGGAACGGGGCCTCCGACGCTGTGCCACAATCAGTGCCCATGGCGCAGGATCCAGGGGACTGGGAGGGATTGGTCCCTGCCCTGCGGGCGGTGGGCGATGCGCTGGGCTCGTTCACCCTCTCCCACAGCGGCGGTGATGGCCGCCGCCGGGCGCTGCGCTCGCTCGTCAGGGAGTACCTGGTGCCGCGCCTCCTCGACCCGGACAGCGCGCTGGTGGTGGCGGTCGTCGGTGGGTCCGGCAGCGGCAAGTCCACCTTGCTCAACTCGCTCGCCCGGCGCCGGATCAGCCCTTCGGGGCCCCTGCGCCCCACCACCACCGCCCCGTTGGTGTGGTCCGGCGAGGGCCTTCCCCCCACCCTGGGCGGATTCCCGACCCTGCTCGCCGGGCGGGGCATCGTCTCGGACCCGGCGCCCCCTGAGGGCCTCGTCCTGGTCGACACCCCGCCGCCCGCGGTGACCGGGGGGAACGGCCGGCCGGTGGCCGCCGCTGTCCTGGAGGTCGCCGATGCCTGCCTCTTCGTGGCGAGCGGCATCCGCTACGCCGATGCCGCCGGCTGGGACCTCATCGACCTCGCCGCCCGGCGCCGCCTTCCCTCTCTCTTCGTCCTCAACCGCCTCTCGGGTGTCCCTGAGATCCAGCAGCTGCTGCAGGAGGACTTCACCCGGCGCCTGGTCACCCGGGGCATCCTCCGCGGTCAGGGGGGAGGGGGGGTGGTCGGGGTGGTCGAAGGCCCCATCCTCCCGGAGAGCGGCGGCCTGCCCCCCGAATGGGTGACGGCGGTGCGCAAAGAGCTCGACGCCCTGGCCGATCCGCTCGCCCGCCGGGCGGCAGTCAACGGGGTGGTGTCGGCCTCGGCCTCCCGCCTCGCGCAGGGCCTGGGGATTCTGCGGGACGCGCTGGTCGACGAGGCGGTGGCTTCCTTGACCCTGGCCGACGCCATGGAGGGCGGCTACCGGACAGCGGCAGCCGAGCTGGCCGGGGACCTGCGGGGGGGCAGGCTGGCCCCGCTGGCCGACGGGCCGCCGAGCGACCTGGCGGTGGTGGCGGCGCGCCGCTGCAGCCGGGCCGCCCGGACCGTGGCGTCGGCGTGGGAGGCGCGTCCGATCGGGCGGCGCCTCTTGGCCGGCCGGTTCGACCTGTGGGCCCACGGCTCGGGAACGGCCGAGTGGGCGGGGCGGCTCATCGGGGACTGGGCGAAAGGCCTGTCGCCGCGCGCCGCCGAGGCCTGTGGACGGACCCTGGTACGCCGACGTCGCGCCCGGCGCGAGGCGGAGGCGCTACGCCGCGCCTGCCTCGACCCCACCTACCGGCCCGAGGAGAGCACGGTGCGCCGCCCGGCCGCCCTGATGGGGGCGGCGAGGGAGATGCGCGGCGAACTGGCCGAGGCGCTGCGCCGGGTCCTGGACGAGGACGCCTCCCGCTTCCGCGAGCTGCTCGGCTCGCCGCCGTCCGGGGCGCTGCTCGTCCGGCTCCGGCTCGATCGGGAGGCGCCGTGAGCGAGTTGATCTCCGTCGTCGATGGCCTCGATCTGGTGGTGGCCCTGGCCGACGGGCAGGTTCATCCCGAGGACCTCGAACGGGCCCGCTCGGACGCCCACCTCGCTCGCGACCGGCGGGGGCACCCGGGCGGGACCCTGGTGCTGGCCCTCCTCGGCGGCACCGGATCGGGCAAGTCGAGCCTGCTCAACGCCCTGGCCGGAGAGCGCGTCGCCGAGGTGAGCGCGCTGCGTCCGCACACCGCCCGCCCCCTCGCCTGGGTGCCGCGCGGCGCCGAGCCCGCCCTCGAGCGCCTGCTGGATCGCCTGCACGTGGAAGAGCGGGTGGTCCACGACCGCTTCCCGGGCATCGCCCTGCTCGATCTGACCGATGTGGACAGCATCGCCCCCTCCCATCGGGCCGGCGTCGAAGCCCTGCTGGCCGACATAGACGGGGTGGTCTGGGTCCTCGACCCGGTCAAGTACCACGACCCGGTGCTCCACGACGAGTTCATCGCCCCTCTCGCCGACTCCGCCGACCAGTTCGTGTTCGTCCTCAACCAGATCGACCGCCTCGGCGGGGACGAATTGGAGGCGGTGCTCGACGACCTGGTGGCCACCCTGGAAGGGGAGGGGGTGGAGCGGCCGGTGGTGTTCGCCCTCGCCGCCGACCCGCCCGGCGGGGCCCCGGTCGGCATGGATGCCTTGACCGCCCATCTGCGCCATCGTCTCGACGCCAAGCGGCTGCACCTGGGGAAGGTGCTGGCCGATGCCCGGCGCACCGTCCGCACGCTGGCCGATGCCGCCGGCCTGCGGCGGGGAGGGACTCTCCACTTCGAGGAGCGCTGGGCCGAGGTGGTGGACTCCATAGCCAGCGCGCTGGCCCTCTCCGGCCCCACCCCGGTCGTCGTGGAGCAGGCGATGTGCGATCTGGAGGACCTGGTCGGGCGGCTCGCCGCCGAGGCGGGAGGCCCATTTGGGGCTCGCCTGCGCCACGCCTTCCCCACGGCCGTGGTGGAAGGGGTCGTGCGGGCGGCGGCGGCCCGCATGGAGATCGAGGTTCCACGGGCGAGGCGCAAGGCCATCGATCCCGAACAGCGGGCCCGGGCGGCCGAGGTGGTCGCCGGCGAACTGCAGCATCGCCTCGGTGCCCCCCTGCGCCGGGAGGTGTGGGAACGGGCCGCCCTGGCGGCCTCGCTGGCGGGGGTGACGGTGGACGCCCTGCGGGCCGAGACTTCCCTGCAGCGCGGGGGGCCCGGTCCCGCGGCCGTAAGGGCGGTGCCCTGATGGCCGAGTGGACCCAATGGCCGCCTTGGCGCCGGCTGATCGCCATCGCCCGCGCCCCGGTGGGCCGGTCGGCCGCGGCCACGGGTGCCCTGGCCGCCGCCAGCCTGGCCGAGCTGGTGGAGGGCCTCGCGGAGTACGCCCCCGAGGCCTACCCGGGGGCGGTACGCGCCGTCGCCGACGAGTTGTGGGACCGGTGCGCGGCCGTGGCCCCGCTGGTTTCCCTGGTCAACACCGTGTACCTGGCGCTCGACGGCGGCCCGGAGGCCCTGGCCGCCGAGCTGCGCCTGGTGGAACGGCGCATGGCCGCCTCGGCCGGGATCCTGGCCCGGGTCGGTGCGGTGCTCATCGAGGAGGGCGGGATCGTGCTGACTCACGGCGGGTCGGGATCGGTGCAGGCCCTGCTGGTGCACGCCGCCGAGTCGCGGAGGTTCTTCGTCTCCTGCGTGGCGACCCTCCCCGAGGGGGAGGGCATCGAGCTGGCCGCCGACCTGGCCGCCGCCGGTCTGGCGGTGGAGGTGACTCCGGACGATCAGGTCTCCGAGATCCTGCCCGACATCGACCTGGTGGTGGTAGGGGCCGACGCCATCGGACCGCGGCGGCTGATGAGCTCGGCCGGCACCACCGCTCTCGCCGCCGAGGCTCGCCCGTTGGGGGTCCCCTTCTACGTGCTGGCCTCGGTGGACAAGGTGCTCCCCGCCCCGCTCTTCGAACGGGCGGTGACGGCCGGGCGGCTCGACGGCCGTTACGAGGCGACCGACCTGAGCCTGGTCACCGCGGTGGTCACCGAGCAAGGGGTGCTCGACCCGCGGGAGGCCGCCGGACTGGCCGAGGATCGGGAGGTATCGGCGGTCTTGCTCGAGGGCGCCTAGGAGGCTGCCGCCGCCAGCGCGGCAGAGGGATCATCGGACGAGGGCTGCCTATGCCGACCCGCCGCCCCGGGCGCGCCGGCGGCCTGCTAGTCACACCGGCGAGTTACCTTGTGGGTATGCCGAGGAAGCCGCAGGACGGCAGAGACCAGGCCCAGCGGGCCGGCGTAGGCCGCGCCGAGGCGATGCTCGCCGCAGCCGGCCTGCGGGTGGTGCGGGTTGACCGCTGCCCCGACCCTGCCTGCCCCGTCTGCACTCGCCCCGACCGCGCGGCTGCTTGAGCGCAGGCGGCGGTCGTCGGCCGGTCCGTGAACCGGGGAGGCGCCCCGGCCCGCTACCAGTCCCCGGTCTGCAAGTACTCGTCGATGGCGGCAGCGGCGGTGCGCCCCTGGCCCATCGCCAGGATCACCGTGGCTCCACCCGTCGCCACGTCGCCGCCGGCGAAGACCCCCCGCTTGGAGGTCTTGCCGGTGGCCGGGTCGATGACCACCACTCCGTCCTTCTTGGTCTCCAGGTCGGCGGTGGTCCTCGGGATGAGCGGACTGGGGCTCTGGCCGATGGCCATGATCACGATGTCGGCGGGGATGCGGTAGTTCGACCCCTTGATCGCCAACGGCCGGCGCCGGCCGGAGGCGTCCGGCTCGCCCAGCTCGTTGCGCAGGCACTCCAGGCTCTCCACCCGACCTTGCTCGTCCCCGTGGATGGCCACCGGGGTGGTGAGGTACCTGAACTGGATGCCTTCCTCCTCGGCGCGGTCGATCTCCTCGGCCCGGGCCGGCATCTCCTCCCGGGAGCGCCGATAGACCACGATCGACTCCTCGGCCCCCAGGCGCAGGGCGGTGCGGCAGGAGTCCATGGCTACATTGCCCCCGCCGATGGTGATCACCCGGCGGCCGCGGGCGATCGGGGTGTCGTACTCGGGGAAGCGGTAGGCCTTCATCAGGTTCGAGCGGGTGAGGTACTCGTTGGCCGAGTAGACGCCGCTGAGGTTCTCGCCGGGGATGTCGAGGAACCAGGGCAGGCCGGCCCCCGACCCCAGGAACACCGCGTCGTACTCCGCGAGGAGCTCGTCGAGGGTGGCGGTCTGGCCGACCACGAAGTCCTTGATCAGGTTCACGCCCAGGCCGCACACGTAGTCGACCTCGCGCCGCACGATCGCCTTGGGGAGTCGGAACTCGGGGATGCCGTAGACCAGCACGCCGCCCGCCTCGTGCAGGGCCTCGAAGATGGTGACCTGGTGCCCCAGGCGGGCCAAGTCGGCGGCCACGGTGAGCCCGGCGGGGCCGCTCCCCACCACCGCCACCTGCTTGCCGGAGGGAGGCGCCAGGTCGGGCACGGGCAGTTCGCCCTGGGACGCTTCCCAGTCGGCCAGGAAGCGCTCCACCCGGCCGATGGCCACCGGCTCGTATTTGCGCGCCAGCACGCAGACCTGCTCGCACTGGGTCTCCTGCGGGCAGACCCGGCCGGTGATGGCGGGCAGGGCGTCGGCCTCCTTGATGAGGTTGATCGCCCCCCGGAAGTCGCCCTTGGCCGCCAGCTCCAGGAAGCCGACGATGTTGATCCGCACCGGGCAGCCGTCCATGCAGGTGGGCCGCTTGCACAGCAGGCAGCGCTGCGCCTCGGCCATGGCCTCCTCCACGGTGTACCCGTAGGGGACCTCGTTGAAGTTCCTGATGCGCTCCTGCGCGGCCTGCTCGGCCATGGGGGTGCGGGTGGGGATGACCCGGGGCATCAGGCGGGCACCTGCTCGGACCGGCAGGCGTGCTGCCAATGCTCGATCGCCTCCTGCTCCTGGGGCCGGTAGTACTGGAGGCGGGAGAGCAGCAGGTCCCAGTCGACCAGCCAGCCGTCGAACTCGGGCCCGTCTACACAGACGAACTTGGCCCCGCCGTGGGCTACCACCCGGCAGCCGCCGCACATCCCGGTGCCGTCGATCATGACGGTGTTGAGGCTCACCGTGGTGGGCACCCCGAAGGGCTCGGTGGTGCGGGAGACGAACTTCATCATGATCGCCGGGCCTACCGCCCAGACGCGGGCCACGGCGCCGGGCCGCCCTTCGAGGAGTTCACGGAGAGGCTCGGTGACCAGGCCGGGGCGGCCGTAGGAGCCGTCGTCGGTACAGACGATTAGCTCGTCGGAGACCGAGCGCATGCGCTCCTCCCAGAAGAGCAGGTCCCGGGAGCGGGCCCCGATGATCGATACCACCCGGTTGCCGGCCTCCTTGAGAGCGCGGGCGATGGGGAACATGGGGGCTATGCCCACCCCACCCCCGACGCACACCACCGTGCCGTAGTCGGCGATCTCGGTGGGATGGCCCAGGGGGCCGGCCACGGTGACCAGGGAGTCGCCCACCTCCAGGGCGCCCATCTGCATGGTCGTCTTGCCGACCTCCTGCAGGATCAGGGTGATCGTGCCCTGCTGCGGGTCGTGGTCGGCAATGGTGAGGGGGATGCGCTCCCCGGGCTCGTCGACCCGGACGATGACGAACTGGCCGGCCCGGGCTTTGCGGGCGGCGTTGGGGGCTTCGACCACCATCATCTTGATGGCCGGGGCGAGTTCCTGCTTCTCAAGGATGCGATACACGCGCCTCTCCTGCGGCCCGCCGACGAAGCCCCCCGGGCCGCCCGGGATGATAGAGGGGGCCGTGATACTGTCCGGCGGTGACCTGGCGGCCCACCCCCCTCAGCATCGGGTCGTGGGCGCTGTACGACCTGGCCAATACCATCTTCGCCCTCGGGGTGGGCTCGCTCTACTTCGCCGCCTGGCTCACCGATCATGTCGGCGACCTTCCTTCGGCCCTGCGCGGCAACGGTGACGCCGACCTGGCGCTGGCCATCGGCGTCGATGCGGCCATGGTGGTGGTGATCGTCCTCGGACCCTGGATCGGGGCGTTGAGCGACCACCGGGGCCCCCGCTCCCGCTACCTGATCCCCGCCACCCTGCTGGCGGTGGTGCCCACTTTCTTCCTGGCCTCCGCCTCTCCTTCCCTCTCGCTGGTGCTCTACGCGGTCGGCCTGGTGGGCTTCAACCTGGGGGTGGTGGTCTACGACGCCATGCTCCCCGACGTGAGCACGCCGCAGACCATCGGCCGCGTCTCCGGCGTCGGCATCGCCGTCGGCTACTTCGGGTCGCTGCTGGCCTGGGCCATCGGCAAGCTCCTCCTCGACTCGCACGGCTACCCGGTGGTGTTCCGGGCCATCGCCGTCGCCTTCCTGGCCTTCGCCCTCCCGTCCTTCTTCTTCGTTCGGGAGAGGCCCCGGGTGGCGGCGCCCGGCCGGCTGCCGCCGGTGACCGAGAGCTTCGCCCGTCTCGTCGCCGCCTGGCGGCGGGCCGGCCGCTACCCGGGGGTGGTGCGCTTCCTGGTGGGCCGCTTCTTCTACACCGACGCGGTGAACACCCTCATCGCCGGGTTCCTCACCATCTACGCGATCGAGGAGATGGGCTTCAGCGATTCCCAGGTGCAGGACTTGCTGGTCGTGGCCATCGCCGGGTCCATTGCCGGGGGCCTGCTCGGCGGCCGCCTGGTGGACACGGTGGGGCCGCGCCGCCTGCTGCACTGGACCCTGCACACCTGGGTGGTCGCCTTCGCCGTCGGGATCACCGCCGGGGCCATCGGGTCGCAGGCCCTGGCCTGGCCTCTGGGGGCGTTGGGCGGCCTGGCGCTGGGGGCCACCTGGGCCGCCGACCGGGTCTACATGCAGCGCATCTCCCCGCCCCGGTACCTGGGGGAGTTCTACGGCCTCTATGCCACCGTGGGGCGCTTCGCCACCATCCTCGGCCCCCTGCTGTGGGGACTGGTGGTGGGGGTGGCCGGCCTTCCCCGGGAGGTGGCACTCGTCGCTCTCACCGTCCTCCTGGTGGTCGGCCGGCTGATCCTGCAAGGGGTGAGCGACGAGCCGCGCGGGTGGGAAAAGGCCGATCTGGTGGGGGAGGCCTGAGGGCGTGGGATCCGAGGCCGCGGCCGGCGGGGGCGGTAGTCAGGCCACCCGGCGGCGGGGAGCCCAGCCTTCGTGGAGGCGCTCGCTCCAGGCCAGCCAGCCCGGGTCGAGGTCCGACATGAGGTCCCACCAGGTGAGGAGTCCCCTGCTCGCGACCGCATCGAGGGCGGCGCGGGACGAGGCGGGATGGTCCCGGCCGGGCCGGCCGTGCACTATGTGCTTCACGTCGTGGATTGTCATAGCTGCCTCTCTTCCTTAGGTCCGAGAATCCGGTGGGGCGGCGTGGTCCACGCCGCCCCACCGCTCGGGCGGATGCCGGTGAGGGGGTCACCGGCGCCCTGTTGGGAGGGTCAGGGCTGTCGAGTTAGCACTATACCGGTAGTGCGTTTCTAAGGAAGGCCCTCTCGCGGCGGCGGCAAGTGCCTGTTCGGGGCACAAGCACCGGCCGGATGTGCGAGGCTGCCCGGAAAGGGAGGTTGGTGATGAGGTGTCGTCCGCGCCCGGTGCTGGTGTGTCTGGTGCTTCTGGGGTTGGTGGCTGCGGCCTGTGGCGGGGACGAAGACGGTGGGGCGCTCACCACGACCACGGCCGGGTCGGTGAGCACCGGGGCGGGGGAGACGACGACTACGGCGGCTTGGGGTGAGGTGGTGGGCCCGGGGGTGGAGGCGATGGTGTCGGGGGGGCAGGTGTTGTTGCGGGAGGATTTCCAGGATGGGGATGTGTTGGGGTGGGTGGTGGATTCGGGTTGGTATGTGCTGGCCAATGGGGAGCGGCAGACGGCGGCGGCGGGGGGGGAGGCCTGGGCCTGGTACGCCGACGGCCTGGGCTGGTCACGTTACGGCGCCCGTCTTGCCTTCATGGTGAATGCCGGCAGCCTGGGGGTGTCGGTGGCGGTGGGGGAGGGGGGCCGTTATGTGGTGCAGTTCTCTGAGGACGGGGTGTTTCTGCTGAGGGATGCGCCCTACGGGTCGGTGCAGGCTCTGGGTTCGGCGCAGCCGGTGGAGATGGGGGTGGCGCATGTGTTGGCGGTGGGGGTGGATGGGGGCCATCTGCAGGTGTATGTGGATGGGGTTCTGCTGATCGAT
>CAYGYX010000046.1:0-17833 GCA_964354255.1 uncultured Acidimicrobiia bacterium | reverse complement strand
CACTGCCCGGCAAACCGCGCGACCCGCCATGCCGATCGGCGGAGCCGGCCCGGGGGAACGTGTCGTACCCGCGAGTTACGGTGAGCTGTGACCGTTCAAGCCCTCCGCGATGTCGGCTCGTTGGCCGGTGATGGTGAAGGCCCAGTGCCGATGTCGGCGTTGTCCGACAGCGGGCTGGTACAGGAACTGGTGGAGGTGCGGCGCCGGGTGGCCCGCCTGGAGGCGCGGGCGGCGGCGCTGTTGGCAGAGGCGGAGCGGCGGGGCATCCCGGAGGAGGAAGGGTTCGGGTCGTCGGCAGGCTGGCTCATGGCGGTGAGCGGGGACCCGGCAGCGGTGTGCCGTTCCCGCGTGCAGGTGGCCCGGTCGCTGCGCTTCATGCCGCTCACCGGGCGAGCGTTCGCCTCAGGCGATCTAAGCGAGTGTCGTACCCGGGCCCTGGTGGCCGCCCGGGAGGCAGCTCCCGGGACCTTCGCTCGCGACGAGGAACTGCTGGTCTCTCAGGCCCGTGCCCTGCCGTCACGGGCCTTTCCGGTGGCGCTGGCTCATTGGCGGCGCCTCGCCGACCCCGACGGCGTCCTGCGGGATGCCGACCGAGCGTTCGAGCGGCGCCGACTCTGGGTATCACCCACCTGGGAGGGGATGGTGCGCCTCGACGGGGACCTCGACCCCGAGTCGGGGGCGGTGCTGCTGACCGCCCTCGCCTCCCTCACCGATCCCCAGGCCGCCGACCCCACCGACGGTCGCAGCCCGTCCCAGCGGCGCGCCGATGCCCTCACCGAGATCTGCCGCCGCCACCTCGATTCGTCGGACCGGGCCACGGTGGGTGGGGAACGCCCCCACCTCCTGGTCAGCGTCGACCTGGAGACCCTGGAGGGCCGGGCCGGGCGGCTGGTGGACCTAGACACCGGGCCCATCAACCTGGAAGCGGTGCAGCGCCTCGCCTGCGACGCCGACGTTTCCCGCATCATCACTCGGGGCGGCAGCGAGCCTCTAGAAGTAGGCCGGCGGAGCAGGGTGATCCCGGCACCACTGCGGCGGGCCCTGAACCACCGGGATGGGGGCTGCACCCACCCCGGCTGCGACACCCCGGCCCGCTGGTGCGACGCCCACCACCTCACCCATTGGGCAGAAGGCGGCCCCACCAGTCTGGCCAACCTGCGCCTCTTGTGTCGTCGCCACCACCGGGCCGCTCACCACCACCGGGAATAGGATCGCGGCGGGGTGGGCTGGCTGGGCAGCTTCGAGAGGGAGAGATGGCCGATCAGCACGATCCACAGATCGCCCAACGTGCGCGGGAGCTTGTCTCGGTGTCTGGCAACTGCGCCCAAAGCAGTTTCGCTGCGCTCGCGGAGCACCTCGGGCTCCAATCAGGCAGCACCCTGAAGGCGCTCACCCCATTCCCGGGCATCGCTCTTCGGGGAGAGACATGCGGGGCAGTGGTCGGCTCCCTGATGGCCATCGGTATGGTATTGGGGCGAGATCGCCTCGACGATCAGCCGGGCATGCGACGGTCGGTAGCGGCCGCCCGGCGTTTCTGTCGTGCCTTCGAAGCGGAGTTCGGCGGCACCTCGTGCCGGGTGATTCTCGAACAGGGACTGGGGCGCGCTTTCGACCTGGCTCGGCCAGAGGGGATCGCCGCCTATCTGGAGGCAAGCGGACCCCAGCACTGTTCTGAGGTCGTGAGCCGTAGTGTCGTGATCGCCGCGGAAGTCATCCAGCGCGCCGAAGAGAGCCCCGAACCTGGACGTGGGTGAGCGGTCCGTCGGCTGGGGTGCCCCTACCTCACCCCACCACCACCGCCCCGTCTTTGACCACCGCCCACACCAGGTCGCTGCCCGGGCGGTGGGGCAGGTGCCGGTAGGACGGCGCCTCGAGCACGGCCAGGTCGGCTACCGCCCCTTCCACCAGCCAGCCCTTGTCGAGTTCGTCGAGGGCCAGCGCCCCGCCCCGGGTCGCCGCCCACAGCGCCTCCTCCGGGGTGAGGCCCATCTCCAGGCAGGCCAGGGCGATCACGAAGGGCATGCTCTCCACGTAGGAGGTCCCCGGGTTGCAGTCGGTAGCCAGGGCCACGGTCACCCCGGCGTCCCACAGCATCCGTGCCGGCGCCTGCCGGGCACGCATCGAGAACGAGGCGGCCGGCAGCAGCACCGCCACCACCCCCGCCTGCCGCAGGGCGGCAGCATCCGCGGGGGTGGCGTGGTCGAGGTGGTCGGCGCTTACCGCCGCCAGCTCGGCGGCCAGCCGGGCAGCGCCGGTGTGGGCCAACTGCTCGGCATGGATCCGGGGCCGCAGGCCTCCCTCGAGTCCGGCCAGCAGCACCCGGCGCGCCTCCTCCACGGTGAAGGCCCCCCGGTCGCAGAACACGTCGCAGAAGCGGGCGAGCGGGACGCAGGCGGCCAGCATCTCCCCGGTCACCAGGTCCAGGTACTCCTCGCGTCCTATGCCCCGGGCCACCACGTGCGCTCCCAGGTAGGTGGGCACCACGTCGATGGGGGTGCGCTCCCCGATTGCCCGGGCCGCCTCCAGGATCCGCACCTCGGTCTCGACGTCGAGGCCGTAGCCCGACTTGATCTCCACGGTGGTCGTGCCCTGCCGGAGCATTCGCCCGGCCCGTTCGCTGCCCGAGGCCACCAGCTCGTCGAACGAAGCCGCCCGGGTGGACGCCACCGTCGAGTGGATGCCGCCCCCGGAGGTGAGGATCTCCTCATAGGGCTCACCCCGCAGGCGCCGGGCGAACTCGTCGGACCGGTCGCCGGCGAACACCAGGTGGGTGTGGGCATCCACGAAGCCGGGGACTACCGCCCGCCCCTGCACATCGAACGGGGTCAGTTCACGGCAGGCGGCGGGTATCTGGGCCGCCGGCCCCACCCAGGCCACCCGCCCGTCCCGAATCGCCACCGCGGCGTCGTGCACCGCCCCCACCAGGTCGGGAGCGCGCGGGCAGTTGGTGGCCAGCTCCCCGATGCCGGTGAGCAGCAGGTCCCGGCTCATGTCCCCAGCATGGGCAGGCGCACCCCCCGCTCCCGGGCCACCTCGATCGCCCGGTCGTAGCCGGCGTCGGCGTGGCGCATCACCCCGGTGCCGGGGTCGTTGGTCAGCACCCGCTCCAGGCGGAAGGCGCCGTCGGCGGTGCCGTCGGCCACCACCTGTGCCCCGGCGTGGATCGACTTCCCCATGCCCACCCCCCCTCCGTGGTGCACCGCCACCCAGGCCGCCCCCGAGGCGGTGTTGAGCAGGGCGTTGAGGATCGGCCAGTCGGCGATGGCATCGGAGCCGTCGGCCATGGCCTCGGTCTCCCGGTAGGGGGAGGCCACCGACCCGGCGTCGAGGTGGTCGCGCCCGATGACGATCGGTGCCTTGACCTCGCCGGAGCGGACCAGGTCGTTGAAGGCGAGGCCGGCCCGGTGCCGCTCCCCGTACCCGAGCCAGCAGATGCGGGCCGGCAGTCCCTGGAAGGCGACCCGCTCCCCGGCCATGGCCAGCCAGCGCTGCAGGGGCCGGTCGTCGGGGAAGAGGGAGGCGACCGCCCGGTCCGTGGCGGCGATGTCGGCCGGGTCGCCGCTCAGGGCAACCCAGCGGAAGGGGCCCTTGCCTTCGCAGAACAGCGGCCGCAGGTAGGCCGGGACGAAGCCGGGATAGGAGAAGGCATCGGCGAAGCCGCCCAGGCGCGCCTCGCCGCGCAGGTTGTTGCCATAGTCGAAGACCTCGGCCCCCGCCCTCTGGAAGCCGACCATCGCCTCACAGTGGCGGGCCATGGAGGCCCGGGCCTCCTCGACGTAGCGGCCCCGGTCCTTGGCGCGCAGCGCGGCGGCTTCCTCCAACGTGTGGCCGGCGGGGACGTAGCCGTTGAGCGGGTCGTGAGCCGAGGTCTGGTCGGTGACGATGTCGATCTCCAAACCCCGCCGGAGCAACTCGGGGAAGGCGTCGGCGGCGTTGCCTTCGACGCCGACCGAGAGGGCCCGACCCTCCCGCTTGGCCGCCAGGGCCAGGGCCACCGCCTCGTCCAGGCTGCCGGCCACGGTGTCCAGGTAGCGGGTCTCCAGGCGGCGGCGGATGCGGGCCGGGTCGACTTCGACGATCAGCGCCACCCCCTCGTTCATGGTCACCGCCATGGGTTGGGCCCCGCCCATGCCCCCCAGGCCGGCGGTGAGGGTGAGGGTCCCCTGGAGGCTCCCGCCGAAGTGCTGCTCGGCCGCGGCGGCGAAGGTCTGATAGGTGCCCTGGAGGATGCCCTGGGTGCCGATGTAGATCCACGACCCGGCGGTCATCTGCCCGTACATGGTCAAGCCGGCCGCTTCCAGGTCCCAGAAGTGCTCCCAGTCGGCCCAATCGGGCACCAGCAGGCTGTTGGCGATGAGCACCCGCGGCGCCAGGTGGTGGGTGGTGAACACCCCCACCGGCTTGCCCGACTGCACCAGCAGGGTCTCCTCGTCGCCCAGGGATTCCAGGGAGCGCACGATGGCGTCGAAGGCCTCCCAGTTGCGGGCCGCCTTGCCCCGGCCCCCGTAGACCACCAGGTCGTCGGGGCACTCCGCCACCTCCGGGTCGAGGTTGTTCATCAAGCAGCGCAGCGCCGCCTCCTGCAGCCAGCCGCGAGTGCGCAACTGCGGGCCTCGCGGCGCCCGTACCACTCGGGGTCCGCTCACCGGGCAACCTCTCTCGAGCCTGGGATCAGCGTACTCCGGGCAGGGCGGCGACTACCCGCGTACTATCCACCCGAGCATCCGAAGGGAGAGACCCATGACCCAAGCCGCCATCGTCTATCGCCACAACCAGCAGCCCCGGCGGGGCCTGGCCCTGGCCGGAGCGATCTTCTGCGTGAAGGCGATCCTGCTGATCCCGCATCTGATCATCGTCGGGGTCCTGGGGTACCTCGCCTATGCAGTGGGGTACGTCGGGTTCTGGATTGTGGCCTTCACCGGCGAGTTCCCCCGCGGCTTGCAGGACCTCATCACGATGTGGCTGCGCTGGGGGGCCCGGGCCTACGGGTGGCTGGTCGGCATCACCGACGAGTACCCGCCGTTCGACACCGATCCGCAGGGTTTCCCCATCGATGCCCGCACGCCGGTCAACGAGAGCCCGAGCAAGGGATGGGCGGTGGCGGGGATCTTCCTGTTCCCCAAGGGAATCTGCGCCATTCCCCACCTGTTCCTGCTCTGGTTCGTCATGATCGGTGCGGTGGTGGTCACCTGGGTGGGCTACGTGGTGACCTTCTTCACGGGGCGGTTCCCGACCGGGATGCAGGACTTCATCGCCGGGGCCATGCAGTGGTACACCCGGGTGCTGTCGTGGTTCCTGGGACTGACCGACGAGTACCCGCCCTTCGGAGTGGCGATCTCGCCCGCGGCCTGAAGCCCGCGGCCCGAACGAGGGTGAGGCCCGCCGTGACGGCGGGCCTCACTGCGTCAGGGAGGGGCTTCCCCCTCTGCGCTCGCTGCGCGAGCGCGTCTCCCCCGCACCCGCGGAGGGGACGAGGCTACTCCTCGGGCTTGAGCTCCTCGGCGGCCTTCTCTACCGCCTCGGTAGCCCCCTCGGCCGGGTGCTCCCGCCGTTCCTCGATCTTCTCCCCGATCCTCTCCTTGGCTTCCCCGGCCACATCCTTGGTCTTCTCCCAAGCCTTCTCGGAGACCTCCTTGGTCTTCTCCCAAGCCTTCTCCGCAACCGGGGCGGCCTTCTCCTTGACCTCGCCGGCGACTTCCTTGGTCTTCCCCCAAGCCTTCTCCGCCGCCGGGGCAGCCTTCTCCTTGGCTTTGCCGAAGAAGACCCTGGCCTTATCCCGGAAAATCGCGAACCCGCTCTTCTCCTCGCCTGTGGTCACTGACGATCCTCCTGAGTGGTTACTTCTCAGCGTACCCCTCCGGCGGCCTCTGCGGCGGCCCGGACCAAGGTGCCGTCTTCGATCATCGCGGTCACCGCCTCGATGTCCGGCGCCGGGGACCGGTCGTCTTCGAGGGGCGGGACCTGCTGCCGCACGGCGGCCAGGGCCGCCCCGGTGCCGCTTCCCGGGGTAAGGGGGCGGCGATGCTCGATGCCGCAGCAGGCACAGAGCACCTCCACCGCCAGCACCCGGGCGGCGTTACCCAACACCTCCCACAGCTTGCGGGCCGCCCCCCAGCCCATCGACACGTGGTCCTCCTGCGAGCCCGAGGTGGGGATGCTCTCCACCGAGGCGGGGTGGCAGAGCACCCGGTTCTCGGCCACGAGCGCGGCAGCCACGTACTGGGTGATCATGTAGCCGCTGTTCAGACCGGGGCGGGTGGCCAGGAAGGGAGGCAGCCCGGAGGAGCGCTCGGGGTCGAGGATACGATCGGTGCGCCGCTCGGAGATGCTGCTCAGTTCGGTCACCGCGATCGCGGTGAAGTCAAGCGCGAACGCCAGCGGCTGGCCGTGGAAGTTGCCGCCGGACAGGACCTCGCCGGTTTCGGGCAGCACGATCGGGTTGTCCACCACCGAGCCCAACTCCACCGCGAACACGCCGTCGGCGTAACCCAGCACGTCGCGGGCGGCGCCGTGCACCTGGGGGGCACAGCGCAGGCTGTAGGCGTCCTGCACGGCGTGTCCCAGGTCACGGTGGCTGGCCACGATGCCGCTCCCCGCCAGGAAGCGGCGCAGGGCGGCGGCCGAGGTGGTCTGGCCCGGATGGGGGCGCAGGGCGTGGAGGCGGTGATCGAAGGGCCGCTCACTGCCGAGCAAGGCTTCCACCGACAGCGCGCAGGCCAGGTCGGCGGCCTCGGCCAGGCGCCGGGCCCGGTGGAGGGCCAGCACCCCATGGGCGAGCATCCCCTCGGTGCCGTTGAGCAGGCTCAGGCCCTCCTTGGCGCGCAGGGTGAGCGGGGCCAGATCGTGCTCGGCCAGCACCTCGGCGGCCGGGCGGACTCGGCCCCCGCTGCGGAGCAGGCCCTCGCCGATGAGCGGCAAGGCCAGGTGGGCGAAGGGGGCCAGGTCGCCCGAGGCGCCCACCGACCCCTGCGCCGGCACTACCGGCAGCAAGTCGAGGCGCAGAAGGTCGAGCAGACGCTCCACGATCTCCACCCGCACCCCCGAGTGGCCCTGGGCCAGGGTCCGGGCGCGCAGCAGCAGCATCGCCCGCACCAGGGGGTCGGGCAGGGGCGGCCCCACCCCGGAGGCGTGGCTGCGCAGGAGGGCCACCTGGGCCTGGTCGGCCAGGGCCGGGTCGATGCGGGTGTTGGCCAGGGCCCCGAAGCCGGTGGTGACGCCGTAGACCACGCGGCCCTCCCTCACCGCCTCCTCCACCACCCGCCGGGCCGGGGCCATGCGAGCCACCACCCCGGGGCCGAGGCGCACCCCCGCCCGCCTGTCGGCCACGGCGACCACTTCCTCCGGGCGCAGGGCGTCCCCGGTGAGCAGCACTTCGTCAGGCATCGGTTACCTCCCGGGAGGCCACGCCCGACGCGAAGGCGAGGAAGGCGGTGGCCAGGTTGAGCACGGTCGAGCCGGACGGGTCGCGCGCCGGGTCCACCTCGACGAAGTCGGCGGCGCGCGCCTTCGGGTGGGCCCCGGCCGCCCGGCAGGCGGCGGCCAGCTGGCGAGGGGTCATCCCGCCGGGGCGCGCCCCCGGGCAGCCGGGGGCGAAGGCCACGTCGAGCACATCGACATCGACGTCCACGAAGATCCACTCGCAGCGCTCCGCCAAGTCGCGCAGGGCGCTGGCCACCACCCAGCCGGCGCCCACCTCGTCCACCGTCTCCATGGTGACCACTTCGATGCGGTGCTCGGCGCAGTAGGCGCGGTAGGGGGCGGAGTTGGCGAAGGAGTGGATGCCCACCTGCACCACGCGGCCTTCGGGAAGGCCGTCCTCGATGAGCCCGCGGATGGGTGTGCCGTTGGTAGGGCCCAAGTCGAGGGTGCGCACGTCGTGCTGGGCGTCCAGGGTGAGGATTCCCACCCCGGAGAGGTCGCCCTGCGCCAGGCCCACGACCAGCGGGCGGGTGATGGAGTTGTCGCCGCCGATGAAGGCGCTCACCGGTCCGCCCGCCAGGCGACGGGCGCGGCGCTCGACCACCGCCGCCGCCTGGTGCATGTCGAGGCCGGCCACCTCCCAGTCGCCCAGGTCGGCCACCGCCAGGGGGCTCAGATCGATGCCCGACTCGCCGTCGAAGGTGGAGAAGCGGCCCAGCGCGGCCCGGAACGCGGCCGGCGCCCGCCAGGCCTCGGACGGGGTGAGCGATGCCGAGGAGGTCGGCACCCCGACGACCACCAGGCCCGGAGCCTCGGCCGCCGAGGCCAGCCAGGTGTCGGCCCGCGGCCAGCAGGGATCGGCGATGACCATGAGGGGAGGTTACCGATCGGCGCCGCACCTGCCCCGCGCCCTAACCTCGGCCCCATGGACGAGCCCCTCCGCGTCGCCCCCGGCCTGGTCATCCCCGCCACCGAACTGCGCTGGCACTTCGACACCACCGGCGGGCCGGGGGGACAACACGCCAACCGCTCGGCCACTCGGGTGGAACTGGCCTTCGACCTGGCCGGCAGCCCCTCCGTCCCCGAGGCCTTGCGCCCCCGCCTCCTGGAGCGCCTCGCTGCCCGGGCCCCGGGCGGCGTGCTACGCGTCGTCGTCGACGAGTCGCGCTCGCAGTGGCGCAACCGCCAGACGGCCCGACGCCGCCTGGCGGCGATGCTGGCCGGCGCCCTGCGCGTCCCCCGCCGACGCCGCCCCACCCGGCCGACTACCGCCGCGCGCCTGCGCCGCCTGGCCGACAAGCGACACCGCGCCGAGGTCCGGCGCCGACGCCGGCCCCCCGACGCCGCCGACGAGTGAGGCGGGCCTGGGAACTCAGAGGATGGTGAGGCCCACGGCCAGCGCGCCCACGTAGAAGGAGCAGAAGACCAGGTTGAGGGCGGCCCCGTCGAGGTCCACCCGCTCGTAAGCGGCGGGGTCGACGGCGGTGCGGTTCCTCAGCTTGCGGAGCAGCCGGTGCGCCATGGGGACCGTCAGCAGCGTCACCAGGGTAAGAGGCGTCAGGAAGATGGGAGCGAGCACCAGCGCCACCAGGAAGGAGCCGAACACCAGGAAGTGCTCGAGGGCCACCCCGCCCGCCTCCCCCACCAGGGCGGCGAAGGTGAAGGCCCTGACCTTGCGGTCCTCGGACACGTCGCGGGTGTTGTTGGCGTTGAGGATGACGTCCCCCATGAAGGAGACCGGTATCGAGAAGAGGAGGACGGCGAGCGCCTGTCGCACCGTGAAGGGTGTGCCCGCCGCCTGGACGTAGAAGGCACCGAAGGTGCCGGCCAGGCCGTTGGTCAGGATGATGAAGAAGTCGCCCAGGGCGTGGTACTTCAGGCTGATGGGCGGCGCGGTGTAGAAGACCACCATGAAGGCGCCGAACAGGATGAGGAACCAGAGGACCCATCCCCCGACGGCAACCAGGAAGTAGGCGGCGATGGCCAGGTCGGCCGCCAACAGCCCTCCGAGGAGCACCAGCAGGCCCCGGCGAGTGAGGAGGGGATCCAGGAAGGGGTTGCGGGCCCCGGAGTTCTCCGGAAGGTCGCAGTTCCAGCGGTAGTCGAAGTAGTCGTTGACCATGTTGCAGGCCGCCTGGGCGACGACCATGCCCGCCACGGTGAGGGCCAGGGTGAGCCAGTCGAAGGAGAAGCCGGAGGCGTCCCCGAGCAGGTGGAAGGCGAGGAGGCTGCCCAGGAAGGCGGGCTGGGCGGAGCAGCTGAACGACCACGGCCGGGTGGCGAAGAAGTAGCCCTTCAGCCTGCTCCAGGCCACGACGCTCCTCCCTCCCGTCCGGATCGGGCCCGGCGAGTGGCGGACTATAGGAGGCTGCGCCCCGGACGGCAGGCACCCGCCCGTCCCGGTGGCCACCAGGGCAAGAAAGCGCTTCCCGCCTTACCCCTTCATCCCCTAAAGGTCGGGCGGGCAACGGCCGACCTCTTGCTGCAAACACCGAGAGGCGGTCGCGTGTCCGAGCACATCCTGGTCATCGAGGACTCCCCCCTCGTCCAACGGCTGCTAGCGGTCTGCCTGCGCGACCTGGGACGAACGGTCCGGGGCGCCCTAGACGCTCCCACCGCCTTGGAGGACATGGCCGCCGACACGCCCGCCCTGGTGATCCTCGATATCGGCCTCCCCGGCATGGACGGCTGGGAGTTGCTGCGCCGCATGCGGCTCGACCCCCAGTGCAGCCGGGTGCCGGTGCTGGTGCTCACCGCCCACGCCCAGGAGGAGTACCGCCTCGAGGCCGACCGTCGCGGCGCCGACGCCTTCATGACCAAGCCCTTCGAACCCGACGCCCTCCGGGCGGCCGTCGGCCGCCTCCTCGGCGACCGCGCCGAAGCCGAGCCGGCCTGCCCAGCACCCGGGCGCGGCTAGCTTCACCCCCCGACCGCCCGCGGCGCCCCTCGCGGCGGAGTACCTTTGTGCCCGCGACGACCAGCACGGCCGCAGACGGCGCGGGCCGCAGACGGCGCGGGAAAGGAGCATCGTGAGCGACGACGTCCTGAGTCGCATCGCCGCCTGGTGTGCGGCCGACCCGAGGCTGGCCTTCATCGAAGAAGGCCCAGCCGTCGAAGTAGCCGGAGAACCTCCCCTACGCCTGGGGTTGGGGGTGGGCGAGGAGGAGGTCCTCCTCTCCCATCGCCTGGAGCTCGCCGGCGCCGGTGAGGAGGCGGCAGCTAAGGCACTGGCATTGGTCAACAAGCGCGGATCCTTGATGCGGGGCACTGCCCAGGCAGAGGGGGACCGCCTCGGAGTGTCCATCGAGTACCCGATCTACCTCGACGGCCTCACCCGCCAGAACTTCCTGCTCGCCACCCAGGAGGTGGCGGGCGCGGTCGACGCGGTGGGGTCTCTAGGAGTTGCCGCGGCCGCTGAGGCGGTGGCCGAGGAGGCGGTGATCCCGACGCAGCCCGTCACGGTCGAAGCCGGGGTAGTGCCGCAGGCGGTACCCGACGTGTCGGCAGCCGCCGCGGCCGCCACCCCCATCGCCGCGGCTGCCGACACCATCGAGCTGCCAGCCGCCCCGGCGCAGCCGGTGGTCTTCTCCCCGACCCATGAGGTCCCCGCCGGAGGGATGTCCGCTTGGGCCCGCCCCGACCCCAGCCTGCAGCCGATGGCCCGTCTCGAAGCCCGCGTGCAGCTGCGCGCCGACGAGACGCGCGGGGCCTGGGCGAGGGTCACCGGGAGCAACGGCTGGACGGGGTGGGTGGATGCCCGGCGCCTGGCGCCGCTGGGCGGCGCCCTGGTCACCCCGGCGGCAACGGCAGCGCCGGTCGTGACAACGCCGGCGGTGACCGCGCCGACCCCGGTGGTGACGGCCCCCATGACGGCCGTCTGGCAAGCCACCAGCCAGGTCCCGGCCGGAGGGCTCCCCGCCTGGGCGACCCCCGACCCCTCACAGGCCCCGGTGGCCCAACTGGCCGAGCGGATCCAGCTGCGGGTCGAGGAGACCCTGGGTGCCTGGGCTCGGGTCAGCGCCGAGAACGGCTGGAGCGGCTGGGTCGACGGACGCCGCCTTGCCGGCTTCTCAGGGGGAGCAGCCGCCGGCGGGGCAGGAGCCGTTGCGTTAGGGGGACTCAAGATCCGGCCGCTGCCCATCATCGGTGGCATCGCCCTGATCGTGGCCACGTTCCTCAACTGGCTGCAGATGGGCTCCTCGAACGGCTTCAACATCGGCCTTCCCTTCCTCTGGGGAGGCTGGGAGCACGGCGGGGACGGCCCGGACCTGGGGATCTTCACCCTCATCATCGGCATCGGCGCCCTGCTGCTGGCGGTGCTGCCCCGCACCAGCGCCCCGGTGATCCGGCTGCTGGGCCTCGTCGCCGTGGTGATCGCGGTGGTGTTCGCCATCCAGGTGATGCTTTGGGCCGGAGACATGGGAGGAGGGGCGGCCGACGCCTTCAGCGACGGCATGAGCTACGCCCCCTACGTCGCCCTCGGCGGCGGCATCCTGATGCTGCTCACCCGGAGGGACTAGGAGACAGGCGGCAGCCGGGGCAACGGCCGGCATGACCGGCCGTTGCCCCGGTGCGGCCCTACGATCGCCTCATGCGGGCCCGCGGCGCGCTCGTCGCCGTACTGGCGCTGGCGGCATCCTCATGCTCCTACGGCGCCGGCATCGAGCCTGCGCCGCCCACCACCTCCACGACCGTACCCGAGTCCATGACCTCCGTCCCGGCCGGCCTCACGGCAGAGGACCGCACCGCCGCTGCCGGGGCGGCCGCCGACTACCTGGGCGCCTGGGCCTCCTTCGACTGGCCCCTGGCTTCCCGCTTCGTGGTCGGCCCACCCACCGGCTTCACCTCGGCCCACGAAACCTGGGCAGAAGGACTCGGGGCGACCTCGGCCGCCTTCACCGTCGGGGACGTCCGCCCCGCCGACGACGGGGCAGGGGCGGTGGTCTCCTTCACCGCCGCCATAGAGGTGGCCGGCGCCGGCACCTGGGAGTACCAGGGAAGCCTGCCGGTGGTGCGAGCCGGCCAACGCTGGCTGGTCGACTGGTCGCCGGCAGTGCTCCACCCCTCCCTGGAAGAAGGGGACATGTTGGCGGTAGCGAGGACCTGGCCGACGCGGGCAGCCATCCTCGCCGTCGACGGACGGCCGATCGCCTCCGAGCAGCCCGTCAAGGTGATCGGGGTGGTCCCCGGGGAGGTCGAAGACCTGGCGGCGCTGCTCGCCGGCCTGGAGGAGGCGACGGGCATCGACCCGGCGCAGGCGCAGGAGGAGATCGAGCAACCGGGGGTGCTGCCCGACTGGTTCGTGCCGGTGGGGAGCCTGCCGGCGGCTGAGTACCCGGCCGTGGCGGCCACCCTGGAAGCCCTGCCGGGGGTGCTGGTCCGCGACGGGACGGAGCGGGTTCGGCTGCCCTCCCCCTTCGCCGATCACGTCGTCGGCACTTCCGGCTTCATGACCGCCGAGCTACTGGCAGCACTGGGCCCTCCCTACGCCGCCGCCGACACGGTGGGCCGCTCCGGCCTGGAGTTGGCCCTCGAGCGGCGGCTGGCCGGCACGCCCGACCAGCAGGTGCAGCGGGTCGACCGCTACGGGCGGATGCTGGAGGTGCTGGCCACCTTCCCCGGCACCGAACCGGAGGCGGCGAGGACCACCCTCGACATCGACGTCCAGGCGGCAGTGGAGACGGTGATCGCCACCGCCCCGGAGCCGGCCGCCGTCGTCGTCATCGACGTCGCCACCGGGGGGATCCGCGGCGTCGCCTCCCGTCCCCTCGAGGGCTTCGACCGCGCCCTGGGCGGTCTCTACCCCCCGGGTTCCACCTTCAAGGTGGTCACCGCCGCCGCCCTGCTCGGCAAGGGAGTCACCCCCCTCCAGGTGGTCGACTGCCCGGAGGAGATAGTGGTGGGAGGCCGCCGTTTCACCAACGCCGGGGAGCAGGGCCTCGGTCAGATCCCCTTCGTCGACGCCTTCGCCTTCTCGTGCAACACCACCTTCGCCCCCCTTGCCACCGCCCTGCTCGACGAGGGTGAGTTGGCCGCCGCCGCCGCCGGTTTCGGTTTCGGCATCACCCCCGACCTGTCGCTGGCTGCCTCCACCCCACTGTTCCCCGAGCCCGTAGACGACGCCGAAGAGGCCGCCGCCGCCATCGGGCAGGGCCGGGTGCTGGCCAGCCCGCTCCACCTGGCCACGGTGGCGGCGGCGGTCGCCGGGGGCGGCTGGCAACGGCCCTCCCTCCTCGTCGGAGACCCGCCTCAGCGGACGCCTCTCGCCCCCGAGGTCGCCACCGGCCTGGCCGATCTCATGCTGCGGGTGGTCGC
Source organism: uncultured Acidimicrobiia bacterium (assembly GCA_964354255.1). Taxonomy (GTDB): domain Bacteria; phylum Actinomycetota; class Acidimicrobiia; order Spongiisociales; family UBA11373; genus VGBK01. The sequence goes on along the minus strand of CAYGYX010000046.1, from coordinate 4,099 downwards.
TTACGGGACCGGGACAGCCGCCGCGGTCGAGGGCGAGGAGGTTCGGGGCAAGACCGGCACCGCCGAGTACGAGACCGGCAGCGGCCTGGGAGCCCACGCCTGGTTCATCGGCTACTGGGAGGGGTACTCCTTCGCCGTGCTGGTCGAGGGAGGAGGCGGCGGCGGGACGGTGGCGGCTCCCCTGGCGGCCGACCTGGTGGAGCGGCTGGCGGCGCTGCCGGCCAATGGCGGGCAGTAGCCCCGGCGGCCCCGGTACCGTCCCCCAGATGCAGCCGTTGTGGCGCGCCGGCCTGTACGGAGTGGTGCTGGCTGCCGTTTGGGTAGTGCTCGCCTGGCTGAACGACACCACTTACCACTTCGCCCCGCTGCTGGTCGCCGCCCTCGTGCCCCTGGGGGTGGCCCTGGCCGGCGAGCCGCCCCCCTTCTCGCGCCGCCTGGCCGGAACCGCCGTCGGGGCGGTCATCGCCCTGGCCGCCACCGCCGCCCTTTCGCTGACCGGGCATCTCGGCGGGCCCTCACTGCTCCCCGCCGGCGGGGCGGCGGCCGAGGCGGTGGCCTTCTCCCTGGCCGGGGCGGCCATCGGCCTCGTGCTGGGGATGGCACGGCGCCGGGGCGGGTAGCGTGCGCCCATAACCGTGCCCGCCTCACCGAGGGAGCCGCGCTGATGCCCACCGTGCACCGCAACCCCGCCTCCTACCGCCACGTCCTCGCCTTGCGAGTGGTGCGCCGCTACCGGCCCGACCCCATCCCTCCCGAGGAGATGGAGGCGGTGCTCGAAGCCGGCCGCTGGGCCGGCAGCTCCAAGAACCGCCAGGGATGGGCCTTCGTGGTCGTCGACGGGCGCCCCGGCCTGGAGCGCCTGGCCACCGCCGGCAGCTTCACCGGCCCCATCCTCGCCTCGGCGGCGACGGTGGCCCTGGTCCGCCTGCCCGGCGGCAACGACTTCGACATCGGCCGGGCGGCCCAGAACATCATGCTGGCCGCCGCCGCCCGCGGCATCGGCTCGTGCCCCATCGCCTTCCATCGCCCCGAGCAGGCCCGGGAGATCCTCGGCCTCCCCGAGGGCCACGACTGCACGTGGGCGGTGGCCCTCGGCTACCCGGACGAGGAAGCCGAGCAGGAGCAGCGGCGCCAGGCGGCCGCCGCCGGCTTCACCGGGCGCCGCCCGCTCGGCGACCTGGTCCATCGCGACAGGTTCGGGGGCACCGCCCGTTAGGCAGGTCCCTCCTCGATGACCACCCCCTACTCGCCCGCCGGGCGCCCCCGCCGCACCGCCACCATCTGCGCGACGATGGACACCGCCACCTCCTCGGGCGTCACCGCCCCGAGGTCGAGGCCCGCCGGCCCGTGCAGGCGGGCCACCTGCCCGGCGGGCCACCCCTCCTCCCTGAGACGCGCCACCCGGGCGGCCTGGGTCTTCCGGCTCCCCAACACGCCGATGTAGCAGGCCGGGGTGGCGAGCAGCAGGGGCAGCAAAGGGACTTCGATCTTGGGATCGTGGGCCAGGACGACGACATAGGTACGCCGATCCGGCGCGAGGGTCGGTACCAGTTGGTCCGGCCAGCCCACCAGCACCTCCGCCGCCGGGTACCGCTCCGGGACGGCCAGCGCCGGGCGCGGGTCACACACCGTCACCCGGAAGCCGGCCGCCGCGGCCAGGGCGGTGAGGGCCTCGGCCGTGTGTCCCGCCCCGAAGAGCAGCAGCCGCGGCGCCGGAGTCACCGCCTCAATAAAGACCCTCGATTCCCCGGAGGCAACTAGGTGGGAACGTTCAGCGTCCACCGCGGCGACGGCCTCAGACACCAGCCGTTCCGCCAGCGAGGTGGGAAGGTCGCCGGCCACCCAGCCCCGCTCCCGGTCGAAGAGGCCGTGCGCCCCCTCCCCCGGCCCCCCCAGCACCGTCGCCAACGCCCCGACGAAACCCTCCCCCGGGCCCCCGGCGAGCCGTTCGGGAAGCCCGGTCCAGCGCTCGATGAACACCTCGACGCTCCCGCCACAGGAGAGCCCGACATTGAAGGCGAACTCGTCGGTGATGCCGTAGGCCGCCAGGTGAGGCCGGCCGGTGCGCAGCACCTCGGCCGCGTGGGCGGCCACGTCCCCCTCCACGCAGCCGTTGCTCACCGACCCCCAGGTGTCGCCGACCGCGGAGACCAGCAGGCGGGCCCCCTCCCGGCGGGGAGTCGACCCGGTCACCGCCACCACGGTGGCCGCCGCCACCTGCTTCCCCTCGGTCTCCCAGCGCCGGCAGGTTTCCAGTGCAGCTCGCATACCCGGCGACTCTAGAGCGGCCCCCTGCCAACCGGCCTTGGCCCCGGCCCGGCGCCCCCTAACCTATCGGCCTACCGGCCGCCGGCGGCCGGCGAAGAAGGAGGAGGAGCACCGTGAGTCGTCGGCTACGGGGCCGCGGCCTCGACATCTTCCAAGGCACCGGTGGCTACGGCGCCCGGCGCCGGGGGCGCCACGCCTTGCTGCTGGTCGTCACCGCCCTGGTGGTGCTGGCCCTGGTCGGGGCCGGGGGATGGGTGCTCTACCGGCAGTTGAACCCCGACAACACCGTGCCGCTGATCGTGCTCGGGGTAGATGGGCCGGTGACCGGAGCGGTGATCACCGGGCCGGACGGGGAGACGGCCACCACCGCCAGTGAGGGGACCGCCAAGCTCTCCTTCGTGGCCCCGGCCTCGCTGACGGTGACGGCTCCCGGCTACCAGGACGCGACATTCAACGTGGCGGTCGTACCGGAGGCCGGGGATCTCGGGCTACAACTGGAGCCGCTGGTGCTCAAGGGACGGGTCACCGACCCCCGGGGCAACGGGATCGCCGGGGCCACCGTGCGGACGGGGGAACGTGAAGTCACGACCGACGCCCTCGGCTCCTTTGAGTTGATCGCGGCCGTTCCCGGGCCGGTGGAGGCCGCCAAGCTGGCCTGGGAGACGGCGCAGGCCGAGTGGGACGGCTCGCCGGGCCGGCTCGTGGTCGCCATGCAGCCCTTCATCGTCAAGGGCGCCCGGGTCTACGGGTCCGTCGCCCATTCCGCGGAGGAGTTCTCCCGCCTCTTGCAGATGATCGACGGGACCGTCATCAACACCCTCGTCTTCGACACCAAGGAGGAGAGCGGGGCGGTGCTCTACGACTCTCAGGTCCCCGATGCCCGCGCCACCGGGGCGGTGCTCGACAGCTACGACGTGGAGGCGGTGCTGGCGGCGGCCCGGGAGCGCGGGCTGTACACCATCACCCGCATCGTCACCTTCCAGGACGGCTACTGGGCGCCGGCCAACCCCGACCACGCCGCCATCGACACCACCACCGGGCAAATCTGGGAGAACAACCGCGGCCTCGCCTGGATGGACCCCACCGACCGAGCCGCCTGGGAGTACCCGCTCGCTCTGGCCGTGGAGGCCTGCCGGCTGGGCTTCGACGAGATCCAGTTCGACTACGTCCGGTTCCCCAGCGACGGCGACATCAGCATCATCGGCTACGACCAGGCGACCGACGAAGAGGTCCGGGTGGCGACGGTTGCCGCCTTCCTCGCCGAGGCCAGGGAGCGCCTGCACCCCGAGGGGTGCCCGATCTCGGCCGACGTCTTCGCCATAGTCCTCTCCGTCAATGACGACCAGGGCATCGGCCAGCGGGTCGAGGAGCTGTCGGCCACGGTGGACGCCCTCAGCCCAATGATCTACCCCAGCCACTACTCCCCCGGGTGGCTGGGCTTCGACGACCCCAACGACCACCCCTCAGAGGTGGTCGGCCAGGCCCTCGACTACGGCCTGCCGAGGATGCAGGGAGGCATAGTCCGCCCCTGGCTGCAAGCCTTCTACTACGACGCGGACCAGATCGCCGAGGAAATCGCCCGCGCCGAGGAGCACGGCCTGGGCTGGATCCTCTGGAACGCCACCAGCGCCTACGAGGCCGACTGGTTCCCCCGGGAGTAGCTAAAAGGGGAAGGACAGGCCGGGGCGGGCCGCCTCGGTTGAGGGGAAGCGGGCCCGGACGCGAGCCACCAGGGCGTCAACCTCGTCGTCGCTGCGCTCCGGGTCGTGGCTGGTTAGCACCAGGTGGCTCACCTGGGCCCGCTCGGCCGCCGCCGCCGCCGCCAGGCAGG
>CAYGYX010000045.1:9598-17934 GCA_964354255.1 uncultured Acidimicrobiia bacterium | reverse complement strand
CTCACCGCGCCACGCCGTCGCCCACCCAGGCACTAAGTTGCCCGTCGTGAGCGGACTCGACCCCGCGCTGAGGCGGCCCAGCCTGTACCGCCGCATGGGCACGGCCGCCCTCATCGTGGCCGGCGGCACCCTCCTGTCCCGCTTCCTGGGCCTGCTGCGCCAGGTGGTCTTCGCCTGGCTGCTCGGGGCCGGGGCCGCCGGAGACGAGTACTTCGTCGCCTTCCTCATCCCCGACTTCCTCAACTACCTGCTCGCCGGGGCCTATATGGCCATCACGCTGATCCCCATCCTCACTCGCCGCTTCGCCGCCGGCGACGAGGAGGACGCCTGGCGCGCCTTCTGGGCGGTGACCCGGGTGCTACTGATCGGGGCGGTAGTCCTGATGGCGGCGGCCCTGCCCTTCGTCGAGCGGATGCTGCGGGCCGTGGAGCCGGGCTTCAGCGATGCCCAGGTGGCCGAGGCGGCCCGCCTCACCCGCATCGTGCTCCCCGCCCAGATCTTCTTCATCCTCGGCCAGTTGTTCACCGCGGTGCAGTTCGCCCGGGAGCGGTTCGTGATCGCCACCCTCGGCCCCATCATCTACAACCTGGGGATCATCGTCGGCGGCCTGGCCGGGGCCCTGGGGCGGGAGGAGCCCACCGCCGACGGCTTCGCCTGGGGCGTGCTCGGCGGGTCGTTCGTCGGCATCTTCCTGCTCCAGTGGTGGGGGGCCCGCCGTTGCGGGCTCAAGGCACCCTCCGGCTCGCTCCGTCGCCATCCGGCCGTCCGCCGCTACTTCGCCCTGGCCATACCCTTGATGCTCGGCCAGTCGCTGGTGGTCCTCGACGAGCAGCTGGGCCGGACCTTCGGCTCGCTGGTGACCGACGGAGGGGTCTCGTGGCTCACCTTCGGGCGACAGGTGATGCTGGTGCCGGTAGGGGTGATCGCCCAGGCGGCCGGGGTGGCCGCCTACCCCTTCCTGGCCCGCCTGGCGGCGGAGGGGAAGCTGCGGGAGATGGCCGAGGCGGTGACCCGCGCCCTGCGCTACATCGTCGTCCTCAGCCTGGCCGCCGCCGCCTGCCTCATCGCCCTCTCCCTGCCCGCCGTGCGCCTGCTCTACGAGCGGGGCTCCTTCGATGCCGCCGACAGCGCCGCCACCGCCGGCACGGTGATCTTCTTCGCCCTGGGGGTGCCCATGTGGGGGGTGCAGCAGATCCTGGCGCGCGGGTTCTACGCCCGCGAGCAGATGTGGGCCCCGGTCATCATCGGCACGCTGGCCACCGGGGCGGCGGTGCCCATCTACTGGGGCCTGCAACACACCATGGGGGTGAACGGCCTCGCCCTCGCCTCCAGCATTGCCATCACCCTTTACACGGCGGCGCTGGCGGTGGTCTGGTACCGGCGCACCGGCTGGGGAGAGGCCCAACCGGTGGGGATGACGGCCGTGCGCAACCTGCCCCTCGCCGCCCTGGCCGGGCTGGCCGCGTGGGCGGCGGCGGAGGGGGTATTGAGCCGCTTCACCCGGCCGGGCGCCTGGCCCAGCCTGGCCGCCCTGGCGGTCGGCGGGGTAGTGCTGGTGGTGATCACGCTGGGCCCTCCTTGGGTGCGGCGGGACCTGAAGGCCTAGATGCCCCTCCCGGCCCCCTCGGGCCGGGGCCGTTCGGCCGACCCCAGCCCGTCCTACCATCACCCCGATCCCATGACCGCCTCCTCCACCCTCTGGCGGGCCGTCCTGAAATGGCCCCGGCTGCAACGCCTCGAGGTCCTCGACGTCCCCGAGCTGGAGGCCCGGGCCGTCCAGGTGCCCAAGGCCGGATCGGGCACCATCCGCATGCAGGTGCTGCGCCAGCTGCGGGAGCAGGCCGGCCCGGACCTGCCCAAAGAGACGCTCTGGCGGTACGTGCGCTTCGTCCCGGCCGGGGATCTGCCCGGGCTCCAGCCGCCCCGGTTCTCCTTCGGCTTCGTTCGCGACCCCTACGCCCGCCTCGTCTCCTGCTATCGGCACAAGATCCTGCGCCCCCGCGGCGAAGGGAAGCGCCTCTCGCCGCTCTTCGCCGTGTACGGGCGGGCTTTCTCACTGCACATGGACTTCCCGCAGTTCGTCCGGGCGGTGGCGGCGGTGCCCGACGAGCGGGCCGAGAAGCACTTCCGCAGCCAGACCCGCTTCCTCTACCGCGCGGGCCGGCCCCTGGTCGACTTCGTCGGCCGCCTGGAGAGATTCGACGAGGACTGGGCGGAAGTGTGCCGCCACACCCGGCTGCAGCCCGTCGCCCGGACCTACAACGTCACCGGCGCCGACCACCTGCGGCTGGAGGAGTGGTACGACCCCGCCCTTCTCGCCCTGGTCGAGCGGCGCTATGCCGAGGACTTCGCCCTCCTCGGCTACCCGATGCAGGAACACCCCTAGACGCGCCGGAGGGCGGCCCTCGGGCCGCCCTCCGCTTGCCGGGGCCTTACCCCTTCTTGGTCGTCCAGAAGATGGCAGCGATCTCGTCGATCAGGGCGAGCAGCTCGTCCCCGACCGCCGGGTCCATGGACTTCTTGGCGTCCCCGGCCTTCTTGGTGGCCCGCCAGAACAGGTCGTGCAACTGAGGGAACTGCTCCACATGGGGGGGCTTGAAGTAGTCGGTCCACAGCACCCAGAGGTGGTGCTTGGCCAACTCCGCCCGCTGCTCCTTGAGGATGATGCAGCGCTGGCGGAACACCTCATCGGAGGAGTCCTGGTACTTCTGGGCGATGGCCTTCACCGACTCGGCCTCGATGCGAGCCTGGGCCGGGTCGTAGACCCCGCACATGAGGTCGCAGTGGGCGTGGGCCACTCGACGGGGCCGCAGCAGCGACATAAGTCCTCCTTCTGAGTCTCGGGGCCGGCCCACCCTACACTCGCTCGATCGCTTGACGGAGGTCGGGTGCTCCGCCGCATCGCAGGCCTGCTGGGTGCCGCTGCGGCCACCGTGGCGGCGGCCTGGCTGGCACATCGCCTGGTGGCCTACGAGGTCGCCGACCACAGCATGGAGCCGGCGCTGCGTCCGGGTGACTGGGTGCTCGGGGTGCGCTGCCGTCGCGCCCGCCGGGGCCGGGTCGTCGTGTTCGACCACCCGCAACAGCCCGGCTTCGAGATGGTGAAGCGAATCGCCGCCGGGCCTGGCGAGCAGGTGGGCGGTGTGACCCTGGGGCAAGGCGAAGTGTGGGTGCTGGGCGACAATCCCGCGGCCGGCAGCGTCGACAGCCGCGTCCTGGGGCCCCTCTCCGTCGAGCGGCTGCGCGCCCGCCTGCTGGTACGGTATCGGCCCGGGCCGCCGGCCCGGCTGCGCTAGGCGCCCCGCCCGGTGCCGGGCCCCGCCGCCCTCCGATACACCTCCCGGTACTCCGCGGCGCGGGCACCCCAGGAGAAGTCCTTCTTCATGCCGTTGATCACCAGGCGCCGCCATTCATCACGAGCCTCGTAGGCAGCCAGGGCGTCCGCGAGGGAGGCGGCGAACGCCTCCGCGCTGTGGGGCGAGAAAAGGAAGCCGGTGCCCGATCGCCCGTCCCACTGCTCGATGGTGTCGGCCAGCCCCCCGGTACGGTGGGCCACCGGCACGGTGCCGTAGCGCATGCTGTACATCTGGTTGAGCCCCGACGGCTCGAAGACGGAGGGCATCAGGAATAGGTCGGACCCGGCCTCTACCAGATGGGACAGGTCGGGGTCGAAAGCCGCTATGTGCCCCGCCTCGCCAGGGAAGCGGCGCGCCAGGCCGGTGAAGAGCGACTCCAGGGCGGGGTCGCCAGTACCCAGGGCGGCCAGCTGCACCCGCCCTCTCGCCAGCAGGGGAGGCATGGTCTCCCGGAGCAGATCGAAGCCCTTCTGCCTATCCATGCGCGACACCACCCCCGCAACCGGTACCCCGGGACGGTCGCGCAGGACGAAGCGGCGGCGCAGGGCGGCGGTGTTGACCGCTTTCCCCTCGAGGTCCCCGGGTCGGTAGCACCGGGGGATCCTCCCGTCGGTCGCGGGGTCCCAATCCTCCCCGATGCCGTTGAGGATGCCCACCGGCAGGTCGCCGCGAGCCCGCAGGGTGGCATCGAGGGCCATGCCCCGCTCCGGGGTGAGCATCTCCCGGGCGAAAGAAGGGCTCACGGTGGTGACGGCCGTGGCGGTGGCGATGCCGGTCTTGAGCGAGTTGAGCCATCCTCCGGCCAGGTCGGCCGGATCGAAGCGGTGCGCCCATCCCTCCAGGCCAAGCCGGGGCAGGTCGGCGGCGGGGAACACCCCCTGGTAGGCCAGGTTGTGGACCGTGAAGACCACCGGCCGCGACGCCCAGGGCTCCCCCGCCGCCGCCAGATAGAGAGCGGCGAGGCCGGTGTGCCAGTCGTTGGCGTGCACCACGTCGGGCATCCAGCCGAGGGCGGAGCACAGCGGCGCCAGCGCGGCCGACAGAGCCCCGAAGCGGAGGTGCTCCCGTTCCTCCCCGTAGACGGACCCGATGTGGAACCACTGCGGGGCGCTCACCAGGTACACGGTGGGCAGGCCCGGGGCGGGGTCGCCCAGGGTGCGCAGCCCCACCGTCCCCAGCGGGCCGACCGGCACGTCACCCGAACCGATCACCTCGCGCACCGGCAAGCCGGCGGGGTCGAGCACGTCGTAGTCGGGCAGGAAGACGGTCACCTCGTCCCCGGCCGCGGCCAGGGCCCGGGGCAGCCAGCGGGTCACGTCGCCCAGGCCCCCGACCTGGGCGTGCGGGGCCATCTCGGCGGCGAGGAAGGCGAGGCGCATCAGACCACCGTGCCCGGCAGGATCACTTCGTTGCGGGGCACTACCACCACTCCGTCACGGATGTGCCAACCCTGCCCGTCGGCTTGCCAGAGGTTCGCCTCGTTGAAGAGGCGGGAGCCGTCGCCGATCCGGGCGTTCTTGTCGATGATGGCGTTGCGGGTGTAGCAGCCATGGCCGATGCCGAGAGCGGGCAGCCCCGGAGGGGGCGCCGCCTCGAAGAAGTCGGCACCCATCATCACCGTGCGCTCCAGCACCGATCCCGAGTGCACCACTCCACGGATGCCCACGATCGACGAGGTGAGCTGAGAGCCCTCGATGACGCTGCCGTCGCAGAGGATGGACTCGTACACGTTGCACTGGGTGATCTTGCTCCCGGGCAGGAAACGGGGCCGGGTGAAGATGGGATAGTCGGCGTCGTAGAGGTTGAGGGCGGGCAGCTGGTGGGTCAGTTCCAGGCTGGCCTCGTGGAACGAGCCGATGGTCCCGATGTCCCGCCAGTAGCCGCGATGGGCGAACCCGAACACGGCGAAGTCCTTCACCGCCTGAGGGATCAGATCCCGCCCGAAGTCGTCCCCCGGGTGCTCGCTCAACAGGCGCACCAGTACCTCGGTACGGAACACGTAGATGCCCATGCTGGCCAGCAGCGACCCCGGGTCGGCATCCACGCCGGTGGCCGCCACGGTCGCCTCATCCAGGGCGAACCGGGCAATCACCTCGGGCTCCTGCGGCTTCTCCACGAACTCCACCAGGCGGCCGTCATCGTCGAGGCGCAGGATGCCCAGGCCCCTGGCCTCGTCCGAGCTCACCGGCTTCACCGCGATGGTGAGGTCGGCCCCATGGCGGCGGTGCTCGGAGATGAAGGCATCCAGATCCATCAGGTACAGCTGATCGCCCGAGAGGATCACCACCTCACTGGGATCCTGGTCGACCAGGCGCCGGAGGTTCTGGCGCACCGCGTCGGCCGTGCCCTGGTACCAGTCCCGGTTCTCCAGGCCCTGCTCGGCGGCGAGGATGTGGACGAACCCGTTGGAGAAGATGTCGAAGCGATAGGTCTGGGCGATGTGGCGGTGCAGGCTCACCGAGTTGAACTGGGTGAGAACGAAGATGCGGTCGATGCCCGCATGCAGGCTGTTGGAGATGGGTACGTCGATGAGACGGAACTTACCCGCCACCGGCACCGCCGGCTTCGCCCGATCGCGGGTCAGCGGCCACAGCCGTGCCCCCTGACCACCGCCGAGGATGGCGGTCACCACATCACGCATCGTTCCCTCCGGTAGGCCCTGGGCCCACGATACCCCGCCCTACCGCCCCCATCGATAGCATCGGGCCATGGTCAACCTGCCCAGACTGACCCTGCGGGCGATGGGAAGGCGCCTTCCCATCGTGGAGGGGACCTTGCCGGTGAGTGGTACCTCCGCACCCATCGAGATCCAGCGCGACCGCTTCGGCATCCCCCACATCGAGGCCGGCAACGACGCCGACGCCTGGTTCGGGGTGGGCTTCTGCCAAGGGCAGGACCGGGCCTTCCAAATAGAGACCCGCCTGCGCATCGTGCGGGGCACCCTGGCCGCCCTCCTGGGGCCCGCCGGGCTCCCCCTCGACCGCCTCTCCTGCCGCATCGGTTTCCGGCACTACGGGGAGGCGGCGGTGGAGGCGCTCTCGCCCGAGCACCGCCGCCTGGCGGAGGCCTACGCCGCTGGGGTGACCATGGGAACCTCCGCCGGCCTGCCGCGGCGGCCCCACGAGTTCGCCCTCCTGCGGACCCGCCCCACTCCCTACCGGGCGGCCGACGCCCTCGCCTACATGGCCTTGTTCACGTTCGCCATGCCCTCCAACTGGGACGTGGAGCTGGCCCGGCTGAAGGTGCTCACCCTCGACGGCGTCGAGGCGCTGGCCGCTCTGGACCCGGCCTATCCGGAGTGGCAACCGGCCAGCGACCGGCCCGGGGAGGCGGCCGGGCGGGCGGCCGACCTCGTCGCCGACGACGCCGCTCTCCTGGCGGCGGCCATCGGCATGGGCGGGGCTTCCAACAACTGGGCCATCGCTCCGGCGCGTACTCGCACCGGCCGCCCGGTGCTGGCCAACGACCCCCACCTGTCCCCCATGCTCCCCCCGTACTGGTACCTGCTGCACGTCACCACCCCGGAGTGGTCGCTGGCCGGCGCCTCCTTGCCCGGCGCCCCGGCGATGGCCGCCGGCCACAACGGCCACCTCGCCTGGGGGGTGACCGCCGGTCTCATCGACAACACCGACTTCTTCCTCGAGCAGGTGGGCCCGGACGGGTGCAGCGTGCGCCGCGGCGACCGCTTCGTCCCCTGCGAGGTGCGCACGGAGGTCATCGACGTACGCGGCCGGCCGCCCGAGGCGCTGGAGGTGCTGGTCACCGACCACGGCCCCCTGGTCGGCCCCGCCTTCCTGGGCGAGGTGGGGAACCTGTCGATGTCCGCCACCTGGCTGATGGCCCGTTCCCTCGGGGGCCTGTTCGACCTTCCCCGGGCCCGCAGCCCCGAAGACCTGCGGCGGGCATTCGCCGACTGGAACTCCCTGCCGCTCAACGTGGCCTACGCGGACTCCCGGGGCAGCATCGGCTGGCAGCTGGTGGGCTCCGCCCCGGTGCGTCGGCGGGGGGCGGGGGCCCTGCCGCTGCCCGCCTGGGATGAAACGACCGGATGGGAACCCGACCCGGTCCCCTTCGAGGACCTGCCGCACCTCGCCGACCCCGCCGCCGGGTACGTGGCCACCGCCAACAACCTGCCCTCGGCCACCGGCCCCCATCTGGGCTGCGATTTCCTCGACGGGTACCGGGTCGCCCGCATCTCCGAGGCGCTCGCCGGGCGCACCGACTGGGACGTGCCGGCTGCGCTGGCACTGCAGATGGACTGCCTTTCGCTCCCGTGGCGGGAGATGCGAGAGATCGTCCTCCTCGCCGTCGGGGAGGACCCCGGCCTGGCCTCGGTCGCCGCCCTGCTGGCCCACTGGGACGGGAGGGTCTCGGCGGACTCGCCCGCCGCCACCGTCTTCGAGTTCCTGGTCGCCGAGCTGTGCAGCCGGGTGGCCCGGGCCCGCGCCCCCCGTAGCGCCGAGTGGGCCCTGGGCAGGGGGTTCGTTTCCCTCATCCCCATCAATTCCTACGTGGTGCGACGGGTGGGCCACCTGGTACGCCTGCTCCGGGAGCAGCCGCCCGGGTGGTTCCCCGAGGGCTGGGAGGAGGAACTGCGCCGGGCGTTGCGCGCCGCCGCCGACCGGCTCGACTCCCGCTACGGACCCGACACCGCCCGCTGGGCCTGGGGCGAGGTGCGCCCTCTCACCTTCCGGCACCCGGTGAGCGAGCGCAAGCCCCTCGGCCGGGTCTTCGACCTGGGCCCCTACCCATGGGGAGGCGACGCCAACACGGTGAGCCCGGCCCCGGTTGACCCGGCCGACCCCGTCGCCAACCCCGACGCGGCGGTGGCCTCCCTGCGCATGGCAATCGACGTCGGGGAGTGGGAGTTGAGCCGCTTCGTGCTGCCCGGAGGACAGTCGGGGAACCCTTTCTCGCCGCACTACGCCGACCAGATGCCACTGTGGCTCAAGGGCGACGCTCTCCCCATCCCCTGGTCGC
>CAYGYX010000045.1:0-9498 GCA_964354255.1 uncultured Acidimicrobiia bacterium | reverse complement strand
CTGCCCGCCGGGCCGCCCTCGCCCCTCAACGGCCTCCCCGTCGCCGATGAGGACCTGCTGGCCCGCCGGGTGATGGCGGTGAAGGTGGACAACCACCCCCAGGCCCGCCCCCAGTCCGGCCTGCAGGAAGCCGACGCGGTCATCGAGATCATCGTCGAGGGGGGTTTCACCCGCCTGATCGCCCTGTTCCACCACAACGACAGCGGCTACGTCGGCCCCGTGCGCTCGGTGCGCCCCACCGACTCGGCCGTGCTCGCCCCCCTCGACGCGACGCTGGCCATCTCGGGAGGCCAGGCCTGGATCCAGGCTCTCGCCAACTCGCGGGGCATCCCCCTGATCGGGGAGGGGGCCGCCGGGTTCTTCCGCATGTCCCATCGCCGGGCTCCGCACAACCTGTACGTCGACACCTGGGACCTGCGCACCGCCGCCGACGCCCGCGGCTACGACGACGACATCAACGGCCCCCTCTACGAAATCGGGGAGTGGGCGGAGCCGACTGAGACGGCGGAGTCGATCACCCTCGACTGGGCCCTCGGCCACACCGTCACCTGGACCTACCGGGACGGCCGCTACCTGCGCTTTGAGGGCACCCGCGCCCACGAGTGGGTCGACGGGGCCGGCGAGGGCGCCCAACTGGCCTTCGACGTGCTGATCGTCATGCAGAGCCATCAATACGCGGCCGGGCCATCCGGGGGCGGCGGCGCCTCGGTGCCCGCCGTCGAGACCCTCGGCACCGGCCGGCTGCTGATCTTCGCCCACGGCAAGGTCATGGAAGGCACCTGGGAGCGGGAAGCGGTCGACGAGTCGTACCGCCTGTTCGACGCCGACGGCAACCCGGCGGTGGTCCCCCCCGGGATCCCGTGGATCTCGCTGTTCCCCCAGGAGCGGCCCATCACCTGGGCGTGAACGCCTCCCCCGGCTCCGCCGCCGGGATCGCCGCCGCAGTGGCGGCGGGAGAGACCACCGCCGTCGCCACCACCGCCGCCCACCTCGAGGCGATGAACCGGGCGGCCGACCTCAACGCCTTCACCCTGGTCGATGACGAAGCCGCCCTGGCTGCGGCGGCCGCCCTCGACCGGCGCCTCGCCGACGGGGAGCCGCCGGGCCCCCTGGCCGGGGTGCCCGTGGCGCTCAAGGACCTCATCGACCAGGCCGGCCGACCCACCACCTGCGGGTCGAGCTTCTACCGGCAGGTAGCCGCCGCCTCGGCCACCGTCGTCCAACGCCTCGAACAGGCGGGGGCGGTCGTGCTGGGGCGGACCAACCTGCATGAGTTCGCCTTCGGCTTCTCCAGCGAGAACGACTGGTGGGGGCCGGTGCGCAATCCCTGGGACCCGGGCACCTCACCGGGTGGGTCGTCGGGGGGATCGGCCTCGGCGGTGGCCGCCGGCCTCACCTCCGTGGGGATCGGCACCGACACGGGAGGCTCGGTGCGGGTGCCCGCCGCCCTCTGTGGCCTGGTGGGGCTAAAGCCCACCCACGGACGCGTCCCGCTGACCGGCGTCTTCCCGCTGGCAGCCTCACTCGACACGGTCGGCCCCCTGACCCGCACCGTCGGCGACGCCGCCCTGGTCTACGGCGTGATCGCCGGGGCCGACCCGGCCGACCGATGGTCCGTCCCCAGGCCGGTGGCCCTTCCCGGCGGGCCCGCCGACCTGTCCCGCTGCCGTTTCGCCGTCCCCTTGCCTTGGGCCGCCCATCCCCTGTCCCGCGAGGTGCGAGACGGCTTCCGCTTCGCCCTCGAGGGCCTGGCGCGACTAGGAGTATCGGTGGAGCAGGTGCACGCCCCCGACCTCGCGCCCCCCGGCCTCGCCGAGGCATCCATGTACCCGGAAGTGGCGGCGGTGCATCGAGCGTGGATGGAGGCCCACCCGGAACGCTACGGCCCCGAGGTGCGCCGGCGGCTGAGGCGCGCCCTGGCGATGGGAGCCGCCGAGCATGCCGCCGGCCTCGCCTGGCGGGCCCGGGTTCGCCGAGCGCTCGACGGCCTCCTCGCCCGCTTCGATGCGGTGGTCACCCCCACCACCGCCGTCCTGCGCAAGGAGATCGGCACGGACCGGGTGGCCACCGAGGACGGCCCCATGGGCTACCGGCAGGCCCTTTCTGCCTTCACCAGCACGGTCAACCATGCCGGCCATCCCGCCCTGGCTCTCCCCCTGGCCTCACCGGCGGCCTTCCCGAACGACCCGCCCCCCTCCCTCCAACTCATCGCCCGCCGTTGGGAGGAGCATCGCCTCCTGGAGATCGGCCTGGCCCTGGAGGAGTCCGGCCTGGTCGCCTTCCGCCCGCCCCCCGGCGCGGCCCCCGCCCGCCGGGACGGGGAAAGCCTTCCGCCGGCGCGATAATCGGGGCAGCCGAGTGCCTCCTGCCGGAGGCGCGCCACTCCAGGAGAGGATGAGCCCAGATGGACGGATGGACCGGGCAGATCCTGCGGGTCGACCTGACGACGCGCACCTACCGGAGCGAGCCCTTCGCGGAGGAGTTCGCCCACACCTGGATCGGCGGCCGGGGCTTCGCGGTCAAGCTCCTCTACGACGAGCTGACGCCGGGCATCGACCCCCTGGGCCCGGAGAACAAGCTGGTGGTGGCGGTCGGCCCCATCAGCGGCATCTCCGCCCCCAACACCGGCAAGACCGTCGTCGCCGCCAAGTCGCCCATGACCGGCGGCTACGGCGACGGCAACCTGGGCACCCGGGTCACCGAGAAGTTGCGCAAGGCCGGCTACGACGCCCTGATCGTGGAAGGGCGCGCCGAGCGGCCCACCCTGCTCTACATCGACGACGACCGGGTCACCTTCGTGCCCGCCGACGAGATCTGGGGCAAGGGCACCTACGAGGCCAACGACTGGATCTATGCCCGCTACGGCAAGGGGGCCGGCGTCCTGGTCATCGGCCAGGGAGGCGAGAACCTGGTCCGCTACGCCGTCGTCCGCAGCATGGAGGGCCGGGCGGGCGGGCGGCCGGGCATGGGGGCGGTGATGGGCTCCAAGCTGCTCAAGGCCATCGTGGTCAAGGGGTCCCAGCCCATCCCCCAGGCCTTCCCGGCGGAGATGAAGGCGCTCGGCCGCGACGACCTGCGCACCGTGCATGCCATGGACCAGAAGGCCGGCTGGTCGCTCCAGGGGACCACCGGGGTCCTCCCATGGTGCAACGAGGTGGCCGCCCTCCCGGTGCACAACTTCCGCCGGACCCAGCACCCCGAGGCCTGGCGGGTGGACGGCCAGCGGTTGGCCGAGGCCAAGGTGGCCGTCTACGGGTGTCCGAACTGCACCATGCAGTGCGGCATCGCCATGCTCGACACCCAGGGGCGCGAGTCCGAACTGGACTACGAGAACATGGGCCTGCTCGGCCCCAACCTCGACCTGTACGACATCCGGCAGGTGGCCACCCTCAACTACCTGTGCGACGACTTCGGGCTCGACACCATGTCGGCCGGGGGCGTCCTCAGCTTCTACGCCGACGCCATAGAGCAGGGGGCGGTCCAGGGCGACCTGCGCTTCGGGGACTTCGCCGGGTTCCAGGACCTCCTCACCGACATCGCCCTCCGGCGGGGGGAGGTGGGGAACCTGCTGGCCGAGGGCACGATGCGCGCCGCCCGCGCCATCGGCAATGGGTCGGAGGCCTACGCCATGCACGTCAAGGGCCTCGAGGTCTCCGCCTACAACTGCAAGTTCATCCCCGGCATGGCGCTGGCCTTCGGCGTCAGCCCCATCGGCGCTCACCACAAGGAATCCTGGATAATCAGCTACGAGATCACCCAGACGCCGCGCGAGTCCTACGGCCGCGACAAGGCCCAGAAGGTGGTCGACCTGCAGCGCATCCGGGGCGGCATGTTCGAGTCGATCGTCTCCTGCCGGTTCCCCTGGGTCGAGCTCGGCTTCGGCCTGGAGAATTACCCGAAGTACTACAACCAGATCACCGGCCGCGACTACCAGCTCGAGGACTTCTGGCCCAGCGCCGACCGGATCTACGCGGTGATGAAGCTGTTCTGGCTGCGGGAGTACCCGGACACCGACCGCCGGGCCGACTACCCGCCCGCCGTCTGGTTCGACCCGGCCAACGCCGACACCGAGGGGCCCATCGCCGGGCGGCACCTGGAGTACGACCGCTACGACGCCCTGTTGCAGCACTACTACGACATCCGCGGCTACGACGAGCGGGGCATCCCCACCCGGGCGACGCTCGAGAGCCTGGGACTGAGCGCCGAGGCGACGGCCGCCGAGCAGTTCGCCGCGCTGACATGAAGGTACTCGTGAAGCTGATCGGAGGCCTGGCCCATACCGTGGGCTTCGCCGAGGAGGAGATCCCTCTGCCGGCGGGGACCACCGCCGGGGCCCTCCTCGCCGGTCTGGGCATCGACCACCGCTTCGTCGTCACTACCCGCAACGGGCAGGGCATCGCCATGGACGAAACCGTCGGGGAGAACGACCGCATCCTGGTCTCCCCGCCCTTCTCAGGAGGCTGACCGGCCCGTGCCCGACGAAACCCCCCTCCTCGAGCAGCAGAGCGTCGGCCGGGTGCGCATCCGCTTCGCCGGCGACTCCGGCGACGGCATGCAGCTGGCCGGGAGCCGCTTCACCGAGGCCTCGGCCATCTTCGGCAATGACCTGGCCACCCTCCCCTCCTACCCGGCCGAGATCCGGGCCCCGGCGGGCACCGTGGCCGGGGTGTCCTCCTTCCAGGTGCACATCGCCGACAGCGACATCCTGACTCCCGGCGACAACCCCGACGTGCTCGTGGCCATGAACCCCGCCGCCCTCAAGGCCAACCTGGCCGATCTGGCCCCGGCCGGCACGATCGTGGTCAACCGCGACGCCTTCGACGAGCGCAACCTGCAGCGGGCCGGCTACCGGACCAACCCGCTGCTCGACGGCTCCCTGCGCGGCTATCAGGTGATCGAGGTCCCAATGGAGGAGATGACCCTGCAGGCGGTCAAGAGCAGCGGGGTGGGTGCGCGCGAGGCGCTGCGCTCCAAGAACTTCTTCTCCCTGGGACTGATGATCTGGATGTTCAGCCGGCCCGTCGAGCCGACCCTCGCCTGGATCGAGAGCACCTTCGCCGGCAAGGAGACGGTGCGCAAGGCCAACGCCGCCGCCTTCCGGGCCGGGTACAACTTCGGCCTCAACACCGAGCAATTCCGGCACAGCTACCAGGTGAAGCCGGCCCGGCTGCGCCCCGGGGAGTACGCCAACGTGACCGGCAACCAGACAGTGGCCTGGGGGCTGGTGGCCGCGGCCCAGGCGGCCCGCCTCCCCCTGCTCTACTCCTCCTACCCCATCACCCCCGCCTCCGAGATCCTCCACGAGCTGGCCCGCTACCAGAAGCTGGGGGTCCGCACCTTCCAGGCTGAGGACGAGATCGCCGCCATCGGTGTCGCCCTGGGGGCATCGTTTGCCGGGCAGCTGGGCGTCACCGGCACCAGCGGCCCCGGGCTGGCGCTGAAGTCGGAGACGATGAGCCTGGCAGTGATGACCGAGCTGCCCCTGCTGGTCATCGACGTGCAGCGGGGCGGCCCCTCCACCGGCCTGCCCACCAAGACCGAGCAGGCCGACCTGCTCATGGCCATGTACGGGCGGCACGGGGAGGCCCCCCTGCCGGTGCTGGCCATCGGCTCCCCCGGCGACGCCTTCGCGGTGATGATCGAGGCCGCCCGCCTAGCCCTCAAGTACATGACCCCGGTGATCGTGCTCTCCGACGGGTACATCGCCAACAGCGCCGAGCCCTGGCGCCTCCCCGACCTCGACGCCCTCCCCGACATCTCGGTGCCCTTCGCCGCCGGAACCGGCTTCGACGGCGCTTTCCTGCCCTACCGGCGCGACCCGGGCACCCTCGCCCGGCCCTGGGCCATCCCCGGCACCCCGGGCCTGGAGCACCGGGTGGGCGGCCTCGAGAAGGAGGACATCACCGGCGAGGTCTCCTACGAGCCGGCCAACCACGAGCAGATGGTGCGGATGCGCGAACGGAAGATCGCGGGCATCGCTGCCGACATACCCGAGCTCTCGGTGGACGCCGACGAAGGGGCGGAACTGCTGGTGCTGGGCTGGGGGTCCACCTACGCCGCCATCTACGCCGGGGTGCGCCAGGCCCGGGCCCGCGGCGCCAAAGTGGCCCGGGCCCACCTGCGCTACCTCAACCCCTTCCCCCGCAACCTGGGCGAGGTCGTGCGGCGCTACCCCAGGGTGCTCGTCCCCGAGCTGAACCGGGGCCACCTGCTCCGCCTGCTGCGGGCCCAGTTCCTGGTCGACGCGACAGGGCTGAGCAAGGTGCAGGGGATGCCCTTCAAGACCCTCGAGGTCGAGGAGAAGATCGTGGAGATGGCCGGGACATGACCGACCGCGAGGCCAAGCGCTACACCCGGGCCGACTTCCAGGCCGACCAGGAGGTCCGCTGGTGCCCCGGCTGCGGGGACTACGCGGTCCTCGCCGCGGTGCAGACCTTCTTGGCCGATCTGGACCTCGACCGGGAAAAGGTGGTGTTCGTCTCCGGCATCGGCTGCTCCTCCCGCTTCCCCTACTACATGAACACCTACGGGTTCCACGGCATCCATGGCCGGGCCCCGGCCATCGCCTCGGGCATCGCGCTGGCCAACCCCGGGCTGTCGGTATGGGTGGTCACCGGGGACGGCGACGCCCTCTCCATCGGCGGGAACCACTTCATCCACGCCATGCGGCGCAACCTGAACTTGAAGATCCTGCTGTTCAACAACCAGATCTACGGGCTGACCAAGGGGCAGTTCTCCCCCACCAGCGAGCCGGGCAAGCGCACCAAGTCGAGCCCGACGGGCTCGCTCGGGGCCCCCTTCAACCCGATCAGCCTGGCCCTGGGGGCGGAGGCCGGCTTCGTCGCCCGCACCATCGACACCGACCGGGCGCTCACCATCGAGTTGCTGCGCCGGGCCCACCAGTACCGTGGCACGGCCTTCATCGAGATCTACCAGAAGTGCGACGTCTTCAACGACCAGGCCTTCATCGCCTTGACCGGGAAGGACGAGCGCCTGGAGAACCGCATCAACCTGCGGCACGGGAAGCCGGTGGTGTTCGGCCGGAACGACGAGAAGGGCGTCGTGCTCCTCTCCCGCGGCGCCCGGATCGTGGACGTGGCCGAGATCGGCCTCGACGCGGTGCACGTCCACGACGAGCACGCGGCCGACCCTTCGGCTGCGTTCGCCCTCAGCCGCCTGTCGTCGAGCCCGCAGGGCCCCACCCCACTGGGCGTGTTCCGCGACGTCACCCGGCCCATGTACGAGGACGAGCTGCAGCGCCAGATGCGCGACGCCCAGGAGCGGCGGGGCCCCGCCAGCTTGAGCGAGCTGATCCGCCAGACGGGGACCTGGACGGTGGACTAGACGGCCGCGACAGCTCCCGCCCACGAGGGTTACCATGCCGCAGGGCCGCTCTCAGGAGAGAACCGGGATGATCTCATCGGCGGAGGCCGGCGCCGGGCCGGCCGAGCCCCTTTGACCATGACGGAGGACCGATGAGCCCATCGTTCGGACCGCGGCGGGGTATCTGGCTCGAGGTGGCTCGTGCCGACGAATCCCTGCTCGGAGACGGCCTCGTCGAGCACCTCACCCGCTACGACCTGGTCTACCGATCGCTCTGCTCGATCCTGTACAACTACGCCCAGTCGGGGCACCCGGGCGGGTCGGTGTCGTCGGGCCGCTTTGTCGCCGCCGCCCTGTTCGCCTCCATGGACTACGACATCGGCGACCCCAACCGCGACGACGCCGACATCCTCTCCTACGCCGCCGGCCACAAGGCCCTCGGCCTCTACGCCATGCTGGCCCTGCGCGACGAGGTGGTGCGCATCGGCGACCCGGGTGCCCTGCCCGACGAGAATCGGCTACGCCTGCGCTTCGAGGACCTGCTCGGCTTCCGGCGCAACCCCACCCAGCCCACCCCCCTGTTCCGCCAGTTCGGGAGCAAGGCCCTGGATGGTCACCCCACCCCGGCCACCCCCTTCGTCAAGCTGGCCACCGGCGCCTCCGGCATCGGTATGGGCAGCTCGCTGGGACTGGCCCTGGGGGCGGCCGACTTCTACGGCCCCGACGCCCCCCGGGTGCACATCGTCGAAGGGGAGGGCGGTATGACCCCCGGCCGGGTGGCCGAGGCGGCCGCCTTCGCCGGCACGGCCGGCCTGCGCAACGCCATCGTCCACCTCGACTGGAACCAGGCCTCCATCGACTCCAACGCGGTCACCCGCGACGGCGACCATCCGGGTGACTACGTGCAGTGGGACCCCCGGGAGTTCTTCTACCTGCACGACTGGAACGTGGTCGAGGTCCCCGATGGCTTCGACATCCCGCTGATACTGACCGCCCAGCGCCGCGCCCTGGAGATGGACACCGGCCAGCCGACCGCCATCGTCTACCGCACCAAGAAGGGCTGGCAGTACGGCATCGAGGGAAGGAAGTCCCACGGGGCCGGGCACCAGCTGTGCAGCCCCGAGTTCCGCTCCACCCTGGAGCCGCTCCTGGGCCCCGGCGCCCCCGGCGTCCCCTGCTGCGAGGACGAGCGCTGCCGGAAGGGGGAGGACCTCGTCGAGGTGGAACGGTGCTACTGGGAGACGCTGCTCCTGCTGCGCGGTCTTCTGGAGAAGGACGCGGCCATCTGCCGGGCGCTGGCCGGCCGGGTCGCCGAGGCGAAGTCCCGCCTCGAGTCCCGGCGGCGGGCCCCCCGTCCCACCGCCCCCGACGTGGAGCGCATCTACCTGGCCGCCGACCCGGACCTCTGCCCCGAGACCCTGGCCACCGCTCCGGGGAGCAGCCTCCCCTTGCGGGAGCAACTGGGGAAGGCACTCGGCCACCTGAACCGGGCGTCGGCCGGGGCGATCCTCATCGGCGCCGCCGACCTGCTCGGCTCCACCGCCATCTCCATGGCCGCGGTGGGCTTCCCCGAAGGGTTCCTGCACCTGGCCGCCAACCCGGACAGCCGGACGCTGTCGGTGGGGGGGATCTGCGAAGACGGGCTCTCCTGCGTCCTGTCGGGGCTCTCGTCCTTCGGCCGGCACGTGGGAGCGGGGGCCTCCTACGGCGCGTTCATCGCCCCCCTCGGGCACATCGCTGCCCGCCTGCATGCCATCGGCAACCAGATGCGCGCCCACGTGGAACCGGGCCCCCAGCGGCCCTTCGTGCTCATCTGCGGGCACGCCGGCATGAAGACCGGGGAGGACGGCCCCACTCATGCCGACCCGCAGGCCCTGCAGCTGCTCCAGGAGAACTTCCCCGCCGGCAGCGCGATCACTCTCACCCCCTGGGAGCCCGGCGAGGTGTGGCCCACGCTGGCCGCCGCCTTCCGCGCCCGGCCGGCCCTGATCGCCCCGTTCGTCACCCGGCCCAAGGAGCCCGTGCCCGACCGGGAGGGCCTCGGGCTGCCCCCGGCCGGGGTCGCGGCCCAGGGCGTCTACCGGATGGTGGACTCCCCCGATCCGGCCGGGGCGGTGGTCCTACAGGGCTCCGAGGTGGCCTACGTCTTCATCCAGGAGGTGCTCCCCCGGCTGC
>CAYGYX010000044.1:13214-18068 GCA_964354255.1 uncultured Acidimicrobiia bacterium | reverse complement strand
ACCGCGCTCAGGGCAATGGCGGCGGTGGACACGGCACCGGGGACTATAGGGACGGTGCCGCCGGCCCTCCCGGTGCCCGACACGGAAAGATTCACCTCCCGTTCACACCACGGTCCCGTCACCGTCACCCGACCCTCGTAGCGTCCCCGACGATGGCAGCCGGCTCGGAAGGCCGCCACCACCAAGCCAACCAGGAGGACAAGAAGACATGTCTCGCAAGCTGGGCCTCATCGCCCTGCTATTGGCGCTGGCACTGGTCGCCGCCGCCTGCGGCGGCGACCAGGGTGGGAGCACCACCACGGGCGCCGCCACAACCGGCGCAGGCCTGTCCGGCAGCATCGACATCTCCGGCTCGTCCACCGTCGAGCCGATCAGCGCCCGGGTGGCGGAGACGTTCAGCGCCATGTACCCGGACGTGGCCATCAAGGTCGAGGGACCGGGCACCGGCGACGGCGCCCAGCTCTTCTGCACCGGCCAGATCGACATCGGCGACGCCTCGCGTGCCTACAAGGACGCCGAGCGCGAGCTCTGCGCCCAGAACGGCATCGAGTTCGTCGAACTGGTGGTGGCCATCGACGGCCTATCGGTGCTCACCAGCCACGACAACGCCGCCTTCGAGTGCCTCGCCTCCGCCGACCTCTACGCCCTCATGGGGCCGGAGTCGATCGGCTTCGGCACGTGGTCGGACGCCAACGACCTGGCCGCCGAGATCGGCGCCCCCAACGCCCCCTACCCGGACGCCGACCTGGTGATCACCGCCCCCGGTGAGGAGTCGGGCACCTACGACAGCTTCGTCGAGTTCGCCATCGCCGACATCGCCGAGGAGCGGGGCGAGGACGCAGTCCTGCAGCCCGACTACGTGGCCTCCCCCAACGACAACGTGATCATCGAGGGCATCGCCGGCAGCCTGACATCCCTGGGCTTTGTCGGCTATGCCTTCTACCTGCCCAACCAGGACCGGGTCAAGGCCCTGGCCATCGACGGCGGCGAGGGCTGCGTGGCCCCGACGGCGGCGACCATCGCCGACGGCAGCTACCCCTACTCACGCCCCCTGTACATCTACGTGAACAAGGAAGCCGCGGCCGACAAGCCCGAGGTGGCCGCCTTCGTGGACCTGTACCTCTCCGAGGAAGGCCTGGCCAGCATCGACGAGGCCGGCTACGTCCGCCTCGCCGACTACGGGCCGACCCTTGAGGCCTGGCAGAATCGGTGAAGGACCTGAGAGCCGGCGGGTCTCCCTCAGGTGCGGGCGGGCCAACCCCCGGCCCGCCCGCACCCCTCCCTCAGGACCGGACCTGCCGACCAGAGCGAGACCGGCTGCTAGAAACCTGATCACACCATGGCCACCGAATCAGCCACCCCGGCCATCGACCTCAGCGGCTCCCGGCCCCGGCTGCGGCGGGAGCGCCGGATGCGCCGCCTTTTCACCGGCGCCGCCGTCACCTCGATAATCATCTCCCTGCTCATCGTCGCCTCCCTGGTCGGTGAGGCCTGGCGCTTCATCACCAGCATCGACCTCTCCTGGCTGTGGGATTTGGGCTGGTTCCCCCGCCGCGACATGTTCGACCTGAAGACCGTGCTGGTGGGGACGCTGCTGATCGCCTTCATCGCCATGGTGGTAGCCACCCCCCTGGGCCTGGGCGCGGCCATCTACCTGTCCGAGTACGCCCGGCCCCGGGCCCGGCGCTGGCTCAAGCCCATCCTCGAGGTGCTGGCCGGGGTCCCCAGCGTGGTGCTCGGGTATTTCGCCCTCACCTGGATCAGCCCCAACCTGGTGATGCGCCTCAACCCCCACGCCGGGGTGTTCAGCATGGCCGCCGCCGGGATAGGCGTCGGCATCCTGGTCACACCACTGATTGCCTCGGTGACCGAGGACGCGATGCGGGCCGTCCCGCACGCCCTGCGGGAGGCCTCCTACGGCCTGGGGGCCAAGAAGGCCACCACCGTCATCCGGGTGGTCTTTCCGGCGGCCATCTCGGGGATCGTCGCCTCCCTCATCCTCGGGTTGTCCCGGGCCATCGGGGAGACGATGGTGGTCGCCATGGCCGCCGGGGCGGTCGGCGGGTCGCTGTTCGAGGTGAACATCTTCCAGCCGGGACAGACCATGACGGCCGCCATGAGCGCCCTGGCCATCGGTTCGGACCAGGTGGCCGGATCGACCAACGCCTTCCAGAGCCTCTTCTTCCTGGGCCTGCTCCTCTTCCTGATGACCCTGGCCCTGAACCTGCTCAGCGACCGCTTCGTGCGGCGGGTGCGGGAGAAGTACTGATGGCCACCCGGGCTGCTCTCCCATCGACCACCGACCTGGTCGGCCAGGCCATCCAGGGCCGCCGGCGCAGCTGGGGCGACCTGGCCTTCCCCGCCGCCCTGCTCTCCGCCCTGCTCTTCGCCCTGCTCTTCCTGGCCGCCCTCCTGGTCGACGTCTTCGTCAAGGCCTGGGATGCTCTCTCCGGCCGGGGCTGGTCGGTGGTGGCCAACCCCCTGTCGCTCAACGCCGACACGGCCGGCCTGTGGCAGAGCACCATGGGCTCGCTGGGGCTGACGTTGCTGGTGGCGGTGCTCGCCTTCCCCATCGGGATCGGCGCCGCCGTCTACCTGGAGGAGTACGCCCCCGACAACCGGTTCACCCGCTTCATCAACACCAACATCCGCAACCTGGCCGGCGTGCCCTCCATCGTGTACGGCATCCTCGGCTTCACCATCTTCGTGCGCTTCGTCCGCGCCGTCGGGGCGGGAGGCGGCGTGGCCGGCAAGAACATGCTGGCCGGAGGCCTCACCCTGGCCGCCCTGGTGCTCCCCATCGTGATCATCACCGCCGCCGAGGCGCTGCGAGCCGTGCCGGCCGCCATCCGCGAGGCCGGCTTCGGGGTAGGGGCGACCCGCTGGGAGGTGATCCGCCACCACGTGGTGCCTTATGCCGCCCCCGGCATCCTCACCGGGACGGTGCTCACCCTGGCCCGGGCCTTCGGGGAGACCGCCCCGCTGCTGCTGGTGGGCGCGGCCACCGGGTTCTTCAGCGTCGGCAGCGCCGGCGTCTTCGAGAAAGCCACCGGCCCCTACACCGCCCTGCCGGTGACCATCTTCTCCTGGGCGCGCCAGCCCGGCGCCGATTTCCGATCGCTGACGGCGGCCGCCATCGTCGTGCTGCTGGCGGTCCTGCTCACCGCCAACGCCGCCGCCATCATCCTGCGCAACCGATTCGAGCGGAAGTGGTGACATGAAAGACGACGACGTGAGCGAGGAACCGACGAGCACGGCAAGCCGACCTACCCCGCCCGGCGGGGAACGCCCCGGCCGCGGCCGGCCGACGGCCTCGCTCATCCGCCGTGATGCCCGCGGGGCCGAGGCAGGCGAGCCGGAGAGCATCATCTTCGACGTACAGGGCCTGCGGGTGTTCTACGGATCCTTCCAAGCGGTGGCCGACACCACCTTGCCCATCCGGGCCCACGAGATCACCGCCCTCATCGGCCCGTCCGGCTGCGGCAAGACCACCGTGCTGCGCTGCTTCAACCGTATGAACGACCTCATCGAAGGCGCCCGGGTGGAGGGGACGATCCTCTACCACGGGGTGGACATCTACGGGGAGAAGGTGGACCCGGTCGAGGTCCGGCGCCGCATCGGCATGGTCTTCCAGAAGCCCAACCCCTTCCCCAAGTCGATCTACGACAACATCGCCTTCGGTCCCCGCATTGCCGGCTACAAGGGGAACATGGACGACCTCGTCGAGCAGTCGCTACGGCGGGCCGCCCTGTGGGACGAGGTGAGCGACAAGCTGCGCGATTCGGCCTACGCCCTCTCCGGGGGCCAGCAGCAACGCCTGTGCATCGCCCGGGCGATCGCCACCAGCCCCGACGTGCTGCTCATGGACGAGCCCTGCTCCTCCCTGGACCCCATCGCCACCCTGCGCATCGAGGAACTGATGATCGAGCTGAAGCGCGACTACTCGATCGTCATCGTCACCCACAACATGCAGCAGGCCGCCCGGGTCAGCGACCGCACCGCCTTTTTCACCGTCGACGTGAAGGAGACCGGCATGCGCACCGGCCGCCTCGTAGAGTTCGACACCACCGACGTCATCTTCACCCGGCCCCGCCAGAAGCAGACCGAGGACTACATCACCGGCCGATTCGGCTGACCGCACCCCGGAACGAGGCACCATGATCGAGCCCCATCCCCACTCCGAGATCCGCCACCGCTTCGAGGCCGAGCTGGACGCCATCAAGCGCGGCGCGGTGAGCCTCGGCTCGCTGGTGCTGGAGAACGCCGGCCGGCTCTCCGAGGCCCTGCTCGAGACCCGCCTCGACGTGGCCCAGCAGGTGATCGACGCCGACGACGTGGTGGACCGGGCCTACATCGACCTGGAGCGGCGGATCTTCAAAGTGATCGCCCTGCAGCAGCCGGTGGCCGGTGACCTGCGGTTCCTCATCTCCATCATCCGGGTCGCCCACGAGATCGAACGCAGCGGCGACCTGGTGGTCAACTGCGCCAAGGGCATCCTCCGCCAGCAGGGCTTCCGGCTCGCCGGCCATCTGCAGGGGGTGCTGGCCCGCCTCTGCCGGGCGGCCCTCGACCTCTTCACACGGGGCATCGACAGCGTGGCCAGCCTGGACCCAGAGGCCGGCCCTCGCCTCGACCAGGAGGACGACACGGTCGACTCCCTCGTCGGCGAGTTCTACACCTTGCTGGCCACCGAGGCCGAGGGCATGAATGTGGACACCGCCATCGAGCTGTCGCGGGTGGGCCGCTACATGGAGCGCATCGCCGACCACGCGGTGAACATAGGCGAGCACGTCGGCTTCGCCGTCACCGGGATCTTCCCCCGCCACGGCCAGATCGACGAGCAGTAGAGCCGGG
>CAYGYX010000044.1:11011-13114 GCA_964354255.1 uncultured Acidimicrobiia bacterium | reverse complement strand
GCCGTCACCGGGATCTTCCCCCGCCACGGCCAGATCGACGAGCAGTAGAGCCGGGCCCGCCGGACGCAGCAACGGCTTCCGCCTTGCCCACCGCCCGGGCGGGGGACGGGAAGCCAGGCGGGCCTGGGGATCAACCGAGTGGACCTCGCCACCGGCCCAGGGGCCAGAGTGCCCTGCCGAGGGACGGTCGTTCCGGCGACGGCGGCGCAGTCACCTGGGGCAGGCTACCGAGCAGCCGGGGGGTCACCTCTGCCTCCACCACCGCCGGATATCGGCGAGGACCAGCGCGGGCTGCGACCCGCTACTTGAGAAGTGCCCAGGCGACCACCGCGACCGGACCGAACCCGAGCGGGAGCAGTTGGCTCAGCGGCTGGGCCAAGACCCGGTCGGTGTCGGCACGAGCCCGGCTCTGGTAGGCCCGCTTCCATGACCTGCAGGTCATTCGTCGGGTCAGGCAAGCCAGGAGCCGACCCCCAGCCCGCACCACGGCCCCTACGCGGGATCCGCCGACACCGCACCGCCCGACTGCCAGCGGGCCAGCACGGCCTCCACCTCCCCCTCGACCTCGGCCCGGGCGACACCACGGTCCCGGCCGGCCATGAGCAGCTCGTCGTAGCGAGTGCAGGCGTGGCGGACGTGGGCCCGAACCGCCAGGTCCACCGCCACCGGGTCGAGGCCCTTCGCCGCGGCGCTCCGCCCCACCCGGCCGCTGTGCTGGCGACAGGCGTGCTCGGCCATCTCCCTCTCCTCGCCCTCGGGGCAGGACGGGTAGCGCGCCCGGACGGCGCCCGCGAAGCGGGTGACGTACTCCTGATCCAGGCGCTCGCGCCGCTCGGCGTCGCGCAGTCGGCATGCCGCCCGCGCCTCCGCATCGCCCAGGCACTCCTCCTCGGCGCGAGCCAAAGCCTCCTCCTCAACGAGGATTCCCTGCCGTTCGTAGCGCCTGCGGGCGGTGCTCCACCGCACCACTACCGCCCGCAGCCCCGAGAGCCTTGAGGCCCGTCGGGTCAGGGCGGCGTCGCCGGAGGGAAGGAACACCAGGTGGTCGAGGTCGGCGCAGTCGGGACAGAAGGCCTGGCGGTCCTCCAAGCGGATGAGGGCCCCCTTCCCAAGGTCCTCCCCGCACCCGTCACAGGTCACCCGGCTCCGTGCCCAGAAGACGACGATCTCGCTGCCCCGGGTCTCAGCCATGCCGACATATCCTCGTCGCTTCGGCGCCCGCCCGCCGGGCAGCCACCTCAAGCAGACACCGGGCGGCGAGCGTGCGAGACTCCGGCCACAATGACCGCACACGACCCCGTCATCGCCGCGGCCATCGCCGCATTGTCCGCAGAGGACACCGGCGTCGCAGAAGACGCCAAAGCGGCCCTCGAGTGGCTGACGGCCGGTGAGGGCATCGGGGTGCTCACCCAGGAGCAACTGCAGGACTTCCTGTGGTACCAGCTGCCGATGAAGTGGCTCACCGACACCGGCCACCACCGCCGGGTCGCGGCGGCGCTCGCGCGGGCCTGCGACCTGCTCGGCCTGCCGCGCTACGCAGCCATCTGCCGCTCGGCGACCACCGCCGGGGTGCTCGACGCCTACGAGGGCAGCGATGCCCGCGGCAAGGCGGCCTTCCGCAAAGCGGACCTGGCGTCAGGGATCTCCCCTCCCGACCTCCCCGAGTTGGAGTGGGGTTCGGTGATGGGCCTGGAGGAATCCCGGGCGCTCTCTTCGACGGCGGGGATCCTCGAGCTGGCCGTAGCCGCCGGCGACCTCGCACCCGGGCGCTCCGGGTGGAAGGCCCGCCAGCAGGAGATCGTCCGCGCCCACCTGACGATCCCCCGGGCGGAACTCGACGGCGGCACCTACCTGGAGGCGATCCGCACCGAACGGATGACGTGGTGGCTCGAGGGCCTCGGGCGGAGCCGGGCCCGGCGCCGCATCGTCGAGCGGATCGCCGGCCGGCTGGGCACCCCCGTCGAGCTGCCGCCGGGGACCGACGACCCCATCCCGCCGCTGCGCTGGCTCCTCGCGCGCCTGGCCGAGGGCCAGGCGCTGACCCAGACCGGGAACCTGAACCGGGCCTTCGTTCAGGAGGCCGCCACCCGGTTCGGGTGGTGG
>CAYGYX010000044.1:9188-10911 GCA_964354255.1 uncultured Acidimicrobiia bacterium | reverse complement strand
GAGCACTCATGATCCTCCTCCACCCCCGCCACCTCGACCGCCACTACCCCGACGAGCGCTCGGCCGAAGTCATGCGCCGCACGGTCGAGTTCTTCGAGGCCAAGGGCCTGCAGAAGGTGAAGGAGGACGACCGGGCCGCCGTCTGGTATCAAGACTTCCTCGACTTCGCCCGCCGGGAGCGCCTGTTCGCCACGATGTGCACCCCGGCCGGCTACGGGGCCCCCGACTGCCGCTGGGACACCTGGCGCATCTGCGAGTTCGCCGAGATCCTCGGCTTCTACGGGCTCCCCTACTGGTACACCTGGCAGGTCAGCGTGCTCGGCCTCGGCCCCATCTGGATGAGCCACAACGAGGCGGTGAAGCAGGAGGCAGGCCGGCTGCTCGAGAAGGGGGGCATCTTCGCCTACGGCCTGTCGGAGAAGGCCCACGGCGCCGACCTCTACTCCACCGAGATGGCCCTCACCCCGGCCGGCGACGGCACCTGGCGGGCCAACGGGCGCAAGTACTACATCGGCAACGGCAACGAGGCGTCCCTCGTCTCCACCTTCGGCAAGATCACCGACACCGGCGAGTGGGTCTTCTTCGCCACCGACCCCACCCGGCCGGGATACACCTGCCTGCAGAACGTGGTCCACAGCCAGAACTTCGTGGCCGAGTACGAGCTCACCGACTACGCGGTGCGCGAGGAGGACGTCCTGCTGCGGGGCGACCCGGCCTGGGACGCTGCCCTCAACACCGTGAACATCGGCAAGTACAACCTGGGGTGGGCCTCCATCGGCATCTGCACCCACGCCTTCTACGAAGCCATCCAGCACGCCGCCCACCGCCGCCTGTACGGCATGGCAGTCACCGACTTCCCCCATGCCAAGGCGCTGTTCACCGATGCCTACTGCCGCCTGGCGGCCATGAAGCTGGTGGCGCTGCGCACCGCCGACTACATGCGCTCCGCCTCGGCCGACGACCGCCGCTACCTGCTCTACAACCCGGTGGTGAAGATGAAGGTCACCACCCAGGGCGAGGACGTCATCAACCACCTGTGGGACGTGATCGCCGCCAAGGGCTTCGAGAAAGACACCTTCTTCGAGATGGCGGCTCGCGACATCCGCGCTCTTCCCAAGCTGGAGGGGACGGTGCACGTCAACATCGCCCTCATCGTCAAGTTCATGGAGAACTACTTCTTCCACCCGGTGGACCTGCCGCCGGTCCCCCGGCGCGACGACCCGGCCAACGACGACTTCCTGTTCGACCAGGGCCCGGCCCGGGGGTTGGGGAAGATCCGCTTCCACGACTTCCGGCCCATCTTCGCCCGCTTCGACCTCCCCAACGTGGCGGTGTTCCGGGAGCAGGTGCAGGCCTTCGAGCGGATGCTGCTGCAGGCCACCCCCGACAAGGCGCAGGCCGCCGATATCGACTTCCTGCTGGCGGTCGGGGAGATCTTCACCCTGGTGGTCTACGCCCAGCTCCTCCTGGAGAACGCCGAGATCCACGGGCTCGAGGCCGACCTGATCGACCAGGTCTTCGACGTGTGGGTGCGGGACTTCTCCCGCTTCGCCGTGATCCTCCACGGGAAGCCCACCACCAGCCCGGCACAGGCAGAGCACTGCCTGCGGATGATCCGCCGGCCGGTGGTCGACGCGGCCCGCTCCACCCGGATCTGGGAGGGCCAGGTCTATGCCCTGCGGGACGCCTACACGATGAACCCGTAGGGCCTACCCCCACCGCG
>CAYGYX010000044.1:7170-9088 GCA_964354255.1 uncultured Acidimicrobiia bacterium | reverse complement strand
GGGAGAGGGCTTCCGCTAGCGCGGTCTTGCCCGCGACCCTTGTCCCCGCACTCGTCGCGACCGTAAGCCCGAACCGGACATACCATCCCCGCGGGCATGATCGACCTGAACCCCCCGCCCGCCCGCCGCCTCACCGGCGCCGCCAGCCTCCTGTCGGCGGTGCTGCCCGGCGCCGGGCAGTGGTGGCTGGGGCGACGGCGGCGCGGCCTGCTCCTCGCCGTGCCCTCCCTGGCCGTCCTCGGGGGCTTGCTGTTCTTCGCGCGGCGCGGGGCAGCCGGGCTGGCCGAGATGCTGGTGCAGCCCTCATGGCTGTGGGGGCTGATCGGGCTGAACGCCACCGTGGTGCTCCTCCGGGTAGGAGCGGTGGCCGATGCCTGGCGCCTGGAACAGCCGCCGGGTCTCGGGTGGCGGCGCTCCGCGCTGCACCTGGCCCCGGCCATCGTGGTCGCCGCCGCCCTCACCGTCCCGCAGGTGATCGTGCACCGGTACGCGGTCGATGCGCTCGGCCTGCTCGACGCCGTCTTCGTGGAACAGGACGAGGTGCCGCCCCTCGCCCAGCGCATCGCCGACCTCCTCGCCCAGGGCTTCAGCGAGGAAGACCTGGGCCCGGACCTCGGCACGACCAGCACGACCCCTGCCACCTTGGCGACGACGACCTCGAGCGCAGCCACCTCCACCAGCACCACCAGCACCACCGTCCCCACCACGACCACCACCCTGCCGCCGGAGGAGGAGCTGGCCGGGGAGATCGGCGGCAGCCGGGTCACGATGCTCCTCGCCGGGGGCGACTTCGGCCCGGGCCGCGCCGACCTGCGCACCGACGTGATGATCGTCGCCGTCCTCGACCTGGAAGCGGGCAAGGCGGCGCTCATCTCGGTCTCCCGCGATCTGGTGCAGGCCCCGCTGCCGGCGGCCTGGTCGCGCTTCAACACCATGCTCCAGGTGCAGCAGTGGCACGAGGACCGCGCCTATCGGGAGGCGGTCGCCGAGGCGGAAGCCGCCGAGGAGGACCCGCCGCAGCAGCCCCCCTTCGAGCCCTGCGACTGCTACTTCGACCGCCTCAACTACCTGCACGTGCACACCGCCCACTGGGTGCAGACCTTCCCCGCAGCGCCCGACCCCGGCATGGAGGCGCTGCGCCAGGTCATGTCGGTGCTGATCGGCATCCCCATCGACCACTACGTGCTGGTCGACTTCGCCGGCTTCGTGGACCTGGTCGACGCCGTCGGGGGCATCGACGTCAACGCCACCGAGGAGATGCACATCGCCTTCTCCCCGGCCAAGGAGGGCGAGGAGCCCATCGAGATCGACATCACCCCGGGGCGCCATCATCTCGACGGGCGCACCGCCCTGGCCTATGTGCGCAACCGCACCGGCTCGAGCGACTCCCAGCGCATGCTCCGCCAGCGCTGCCTGCTGCGCGACCTCGGGGCCGAGCTCGACGCCGCCACTCTCCTCACCCGCTTCACCCCCATCGCCCGGGCGATCACCTCCTCCACCACCAGCACCATCCCCCTCGACCTGCTCCCCGCCCTCATCCGGGTGGTGTCCGCACTGGACACCGGGGACATCGCCACCACCGCCATCGGCTATCCGGCCCACAGCCGGGGCCTCAACTACATGAACCTGCCCATCGTCGACGCCGCCGCGGCCCGGGCGACGGTGGCCGACCTGCTGGCGAGGCTGGGGGAAGGCGCCACCGGGACCCCCGGCGGCAGCGAATGCGACTGATTAGCCAGTTCTCATAGGCCCTTTACAGATCCCAAACCGGCCGCAACCACGATG
This sequence comes from uncultured Acidimicrobiia bacterium, assembly GCA_964354255.1. Taxonomy (GTDB): domain Bacteria; phylum Actinomycetota; class Acidimicrobiia; order Spongiisociales; family UBA11373; genus VGBK01. The sequence continues at coordinate 7,303 of CAYGYX010000044.1, read as the reverse complement.
TGATTGGAACCAGGAGGAGACATGGACGACGAGATCACCAGCGCCAGCACCCCCGCCGAAGCGGCGGTGGAAGCCGCCCCCGAGCTGGCCCGCGAGGCCTTCCCCGAGCCCCCGCCCGCCGCGCCCTCCGATC